>CAYUIZ010000044.1:0-10047 GCA_964444885.1 uncultured Sphingobacteriaceae bacterium | reverse complement strand
AAAAACCGACCCTCGGAAACCTAAAAAGTAACCGTCATCATAAAATTATATTAGCACGGACAAAATCAAGAAATTTCGCCTAGAAACGCGCTCAAATGACACCCTGAACGCATTGTAAAAAAGAAACCAACATCATTATTTTGCCTGTTTTCGACCACGGAATCTTGGTCGTATTGGGGGTAAGTTTGCAGTGTATTCTCAGATCGATCGGGGATACGCCTGTTAAAAGAAGAAGTGAAAAATTTAAACAGTACAACGATGAAAAAGCAAACCAAAAACTGGGGATGGGCAATTATTGCTGCCTTAGTAACTATGATCTCTCCCGCTATTGCACAAACGAACTACCAAAGCACCGCAACGAAAGTGACTGTCAAAGGCACCTCTACCCTACATGACTGGGACATGAGCGCCTCCAACGGCACCACCCGCGCCACCTTTACGGTCACCGACGGCAACGTGACCGGTATCAGCGCACTGACATTCACCGTCGCGGCTGAGTCGCTCAAGAGCGATCGCTCCGGATTGGACAAAAACGCTTACAAAGCACTCAACACGAGCAAACAGAAGAACATCACCTTCACGATGACAAACGGCACGGTGACCAGTACAGGAGCCAACACCTATCAAGTGCGGGCTACGGGCAACCTGAATGTCGCAGGCACGGCCAAACAAACAACGATCATCGCGACTGGAAGGTATAATCCAGCTGACAAGAGCATCACCGTGGACGGTTCGACGAAATTCAACATGACCGAATACAAAGTGACGCCTCCTACAGTGATGATGGGAACCATTAAAACTGGCGACGCGATCACTGTGGAGTACAGCGGCAAGCTCATGCCGAACTAAACAACACGCAAAAACTAGGATAATAATACGGACAGTCTATCAGTAACAACGATTAACACAAAACATCATGAAAAATAGGTTTACAAGTATGGTGGCCACGGCCTTGTTTGTGGCAACCATCATTCCCGCCGCACTGTTTGCCCAAGAAGAACGCGAAGAAGACAAAGGGCCTATCGTGCAATATGGCGAGGCAGATTTCTTCCGCCCCTACGACAAACGCGGGCTACACATGTTCGAGACCACGAAAGAAGATCTGCAAAAGCCATACGGCGGCCGCAAAATCAGCCTCGGCGCAGGCTTCGCGCAGCAGTTCCAAGCGTTGAAAAATGAAAACCCCGGCGCGCTCAACAACACCGGCACCGATGCCAACGCACTCTATGCCCTGGCCCCCGGCTTCAGCTTGGCGCAGGCAAACTTGTACATCGACGCCCAACTTGCCGAAGGTATTCGTTTGCACTTGGCCAACTACATGGCCTCTAAGCACCACAACGAGTTTTGGGTAAAGGGTGGCTACTTGCAGATCGACAAGTTTCCCTTCAAAGGCGAATTTTGGGACCAACTCAGTGAACTGGTGACCGTCAAAGCCGGACACATGGAGATCAACTACGGCGACGCCCACTTCCGCAGGCCTGACGGCGGACACACGCTCTACAGCCCGTTTATGGAAGGCAACATCATGGACGCCTTTGCTACCGAGATTGCAGGTGAAGTGTACGTACAGAAAAACGGCATCTTCGGGATGCTGGGCGTGAGCAACGGGATGATCCGCGGGCATGTACAGGAAATCACCACCCGCCCGAATGACATTACCGCCCGCAATCCGTCCATCTACCTGAAAGCAGGTATCGACCGGAAGGTGAATGAAGATGTGCGGCTGCGCCTGACGGGTAGCTGGTACCACAACACCGGTACAGCCGGTACTGGACTGACCCTCTATTCTGGCGACCGCACCGGATCCAACTACACGAACGTGATGGAACAGGCGTACACCAACGGAACAGCCAAAGCACTGACGGCAATGTATTCTTCCGGCCGCTTCAACCCCGCGTATAGCGGTAAGCTGGATGCAGTCATGCTCAACGGTTTCGCTAAAATCCAAGGCTTCGAATTTTTCGGTACCGCCGAGTTTGCCAATGGGCATAGTAATACGCAAACCGACCTCCGCGCCACCAGCCAATATGCTGCCGAGGGTATCTATCGCTTTGGGAACAACGAGAATTTGTATGCGGGTCTTCGCTACAACCTTGTCAACTCCGAGCAGGTATTCGGTGGTGAGATCGAGAAGATCAAGGTGGATCGCTTCGCGTTTGGCGCAGGGTGGTTTATCACGAAGAACATCCTAATGAAAGGCGAATATGTGGCCCAGAACTACACGGACTTCCCTACTGCGGACTACCGCCACAATGGCAAGTTCAACGGGGTGTCTTTCCAGGCCGTAATCGCATTCTAATCGGCCAGAAAACAACACCCATAAACAATACATGCGCTCGGGGCTCGTCGAGGAAGAAAAGTGAAGAGCTACAGGCCCCGGGCGCATCCCAATACAACACGAAAACGCGACACAGCACATACGAAAGATGAAAACGACGGCTAACATAAAACGAATCTGGAGCGGCATTTCCGCTCTATGTTTGCTTACGCTAGCGTCGTTTACCCATTCACCGGCGCACGCCCCGGAAGCCTGGTTTAACGACACGTTTCGCTGGGCAGTCCAAAGCAGCAGCTCGCTGTCCATCAAAGGCAGTTCAAACGTCAATACCTTTGGTTGCTCTTCTACCGGCAACTTCAAGTCGGAGACCGTACACGGCCAGGTGCTCAAAAACCAGTCCGTGGAATTGAAAGGTGCGGTGACCATCGATATCAACTCGTTTGACTGCAACAACAGGATGCTTACCAGCGACTTGCGAAAAACACTGAAAGCCAGTGAGTTTCCAAACATGCGCATCCATTTCATCAATTTGGAACGGGTGCCCCTGACACATGACGACTACGACTACGTAGGCGGCGACGTGTACATCGAGCTCGCGGGCGAGAAAAAACGCTTCTATCTGCGCTACGCACTGACCCGGACGGCAGACGGACTGACCCTGTCGGGAAGCCGGGCGTTTTCGTTTTCAGATTTCAATCTTTCCCCGCCCCAGAAAGTGGGTGGGATGATCAGGGTGAAGGATGACTTTGACGTTTCATTTAAGCTGGTCATCCGCCACCTCTCTTGATTTGCACTTCTTTTATCAATTGGATCATAGGCTAACCAGTTATGGGCTTAGCGTAAGCCAGGGAAATTAAACGCCCTGGCTTATTTGTTTTCTTGGGGAAGTGCCAAAAACGAATCCGCCCGTAGTCAGACCACGGACGGATTCCCATCTAAACAATAAAACTACACAAATTAACTCTTCACCCTCGTATATCCGCCAACCTTAAAAATCATATTGGTTTGCTTCGATTAGCCGCTTCGCAATCCGTTGCCGCGCGTCTTTGATATTAAAGGGTTCGGCCTTCGTAAAGCGCCGCAGCCCCACGAGCATCATTTTCAGTTCGTCGCCCTCGGCAAAGGAATTCAATGCCTCCTTACTGGCTAAATATACCCGGTCTATCGTCGTATGCAAATAGATGCGCGCGATATCCAGTTGGCTTTGCACGGCTTCTTCGCCACGTTGCTGAAACAGCTTCTCCACCCGGAGCAGCGTCGATTCGGCGATGTATACCTCACCAATGATATCGGCAATATTCATCAGCACTTCCTGCTCCTTTTGCAACGACATCATCAGCTTCTGCACAGCTGCGCCAGCCACCAGCAGGCCCGCCTTCTTCAAGTTGGCGATGATTTTCTTTTCGTATGCAAAGGGGGCGTCATCTTCGTCCCCAAAATCGGGGATCGACATCAGCTCAGCCGCCACGGCCTGCGCCGGGCCCATCAGGTCCAGTTCTCCTTTCAGCGCACGCTTCAGTAGCATATCGACGATCAGCAGGCGGTTCACCTCGTTGGTGCCTTCGAATATCCGGTTGATACGCGAATCGCGGTAGGCCCGCTCCATGGGCGCATCAGCCGAGTAGCCCATGCCGCCATAGATCTGCACGCCTTCGTCCACTACATAGTCCAGCATCTCCGAACCCCACACCTTCAATATTGCGCACTCGATGGCGAACTGCTCGGTCGACTTGAGCTTCGCTTTGGCCGTGTCCATGCCTTCGGCTACCAGCGCGTCAAACGCGTCATCAATATTCTGGCCCGCTCGGTAGGTGGCACTTTCGACGGCAAAATTACGCACCGCCATCTCTGCCAGCTTGTAGCGGATAGCACCGAATTTGGAAATCTGCAAGCCGAACTGGCTTCGTTCGTTTGCGTAGTTGACCGCTTGGCTAATGACCCGTCGCGAAGAACCGATAGCCGATGAACATAGCTTGATCCGACCGATATTGAGGATATTCACAGCGATTTTGAAGCCGTTCTCTCGTTCGGACAGCAAGTTCTCGACGGGCACTGGACAGTCGTTAAAAAACACCTGCCGGGTCGATGAGCCTTTGATGCCCAGCTTGTGCTCCTCGGGGTTCATCGTGATGCCGCCAAAATCACGCTCGACGATAAACGCCGACAGGTTTTTGTCATCGTCAATTTTGGCAAAGACGATAAAGATATCAGCAAAGCCGCCATTGGTGATCCACATTTTCTGCCCGTTGATGAGGTAATGCGTGCCTTCGGCATTGAGCTTGGCGGTGGTACGACCCGAATTGGCGTCAGAACCTGCATTGGGCTCGGTGAGACAATAAGCTGCTTTCCATTCGCCCGTGGCCAGTTTCGGGATGTACTTGTCTTTTTGGGCCTGATTGCCATAATACAGAATGGGCAATGTGCCGATACCCGTATGTGCCGACAGCGCCACGGCAAAGGAATGTCCTGCGCCCACCGCATCCGTCACAATCATCGACGTATTGAAATTCTTGCCAAACCCGCCGTATTCTTCAGGAATGGATACGCCCAGCAAGCCTAGCTCGCCAGCCTTGTCGAGCAAGCTTTCCATTAGCCCTTCTTCCTGCGCATCAATGCGGTCCAAATTGGGGAATACGTCCGCTTCCAGAAAATCTTCGCAAGTCTGCCGGATCATCTGCTGTTCTTCATCAAATTCCTCCGGGATGAAGACTTCTTGGTAACTGGTCTCGCGAATGACGAATTCGCCGCCTTTGATGGTGTTTTTAGTGTCTGCTGCCATAGTTTTTGGTATTGAGTATAGCGTATTGAGTATTCAGTATTGAGTATTGAGTATTGAGTATTGGGACAAACGTACCATCCCGCAAAAACTCGTTAAACTACTTCTTATTAGTCCGAATTACTTCTTGCAATTCGTAATTCATTTTCTGTATCGTGTCAATCGGATCAAATACGTTTCGAATGGGTTTTCACTGACTAAAAGACCTCAAAAACCCCCGCAGCGCCCTGGCCGGTACCTACGCACATGGTCACCATGCCGTATTTCTTATTCCTGCGCTTCAGTTCGTGGAAGATCTGCACGGACAACTTAGCCCCTGTGCAACCCAGCGGATGCCCCAGCGCGATGGCGCCACCGTTGACGTTGAGCACATCCGGATTGAGGTCCAGTTCGCGGACAATGGCCAGGGACTGGGACGCGAAGGCTTCGTTCAACTCGATGAGGTCAATATCCTGGAGTTGCATCCCGGCCATTTTCAACGTCTTCGGAATAGCCTCAATAGGCCCGATTCCCATGATCCGCGGTGGTACACCGGCTACGCCGTAGCTGACGAGCCGCGCGATGGGCTCCACGCTGAGCTCCTTCAATTTCTTTTCGGACACCACCAACACAAAGGCAGCTCCATCGGAGGTTTGAGAGGAGTTACCGGCCGTGACACTGCCTCCCGCCGCGAATACCGGCCGCAACTTGGCCAATGCTTCCAAGGACGAATCCGGCCTCGGGCCTTCGTCCGTGTCAACGACATATTCGCGGGTTTTGATTTTCTTCCCGTTTTCGAGGTAATTTTCCTTGACGGTGATCGGCACAACACCATCTTTCAAGTTTCCGTTGCGGATGGCCTGTACAGCCTTCGTATGCGACTGTAACGCAAACGCATCCTGATCCTCACGGCTTACTTGGTATTCCTTAGCCACCGCTTCTGCCGTCAGCCCCATTCCCCAGTACCAATCCGGATTTTTCTTCGCTACGTCGGGATTCGGCACCAGCTTCCACCCGCCAAAAGGCATGCCCGACATAACCTCGACCCCACCAGCGATGATGACGTCAGCCATACCGGCCTTGATTTTGGATACAGCCATGGCGATCGTCTCCAATCCCGAGGCACAGTACCTGTTCACGGTGACACCCGGCACCTTGTCGGTGTCGAGCCCCATCAGTGAGATCATCCGGCCGATATTCAGCCCCTGTTCCGCCTCCGGAGTAGCGTTCCCGACGATGACATCGTCTATTTGCTCCGTATCAAGATTAGGCACCGATGCCACTAGATGCCGGACCACATCCGCAGCCAGATCATCCGCTCTTGTGAATCGGAATACGCCCCTCGGAGCCTTGCCAACTGCTGTCCGGTATCCTGCTATGATGTATGCTTCCATAATTTTTTAGATTTTAATCGTTAGTCACTAGTCGATAGTCCTTAGTCACTAGTCGATAGTCGATAGTCTGTATTTTTGATTAACTCTTGAGTGTTCTTTGCAATGAATAGTTCATTTTCTGTAATTCTACAATATCGTCCAACAACTCGGTTAGCATACTGTGGGGAAGATAATCCAGATTGTCTGCTATGATCAACTGTGTTTCCAATTCATACGACGACGCATGTGCTATAGACAGAAAGTATTTAAACTCTTTATCCGAATTGCGCCCCGCACCTTCCGCAATGTTAGAGGGAATTGAAACCGCTGCCCGATTAATTTGACTAATTAAGTTAAATCGTTCACTAAGGGGAAATGCCTCGGTTAATTGGTAAATCTTAGTAACCAATTCTATACTTTTCTTCCATAACGTCAAATTTTTATACTGATTCATTTCAACATTCCTAAGCACTAAAGATTAACGACTAAGGACTATCGACTAGTGACTATCGACTAAAAACTAATTCCTCAACGGCTTTCCTTTCGTCAGCATGTGCTGTATTCGTTCCAGCGTTTTCCGCTCGCCACACAGCGATAAAAAAGCCTCGCGTTCAATATCCAGCAGGTACTGTTCAGACACCTCCGTCGGTGCTGAGAGATCACCACCGCACATCACCCAGCCTAGTTTTTCAGATATTTTCTGGTCGTGTTCAGAGATATAGTTGCCCGCCTTCATGGAGTTAGCCCCCGCATACACGATGCCCAGTCCCTGTTTGCCCAGCACCGTAATGTCTGTACGCGGGACAGGCTGCGTATAGCCTGCCTCGGCCAGCTCGATCGCTTTGGCCTTCGCATCCGCCAGCAAGCGGCTACGGTTCATCGTAATGGCGTACTTGCCTGCCTGCAAGTATCCCAACTCAACGGCTTCTACCGCCGATGTCGATACTTTCGCTTGCCCGATGGTCAGGAAACGGTCTTTAAGCGCGTTTTGGGTGATTTGCCCCTCTTTGAACTCATCGGATGCACGCAAAGCAAACTCTTTGGAACCTCCTCCACCCGGAATGACGCCGACGCCAAACTCGACCAAGCCCATGTAGGTTTCGGCGTGCAACTGTACGAAGTCGGCGTGCATGGAAAACTCGCATCCGCCGCCGAGGGTCAAGTTGAACGGCGCAGCCACGACCGGAATCGACGAATAGCGCAAGCGCATCGCCGTGTTCTGGAAGGTCTTGACGGCCATATTCAGTTCGTCGAAATCCTGTTCGACAGCCATCATGAAAATCATTCCAATATTGGCACCGGCTGAGAAATTAGCCCCATCGTTACTGATTACCAAGCCGCGGTAGTCTTTTTCCGCCAGGTCGATGGCTTTATGGATGCCTTGGATGACATCACCGCCGATGGTATTCATTTTGGTGTGGAATTCACAGTTGAGAATCCCGTCGCCGAGGTCGGTGATTGTCACGCCGCTGTTCTTCCAAACCGTGTGCTGCTCGCGGATATTGTCGAGAACAATAAAGCTCTCCGTACCCGGAATCGGCTTATAGGACTTGCTGGTTATGTCATAATAGTGCCGCACGCCCTGCTCCACTTTGTAGAAGGACTCGTGTCCGGCATCCAGCATTTCCTGTACCCAGGACGCAACCTCGCCACTGTGACCCGGCAACCGCTTCTCCTCGGCGTTGATCTTGGCGACGGTTTCGCGCACGCCTAAAGCATCCCACACCTCAAAAGGCCCGAGTTCCCAGCCGAATCCGGCGCGCATGGCGTCGTCAATCCGGAAAAACTCATCGCTAATTGCTGGCACGCGGTGCGACACATACTCAAACAGGGGGTAGTGCATGGCGCGGAAAAACGCGCCCGCCTTATCCGTCCCCTGCTCGTACACCTTCATCCGTTTGCGGATATCGTCGACGGGCTTGGTCGCTTCGAGCGTTGCGGATTTCACCTTTTCCTGCTTGCGGTACTCGAGCGTCTTCAGGTCGAGGGCCAGAATCTCGCTTTGCCCTTGTTCGTTCTTTATTTTCTTATAAAAACCCTGCTTGCTTTTCTCGCCCAACCATTTCTTATCCACCATCTGCTGGATATAGCCCGGCAGTGCGAATACGCCTTTCGCTTCATCGTCCTGCGCATTCTCGGCCAAGCCGTTGGCAACATTCACCAACGTATCCAAGCCGACGACATCGGCGGTGCGGAATGTAGCGGACTTGGGGTGTCCCATGGCGGGGCCGGTAAACTTATCCACCTCTTCGACGGTGAGTTCGAGTTGTTCCACCAGGTGGGCCAATGCCAGCATGGAATAGACGCCCACACGGTTGCCGATAAAGGCTGGTGTATCCTTGCAAAGCACGGTCGTCTTGCCGAGAAACTTGTCCCCGTAGTGCATGAGGAAATCGACAATTTCGGGCTTCGTATGTGCTGTGGGAATGATTTCCAGCAAGCGCAAATAACGGGGCGGATTGAAAAAGTGCGTCCCGCAGAAGTGTGCCTTGAAGTCGTCGCTTCGCCCTTCGGCCATCAAATGGATGGGGATGCCAGATGTGTTGGAGGTAATCAGCGTGCCCGGCTTGCGGTGCTTTTCCACCTGCTCATATACCTGTTTCTTGATATCGAGCCGCTCCACCACAACCTCGATTACCCAATCGGCGTTCGCGATATCCGCCATGTTGTCGTCAAAGTTTCCGGTTGCAATCAAGCGCAAGCTCTTTTTACTGAAAATGGGCGAGGGATTAGTTTTCACCGCCAAATCCAACGATTGGTTAACTATCCGGTTGCGCACGACCTTGCTTTCCAGGGTCAACCCTTTCGCCTCCTCGGCGGGCAATAGCTCGCGCGGCACGATGTCTAACAGCAATACTTCAACACCAATATTGGCAAAGTGGCACGCAATGCGCGATCCCATCACGCCCGAACCGAGCACTGCTACCTTCTGAATGCGTCTGTGTATCATAATTTATAGTGTTAGCGTGCGCTTATACCCACCCGGCAACGATGCCAACGGGTCGCGTCACGGTATTATTTAAGGATTATATTGCGCAGTCAATTCGCCTACTCGCTGTAGGGTTTTGATAAACGTTTTCCGCTCGTCGTCAGAAAGGTGCTCTTCCAAATACGCATTGAATCTCCGGACAACGTCCTTCGCGATTTGTCGCTTCTCTTCGCCCAAGGGCGTCAGGAACACATTGACCGAACGTTTGTCAGCACGGTTAGTTTCCCGATAAATCAACCCCAAACGCTCCAAACTGTTCAGGATCCGGGACAAGCTCGTGGTTTTCACTCCCAGCAGGCTGGCCAGCTGCGAAACCGGCGTTCCTTCCCGGTGGATATTAATCAGCACATAACCCGTAGCCTGCGTAATGCCGTATTGCGACGCAATTTGATTGTATTTATTAGCTGCCGATTGCCACGCCGCCTTCAGGTAATAATCAATAGTGTTGTCGTTGTTTATCATAACCAGGCACAAAAATACTATGCTTGCATAGCAAATCTAAGGGGAATAATCCAAGGAAGCAAATTTTTTGGCGGCTTTTTACAATCGGCCACTCAATTCCCGGCCGGATGTCCTTTGCCGCAAGCCAAACGCAGTCGGGTGCACGACAAATCCTCACAAACCCGTGGTTGGTGTTGTCACCGACCACTTT
>CAYUIZ010000043.1:0-22323 GCA_964444885.1 uncultured Sphingobacteriaceae bacterium | reverse complement strand
TTACCGTACCCATCCAGCAGGCCATCAACACGTACTGCATGACGCCCATACGCAACCAGGCCGAAATCCGCGTTTCCAAATTAGCCGGCGACGCCGGAGCAATGGGGGTATCCAACTCATTCCTTGAGCATTATTTCCGAACACACATCAAGAAAGTAGCAGACTAAGCTGCGGTTGCTACCGTCGTACGATGGCAATTTTACCGGTGTATTGCGCGAGTTCACCAAAAAACACGACCTTCATACCGATGAACGGGATAATTCTCCACAGCGAACACAGGCCTGATCCGTCGTGGCGGGACGGCGGCGTGCATTTGCCAGCCCCCGATATGGCCGAAGTGCCCACGGTATGGAGCGTACCCGTGCCTGACAGCCACACCCTGACCCAACATTTTATCGATACGCTAAGCGCCGAGGAAATCAACAGGGGATTGCGCTTCCATCAGGCGCGGCACCGCAACCGATTTTTGCTTGGGCGCGTCGTCTTGCGCCATCTATTGGGCCGAGCACTCGCCATCGCGCCGCGCTCCCTTCAGTTCAAGCTGGGCATGCACAACAAACCTTTCTTGGACGGCGTAAAACAACCACTGTCGTTTAGCCTTTCGTACACAGACAACCACGTCATTATTGCCATCGACCCCCTCCACGCCGTGGGCATCGACATCGAGCATATTAAAACAGACTTTGAATTCGAAAGCATGGTCGACGCCTGCTTCTCACCCCGCGAAATCCAGTATATTGGCGAAGAACACCATCGTTTCTATACCTTGTGGACACGCAAAGAAGCCGTGCTGAAGCTTACAGGGAAAGGCATCGGCGAGCATTTGCCGGATTTTGAGGTGCTGGACGGGTCAGGCGCAGTCCAACCGGACAACGTGGGTACCACTGCGACTGATCGGCTACATTTATTTACGTTTGAAGTGCAGCCGACGCTTCTCGCCACCTTATGTACTTCGCGTCCATTTGACGCCTTTGCATGCTACCGTTGGCAGGAACCTGGCGAACCTGGCTAGCGTCCCTACTTGCGGCGGGATTTTTCCCACGCCACACTTTGATTTCCTTTCAGGTAACGGAAAAGCCCGGCCACCACGGCGTAATTCATCACGCAGAAATAATAGGGTATAAACACGATTTTGGCTTTCAGTTCGCGCTGCGCTACGTACCACCCACAACAGGCCAGGGCGTAGAACACGACTTGCCCAAAAAAAGCAAGCTGGTAAAACCAGCCGGCATCACGAAAGGCGAGCACGGCACTAACCACGAACAGAAGCACCAGCAGGAAAGGCGTGACGGTCCAGCGCAGCACGCGATGGCTGACATACTGGAAGGTCAACAACGGCCGCTTGAACGGCAACAGCAATGGCCAAAGCCACACAATGGATTGTATACCCCCTGCTGCGATACGCACCTTGCGTTTAAGTTCCTCCTCCACATTGGCCGAAGCTGTTTCCACCGCATAGGCGGCGGGCTCGTAGGCGACACGATACCCCTGCTTGGCAATGTTCATCGAAATCATGAAATCATCCAGCACCGTGTTGGGCGGAACAGGCTGGTATAAACTCCTGCGAATGCTGAACAGCTCGCCGGCCGAACCGACCAACGAGTGCAACTCGGCGTCCCATTTTTTCAGGGTCGATTCGTACTTCCAATAAAAGCCTTCGCCGGCGGTGCTCGCATCAGCCGTTTCGCCGGACGCTATGCGCTTCTCACCTGATACAGCCCCAATACGCGGGTTCTGGTAATGTTTGCAAAGCACAAGTAGCGCATCGGGGTTGAGAACGGTATTGGCGTCGGTAAAAACAAGAATGTCCGCATCACTTGCCGCGACGGCACGGTGCACGGCGTGTATCTTCCCTCGCCGGGCTGGCTCATGCATCAGGCGAACTTCGGGGTGTGCCGCCACGATGTCCGGTGTTCGGTCACTGGACCCGTCCGTGACGAAAAGGATAGACAGTTTATGGGCCGGATAGGCGAGCGCCAGCGAGTTTTTAATTTTCCGCTCAATTTCTGCCTCCTCGTTATACGCGGCGACAATCAGGCAACACGTCGGAAGTTGACCATCGGGTGGCACGGGCAAGGCCACAGGCTTTTTCAAGACGCGCTTGACACGCACCAGCAACCACAATACCAGGCCGTATCCGACAAATGTGTATGCAATGATGGCTAAACTAACCCAAAAAGCTATTTCCATGGATAGGCATGTTGAGGAACGAAGGTATAAAATAAGCAGGGAAACGACATAAATTGGTTCTTATTTTAGGGGCGAAGTGTCAAAATAATGCCAAAACTTACGGAAATCGGTTCGTGCGACGCGATTATCCAGACGGCAGGATTGGTTAGGACGTTGTTTTTATTAACTTTGGTTTGGATCCAACAAAACCACCCCTAAATGAAAAATGCACTGTTAGTACCGACCGATTTTTCCGAAAACGCATGGCAGGCTACGCTGTACGCAGCACATCTGGCGACCCGATACCAATGGGGCATTCACTTGCTTCACGCGTATCAGCCGATGACCTCCGCCTTTGCCGGACAGCAGTTCAACGAAGAGATGCGCGGCCATGCCCATAACAAAGCGGTTGGCGAGATCGACGAAGTGGCGGCCCGGCTTGCAGCCCAATTCCCACAGCTTTCGATCACGTCAGCTTGCGTTCAGGGCACCCTGGGCAACGTATTGCCTGACCTGGTCACGTCAGAAAACACAAAGTTTGTCGTGATGGGTACGCGGGGGGCCAGCGGGCTAAAGAGCATCGTGCTGGGTAGCAATACGTTTGACGTCATCCAGCGATCCCCGGTCGGCGTCTTGGCCGTGCCCGAGAGCTACCGTGGCTTCAAACTGGATAAAATTGGCGTGCTGAGCAATTTCAAGGAAAGCGAACTCGAGGTGCTGCAAACCTTTATCAGCCGGACAAGTGCGTCGCTTGAGGTGGTGCTGCTGCACGTAGACGAACCGGGAAAAACCACGGATAACGAAGACGCGGACTACTGGGCAGACACGGTAAGGCAACGATCTGGCGTCGAGAAAATAAGCTATCGCGTAGACCAGGCTAGCGCACGCCTTGATGTCGTCGCATCCATACCGAAGTGCATCGAGCACCTGACGGAGGAGGAAAATATCGACCTATTACTCGTATCGTATAATCGCCGGAGTTTTTTCAAACAACTGTTTTCGAAAAATCTGACGCGATCGATTGCTTATAACCTAACGGTGCCGGCCTTCTTCCAACGGGCGGAATAGTTACGGGGCTCAAACGGATCTTGGCTCGGACGTTCACCCGCGCTCAAAAAACACAATGCTCCCCCCTACCCAGTCCAGATTCTGGTTGTAGCGCACACCGATCATCTTGCCTTTGCTGATGCGTGCAAGGTTATGGGCGGGAATCGGTCTCGGGGCGCCTTTTTCCCAAACATACATCATCCTGATTTCGCATTTTGCGGGGCCGGAAGGCGTTTCCAATACGGACTCGTAATTGATTTTCCGCTGGATAATCCAGTCTTGGGGGTTCGCAATGGCCCGGATATCGTCGGGTTGCACATCGATAATGACGCCTTGCCCGGCAAAGGAAAACAACGGCTTGAGCACATAATTCTCCAAATCGGCCGGAATGACCTCCAACTGGCTCAGAAAACGGGTTTCCGGAACATAAGGTGAGTCAATAAACGGCAAGGTGTACTTGCTAATGCGATAAAACCAATTGGGATGCGGTACCCACTCCACGTCGAGGTCCTGCGTAATGTCCACAAACTCGCCCAATGATGGGCGCTGAGCTTCCAAATCATCAAAAATGATCCGGTTGTAAATACGCCGAACGGGCGTTTTCACACCGTCGCGCCAGTAAAAAAGTGCGCTTCCCTCCTGCCTCAGCTCGGTAATACATACTGCCCGGATGCCCGTAGCTTCCTCCGTGACGTGGAAATCAATACGCGTTTTCTGTGTTTGGGGCTTCACTTCCAAGAGAATGACGTTGTCAGGCGCGTGGCCGTTGAGCAGGATTTCCTGCATGGTACGGGCGTACCGCTCAGCATCGAAACCGCCGAGGTAGGAACCATAACCCGCCGGCACGTCGAAAAAACGCTGGTAAGCCTCCGCGAGTGCCGTTTGGTAATACATCAGCGTCGGGAACCCCTGCATCTCAATGAGCTGGGGCGTGAGCGCGCCCTCGGCATCGCGGCAAACGGCAAAGTCCATGCATAACAGATCGCAATGGTCATCTTCATTTTCGACGGCGAGGTGCGGCGGGATCGCGTCTTGCGTCAGAGCTTTAAAAGCCGGACTCACGATGCTATCAACAATATCTTCGCAGGCTTGCACGAGCTGCTTTCCGAGTGTTTTGGACGCAAATATCGGCGTTTCGGCCACGCGGAAGTCCAGGGAATCCGAATAGCGCTGCGACAGGTAGTTGGTCATGTCCGCGTACTTGCCTGCCGTGAAAGCTTGGTTATACTGCTTGCGTATGGCGGGTATCATCTTTCAGGTATTTAATGGGTTTAATCCGTTCAGGTCGTGTCAAGCACGCCGAGGCGCACCGGCATGGCGCACTGCATCCGTGCCGTGCGGCGGCCGCTTGGGCCTGGGCCCTGGCGACGCGATTAGGCGTACAATGCCTCGCTATTGCAGGCTTGGATCGCGTTATCCAGAAACGTTGGAATAATGATTTCCTGGGTGAGCATGATCTTATCCGGATCGGCGAGGTGATTCACCGTATCCGCGTATTTCTCGCGCCCGTATTTGTTGATAATCTTGTTCGCCCATTCTTCGTTATGCAGCAGGTTACGCATGCTTTGCGCATCGGCCTCGGGATGAAATTGCGTCCCGACCATCTCGGGAGAAAAGCGGATGGCCATTACCGCCTGCTTCATTAGCACGTGCGGCCGTTCTTTTTCCAAAGCCAACACGGCACCCCCCATTTCGGCCAAGCGGCGTTCGTTGACCCCCACCACCTGCCAGTCGCGGCTGTCGACAATGTAAAAGGGATCGGGCAACGAACCGAACACCGGCTCTAGCTGTCCCGCCCCGGTTTTGTGTGTCGGGAAAACACCGAACGAGTTGGATTTTCGCAATGTGACGTTTCCGACATTAAAAATCCGGCAGGCCAATTGGAAGGAATGGCAAATGAAAAACACGTGCTTCCTATTGGTTTTGTCGGCGGTCTTATTGTGTTCGTGAAGGCTTCGAACCAGTTGGAAATACCCACGCTCCCACGCCATCCCGTCCTCATAGGGCGACCCGGGTCCGCCACTTGACAAATAGACATCAAACGACAAGTCGGGGAGCTGGTTGCGCTGCCTGACGTCAAACTCTTCGACGTAGGCGTGCACACCACGATCCACCTGGTACCGGGCTAAAATCTCCCGTATATTGCGCATTCCCTGGTTAGGATGCCCATTATTGAGGTCCATTAATGCGATTCGAATGTCGTGATTTTCAAAATTCATCGATGCAAAGATAAAAAATGCAACAAATAATTAAGAATTCTTCGCGTGCGTGGTCTCCCGCCGAAGCAAGCATCACACCACAAACTGGCTGTGGATGTAGTCGACCACGGACACCAGGCTTTTGGTCTCGTCATACACGGCTAATTGCCGATCGGCCCCCGTACCCTGCTCCAATATGACCGGCACATAGTTGATGGCCTCGCGGGCACCGATCTCATCGACGACGTCGTCAACAAAATCGAGCAGCTCGTAAATCAACGCCCGGGTATTTATCTCGATTTCTTTCCCGAAATCGATCATCAGCCCATCGATCCCGTACCGCGATGCCCGCCACTTGTTTTCGTTGACCAAAAACCGCTTGTACACCATGTAGTTCATGTTTTGCGTGCGTAGCTTATACAACTTGACGCAAACGGCCTGAAACAATGCGGCCAGCGCCATCGTTTCGGCTACGGTCAGGGACACGTCGCAAATCCGGAACTCAACCGTATTGTAAAACGGGTGGACGCGCAGGTCCCACCACACCTTTTTTGCGTTGTCAATACAATTTGTCTTGATCAGCAGGTTAATATAGTTATCATATTCTTCGATCGACTCGAAATAATCGGGGATTCCCGTCCTTGGAAACTTATCGAACACCTTGGTGCGGAAGGATTTGAACCCCGTATTCCGCCCTTCCCAAAAAGGAGAGTTGGTCGACAGCGAAAAGATATGGGGCAGGAAGTAACGGGCGGAGTTGGCGATATGGATCGCCATCTGCCGGCTGGCCATGCCGACATGCACGTGCAAACCAAAAATCAGGTTGGAGCGTGCGGCGTCCTGCATTTCGTTGATAATTTCGAAATAGCGGGGATTATCCGTAATCAATTGTCGTTCCCATTCCGAAAAGGGGTGCGTGCCGGAGCCACCGACAATCAGGTCGAGGTCGCCGGCGATCTCCGCAATGGTCCGGCGCAGGAGATAAATGTCGTCCCGGGCCTCTTCGACCGTGCGGCAAACGCAAGTGCCTACTTCCACCACGGCTTGGTGCATCTCGGCTTTCACTTTGTCCTTCAGCACCTTCTGGGATAGTTCCACAATCTTTTGGTCGTGTGATTTCAATTCGCGGGTCAGGGGGTCCATAACCATGTACTCCTCTTCGACCCCAATCGTAAACTGGTTTAAATCCATAGCTGTCAATCGTTAATTCGGATCGTAATGCCACACGTGGTTACTGCGCCGCTACGCCGGAAAGGCTTGGTGGCTTCTCCTCATCTAGGTTCATAATTCATGTTAAGCCTGGTGGCGTGCGCTAAGCGCACGCCACGCGGGCCTGTTATGCGATCGGTTAGTGCATAAGCAGGGCGATGCTTATTTTTTTGTTGTTTTGCCTGGGGATGCTTTCGCAGTGGCGGCCTTTGCCGTCGCCGCTTTTCGGGCGGGCTTCGCCACGGACGCGGTCTTCGGCGCCGCTGCCGGCTTGGCTTTTGCACCCTTAGCGGCTACTAACGGCTTTTTACCAACGGCCTGCGCCACAAACTTGCCCCAAGTCAGGTTATCTACGCCTGCGCGGTGAGCCTCAGCTTTTTCGATGGCGTATTTTGCCGCGGTTTCGACCACCCACGCGAAGTTCTCCTCGCCTACCGAGTGGGCATCCGCGTCAGGAGCGGGATTGCAGAAGTCAATCGCATAGGGCACGCCGTCGCGCACGGCTAACTCGACCGTATTGAAATCGTAGCCCAAGTATTCATTAATTCGCAGCACAATGCCTTCCATCGTGGCCAACAGTTCTTGGCTCGGCTCAAAATCAGCGGCATAGCGCAGATGATGCGGATTGCGCGGTTCGTAAGGCATGATACGCACATGTTTGCCACCGATGCAGTAGCAACGATAATACTGTTCAAATACAATTTCCTCCTGGAGCATCATCACGAGCTGCCCAGTCTCCCGGTGCTTTTCGCTAAACTCCTCCCGGTCGTGCAGTTTGTAAACATTTTTCCAGCCGCCGCCCGCAAAAGGTTTCATGTACGCGGGAAAACCGACGTACGCAAAAATACTTTCCCAGTCCAGCGGAAAGGCCAAGTTGCGAAACGACTCATCCGACGTATCATCGGGCAAAGCGTACGAAGGCAGGATTACGGTTTTGGGCACATGCACACCGATTTTTTCGGCCAGCGCATTGTTGAAGAACTTCTCATCGGCGCTCCACCAAAACGGGTTGTTGATAACGGCCGTGCCGGATATAGCCGCATTCTTGAGGTAAGCGCGGTAAAAAGGCACGTCCTGCGAAATCCGGTCGATGATGACTGCGTACTCGGTTGGCTGCGCTTGGACAACCTTATCGATCGTCACGGCCTCCGCCACGATGTCCTTCCCTTGAGCCAGGCTATTCACCTTATCGACAAAAGCTTGGGGAAACGTGTTTTCCTTGCCAAATAAAATACCAATTTTCTTCATATTGTTGTTATTGGGTGATTATTGTGTTTTAAATCATCGCGTGTTATAGCACAGATAGATAGTGGGGGAACATGTCCAGCCAAAGCGGCCAGTCGTGGATGCCTCCAGCCCGGATATCAAGCCAGTGGCCGATGTCCTTCTGGTGCAAGATCCCCGAGAGGTGTTCATTTTGCCCGCGGCAAATATCTTGTTCGCCTGCCCCCAGGATTATTTTCAAGTTATATAGCTCCGGGTTGGCCGACCCGGGCAGAAAATCCACCGGATTATTAAAATAAACCGTATCGTCATAGTAGCCGTCTACTTGGGGTTTGATATCGAAAGCACCACTCATCGACAACAGTGCGCTGACCCGTTCGGGATAGCGAAACGCAAAATTCGCCGCATGATAGCCGCCAAAGCTGCATCCAGCCACAATGACCCGGTCGTGGCCGGTGTCATGCCGGGTCCGCTCCAGCACGTCCTGATGGATAAACTGGTCGTAGAGCGAATGATTGTACGCGCGTTGCGAGGGGTGGATGCTTTTGTTGTACCAGCTCAGCTCGTCAATACTGTCTACGCAGTAGACCCGTATGCTCCCATTCTCGATGAACCACTGTGCAGCCTCAATCAGGCCACGGTCCTTGGCCTCGAAATAGCGCCCCATGGAGGACGGGAAAAGAATGAGGGGACGACCAGCATGGCCAAATTCTAGCATCTGAAAATCGCGCCCGAGTGTATGCGAGTACCAGTGGTGGAATTGTTCTTTCAATATTGTCGTCGTTTACGGGTTCAACATCCCCTGTCGCCGCCCGCACGTTCCTTTCGGCAACCGACAGCGCATGGCAGGGTGGGCATAACTTTACCGCTGTTTAAGTTAACTGCCCGATTAGCAGGTGTAAGTTATTACAAATTTTTCATATTGGTGAAAAAAATTTTTTCGCAGGGTAAAACCACCTCAATCCCGCCTCACCACCCCGAAAACCTAAATTCGCATCGCCCCACTCCCCGCCGGTGGCGGAGCGGATCCTTGCGAAGAAAAAACTGCTGAACTAGTCTGCTGAACCCCCGTGCTGCCACGCAAAGTAGCACAGCGATTAGAACAATTTATCTACCTTTGCCGTATGCTGTCTGTGACCGAGGAAAATTATTTGAAGGCGTTGCTGCACATTACCTCCGAAAGCGGGGCCAATGGCGAAGCAGGAACCAACCAATTGGCGGGTAAACTGCACGTGCGTCCGGCCACGGCAACCGACATGCTTAAGAAGCTGCGTGATAAAGAGCTCGTCAACTACGAGAAATACGGGAAAATATCCCTAACGGAAAAAGGAAGACTGGAGGCTACCCACATTATCCGAAAACACCGGCTATGGGAGACCTTCCTGTACGACAAGCTGGGATTTCGCTGGGACGAAGTGCACGACGTGGCCGAACAGCTCGAACACGTGCGGTCCGACAAATTGGTTGAGCGCCTCGACGAATTTCTCGGCTATCCGTCTTTCGACCCGCACGGCGATGCGATACCGACCGCCGCAGGCGAATTGCTCGACCAACACCGTCACAAGTTATCGCACGTAGAGGCCGGACACGACTACCGCATAACAG
This sequence comes from uncultured Sphingobacteriaceae bacterium, assembly GCA_964444885.1. Taxonomy (GTDB): domain Bacteria; phylum Bacteroidota; class Bacteroidia; order Sphingobacteriales; family Sphingobacteriaceae; genus CAYRGQ01. The sequence goes on along the minus strand of CAYUIZ010000043.1, from coordinate 12,871 downwards.
CCGTGAACGACACCAATCCCCACTTTCTGAAATATGCCAGCCAGGTTGGCATCGGCATCAACAGCGTGGTGCACGTGGTCGAACGGGCATCGTTTGACCACTCATTGAACATACGCATCGGCGAAAAACAGATGAACGTCTCTGAAAAAGTAGCGCAAAACGTATATTGCAAAAGAATATAAGCGGGCTGTCGCCAGCTGACACAACCCTTAACGACACCAATGCCCATGGCACTATCGGGAGATATCAATATAAAAAACAAGAAAGCACACTTCGAGTACCACATCCTCGACAGCTATACGGCGGGCATCCGCCTCCTCGGCACGGAGATCAAGTCCATACGCGAAGGAAAAGCGAACATCAACGATGCGTTTTGCACGTTTTTCGACGATGGGCTTTACATCCGCAATATGCACATCGCGGAGTATTCGCACGGCTCTTTCTATAATCACGAAGCGAAACGCGATCGCCAGTTGCTCCTGACTAAAAAAGAGCTTAAAAAACTAAAAACCAAAGGACTAGAACGTGGATTTACGATTGTTCCCCTGCGGATGTTCATTAGCAAACGGGGTTTTGCCAAACTGGAAATTGCGCTGGCCCAAGGTAAAAAGGACTTCGACAAACGCGACACCATCAAGGAGCGCGACACAAAACGCGAACTGGACCGCGTGATGAAACGCTAACCCACCTTACTCTTCGGCCACATGCACGCCGATTCGGCGCAGCAGCAAGGACGCGTTGAAGATGGTGCACTCACCTCTTTTCAGCTTGTAATCGAACAGCATTTCGCCCTCGCTCACTTGGATGTCGAAGTGATAATTGCGGACGATCTGCGGATTGCTTTTCTCCAGTTCGGCCAATTTCAGGTCGTGCGTAGCCACCATACCATAGCCGTCATGCGCGATCAGCTGCTGGATGATTGCCTTGCTCCCCAAGTACTTATCTACTGAATTGGTGCCGCGCAGCATCTCATCGATGAGAAAGAAAGTGTGCGGCTGATTGCTTACTTTATTCAGAATCAACTGCATGCGATCAAGCTCGGCCTTGAACGTCGACGTATTTTCGTTGAGTGAATCCTTGATGCGCATATAGGTCACCAGCCTGCAGACCGAGACATCCATGCGCCGGGCACAGACCGCACCTCCTGCCAATGCGAGGACGATATTGACGCCGATGGTCCGCAGGAACGTACTCTTGCCCGCCATATTCGACCCTGTCACGAGCGCAATGCGATGGTCGTGGAGCGCGTAGTCATTCGGCACGGACGCCCCTACCGGAATAAGTGGATGTCCGATGCTTTCGCAGCTGAGCACGCGTTGCTCGGGCGAATAGATTGCCGGGGTTGTCCACGTGGGATGGTTGGTTTGCAGAATGGCCAGCGTGTTCAGCGTTTCGAACTCAGCCAGGGCGGCAAATGCGTCCATCACCCCGTCTTTGTATTGCCTGCGCCACTCCACAATGGCATAGACCTGCTTCAAATCCCACAGAAAAATCATATTCAGCAAGGCGCCTATCAACATATTGAGCCGGTAATCCAGCTTGTTGACCAACAGGGCGAGTTTGGCGAAAACAGCCGATGCGGGTTCGGTTTGGTTGAATATAAGGCGGTCGGCCAAGGCTTTCGCTCTACCGGATTTCCATGCGGTACCCTCGACCTGCCGAAACGCCTCGGCATACGATGCCAGCAAACGCCCGGCCCGATCCACATTGCCCGACACACGCCCGATCTTACCGGCGAACCAAAAGGAGACCATCAGGTGACCAACCCCAAGGATGACCAGCACACGCAAGAGCGGCGGAAAGAAAAATGCCACCAGCAGCGATGCTAAAAACAACCAAGGCGCCAACTTCACGTAGGCACGCAGCAACGGGCCGCCGATATCCATGGAACGGTCTTCCATCAAGCCGGCAAACCGGCTCTTGATGTCCGTCCTTTCTTTCACTTCAAAAAAGAGACTCCGTTGCAGGCCCTGGCTCCATCCGGGTAACGCCGCAATTTCCGCCACGGCCCCTTGCCGCGCGCCGATTTCCGTATCCTCAGCGGGGCCGGACAGCCAGCTCGCCAGCTGATTGTTGGCGAGATTGGTGGCGCAACGATTGATCCGCGCATATACGGAATTGGTCCCGAAAATATCCAAGTCGTCGGTATACGGATGCTTGCTGTCCGCGTAGCATCCGCCATCGACATACACATTCGGCTTGCCGGCGCGGATCGCCAATTCGTTTTCGTTGACGGCTAGCAAGTCCTGCAGTGCACGCTGCCGTTGTTCGGCTTTACTCTGCTTGGACACCAGCAGGATAAACAGCAACACAACCACACCCGCAGCGACTAACACCAAACTCACGGACTCGGTCTGCACGGCACTGAACACCAAGGCAGCGCCCAAAACAATGACGGCCAAACGTGAGAGGGATAAACGGTTGATGGTGCGGCTGACGTGCGCTAGCACGCTTTTCGTCTCCGCTACCTGTCTTTCGTATCGTGCTACCACCGCTTCATTCGCAAGCGCGGTACCGTTGCCCGTCACCTCTTCTGCCATTACCATGCTTGTTCGCCTACGAGCGGAACAAACCGAAAGGTATCCAACTCAATTTGTTCGTATTTGTCCTCATCGATCTTAATCACGGACACCATTTTTTGTTCTTTTTCGTCCCCTACCGGAATAACCAACAGCCCGCCGGGACGCAGCTGCGCCAACAACGTCTCGGGCACAAAAGGCGCGCCTGCCGTCACCAGGATTTTATCATAAGGCGCGTGCTCGGGAATCCCCTGCGAGCCATCGCCCAAAAAAAAATGAGGGCGGTAGCCCATATGCGGCAACACCAGCATCGCGCGCTGGTAGAGATTGGCCTGCCGCTCGATGGTGTACACCTCGGCACCCAGCTCCATCAAGATACACGTTTGGTATCCGGATCCGGTACCGATTTCCAGTATTTTGTCGCCCCGCTGCACGTGGAGCAATTGTGTTTGGTAAGCGACCGTATACGGCTGGGAGATGGTCTGCCCGTCGCCTATGGGAAAAGCAATGTCCTTGTAGGCTTGCACCCAGAATGTCTCGTCAAAAAAATAATGCCGGGGCACCTTGCCCAGGGCCTCTAAAACAGCTTGGTCTTCAATCCCTTTGGATTTCAGGATTGCCAGCAGCTGCTTCCTTGCACCCTTCTCGCGGTAGTTGTCAATGAATTTGTATGCCATTTCGCATCAAAAATAGCATTGTTGGGGCAATATTCACCCAAAATAATCGCTTTTCGAGTAATCCATTCATGATCAGGCTTTTTTCAAGAATTCGGGTTTCCGAGCGTTGCATAACGGATTATTTCCTATTTTCGCACTGTGATTAAAGCCAAACCCCTACGGATTGTTTTTGCCGCAATCATCGCCATCATGGCGGGTTGTCCGGCGCTCGCCCAAGTTACCCGGATTGACACGGTCCAGTACCCGAATACGGTCCTGCCCCAACATCAGACCCGCACGTTCAACACGGATTTCCTCTATACAATCGGCCTCAAAGTGTACGGGCACGAGCAGTTTCCCGCGTTGCTGAACCAATCCGACAACGACCGCTACGTGAATACCTATTTCAACGGTTTAACGCTGGGTTTCAACAACAACCAAATGACCTACCGGCTGCAGGCTTCGCATTACCGCAACAACGGATTTGGAAGCCGATCCTGCGCCGACTGCGAGGAATCGCTTGGCGAATTCCGTAATACAGCCGTCAAGCTGGGCATGCAATACCATATCAATTACCTGCGGGTACAGCCCTATCTGGGGATGGATTTGGGAGCCATGATCCAGCGCCACGAAGCGGATTACATCACCATGGACGAGACAATCGTTCTTACCGACCGCAAATTAGCGGCATTGGCATCGCCATTCCTTGGCGTACGGGTGTTCATCATTCCGAAAGTATCGCTGGCCGCCGAAGCCAATTTCAATGTCGCGCTCAGCGCGCAAAAAACGTCGGGTGGAATGGAAGATGAACGAACCAAGCACGTTTGGGAAACGTTTTACGCACCCGTAGCGGGCATTACCCTTCAGTATCATTTCGGCTCGCTGGCCTATTAAAACCAGAAACATTTAACGGAATCACTTAATACGGATCCACATCAACCTGGATACGAACACCTTTATTTTCCTTATGGGCCGAAAAAAAGTGAATCAGCTCCTTGACGGCGTCTTTGACCTTGGCAATGCTCACGCCCTTGCGTTCGATTTTGAGGAAAATACTGTGGATGTACTGATTGCGGACCCTTCCGACCAGCGGAACTTCGGGACCCAGTACCCGCGCACCGAATTGCTCCCGCAGAAGCACCGCAAGGCGGGCGGCAGCATTGGCTGATGCCTGTTGGTCCTTGTGCTTGAGATCAATGTTGATTAAACGGTAAAAGGGCGGGTAGGCGTAGAGTTTCCGTTCGGTGACTTCGGCCATAAACATGGCTTCGTAGTCGTTGTCGATCACCTGCTTGATGACGCGATGATGCGGGGTGTACGTCTGGATCAGCACCTTTCCGGCCGCATCACGACGTCCGGCCCTGCCTCCCACTTGGGCGAACATCGAGAACGCCCGTTCGAACGCCCTGAAGTCCGGGTAGTTGATCATCGGATCCGCATTGATGATGCCAATCAAGCTTACTTTACCAAAATCCAAACCCTTTGCCACCATCTGCGTGCCTACCAGGATATCGTATTCGTGGTCGTCAAAGGCACCCAACACGCGGTCGAAACCATGCTTGCCACGGGTCGAATCCAAGTCGAGCCTTCCAATTCGAGCATTCGGCAACAAAATCTCCAATTCTTCTTCGATGCGCTGCGTGCCGTATCCCTTGCTTTCGATATGGGCAGACCCGCAGGCCGCGCACTGCTTCAGCACGTCCTCCGTAAAGCCGCAATAGTGGCAGTGCATCTTGCCGCTGCTCTTGTGGAAGGTCAGGCTCACGTCGCAATGAATGCACTTGGTCACCACGCCGCACGTCCGGCATTGCAGCATGGGTGTATGCCCACGGCGGTTCTGGAAAAGAATGACTTGTTCCTTGCGCTCGAGCGCGGCATTTATTTCTGCCAGCATGGAGGCGCTGAAGTAAGTCATCATCTTACCGGCGGCGGCCTCTGCTTTGACATCGATCACCTCAATAGCCGGCAACGCGCTGTCGCCAAACCGCTTATCCAGTCGCACCAGACCGTATTTCCCCGACTTGGCATTGTAGTAGCTTTCGATGCTGGGCGTAGCCGAGCCCAGCAGTACCTTGGCGCCGTACAAATGGGCGACGTAAATGGCCGAATCACGCGCGTGGTAGCGTGGTGCCGGGTCATATTGCTTGTAGGACACCTCGTGTTCTTCATCGACGACAACCAGCCCTAACTCACTGAAAGGCAGAAAGATGGCTGATCTCGCACCGATGACGACCTGGTATTCGCCTTTGAGCACTTTGTGCCATACTTCAGCCCGTTCACTGTCGCTAAACCGCGAATGGTACACGCCCAGCGCATCGCCAAAGTGCAAGCGCAGGCGTTCGGTCACTTGGGTTGTCAGTGCAATCTCCGGCAAAAGGTACAAGGCATTTTTGCCCGCCGCTATGGCCTCTTCGATCAGGCGGATATAGAGCTGGGTTTTGCCCGAGGCGGTCACGCCATGCAGCAAGGCTACATCCTGCGTGGCAAACGCGCGTTGGATCTCTTCCAAAGCCTGCGCCTGTGCCGTGCTGAGGGTAAACTCGCCGACGATTTCCACATCCGCGCCTCCCAAACGACTGACGACACGCTCCCGCACGTCAAACACGCCCTTCTCGATCAGCGCGGTGATCGCACCGGCCCCCACGCCGGCCGCTTCCATCAGGTCCTTGCGCGAAATATGGGGCATGGATTTGCTCAGGTGCAGATACGCCAACACAGCGTCCTGCTGCTTGGGTGCGCGGTTTAGTCCTTCCAGCAGATTGCGTCGGCCGGTGTCATCGGCATATTCACCGGCCAGCTCCAAGTGGCTTTTGCGCTTGGGCTTATAGCGCTCGGCGATTTCCTCGGAAATGAGGATGAGTCCCTGGTCAAACAGGCGCTTCAAAATCGGAAACACCGTTTTTTGGCCCAGCAATTTGATGATATCGCTAACCCGGAGTTCGGGTGAGATATCCAGCGCATCGAGAATCAAGTGTTCCTTTTCGTGCAGTGCCAGGCGGTCGACGCCCGAAGTGTCACCGGCGATAATTTTGGTTTCGCTCGCCAGCTTGAGTGCCGCGGGCAACGCCGCTTGCATCACTTCGCCCAGTGCACACATGTAATAATGTGCCATCCATTCCCAAAGCTTGAACTGCTCAGGCGTCACAATCGGCGTATCGTCCAATACATCGAGGATATATTTCGCTTCGTACCGTTCGGGCGCTTGCGCGTGCACGCGATACACCAAGGCGGCGTAAATCTTGTTTTTGCCAAACTGGACCACGACCCGTTTGCCCGCTTCGACCTGCCCAGCCCATTCGTGTGGCACCCGGTAGGTGTACAAACTCCGGATTGCCAACGGCAAAACAACGTCCACAAAATACGTATGGCGGGAAACTGCATCGCCCGCGGCAAATTCCAACATAGCGCTTCAGCGATTAGGGGAGACCAGGCCCGTCACGGGCCATGAGCTGCGGCCTATTTATTTTTAACGGTTGCTACCAGCAGTCCGATCCAGCCCACGACAAAACACAGGCCGCCAATAGGCGTAATCGGGCCCAAGACCGATAAGGACCCGACATGTATCAACGAGTGTGTGCTAATCAGGTACAACGAACCCGAAAACAGGACGATACCAAGGATAAACGAAATATAGGACAGGCGGATAAATATGTTTTTGGCTCTCGAAAATGTAGCAAGAAACAATAAAGCCAGCGTGTGGTAAAACTGATAGTCGACCGCGGTTTTCCAAGTATCGATATGCTTGTCGCTGATTTTCCCTTCCAACCCGTGAGCGCCGAAAGCGCCCAATATGACTGCAGTGAGTCCAAAGAAAGCTCCAAAAAGGATAATTCGCTTGTTCATGTATTTTTCCTAGTCGTGTTACTATACGCGCTATCACGCGCAATCCCCTACTACAAGGAGCCGGGCCAAGCGGAATGACGCAAATACCGATTTGGCATGCTTCAGGCCGGTTGCTCCATAGTTGCACAATGTTAAACAAATATGCGAATAAAGTTCCTAAAATTTTCTAAACGGTAGATTTTCCATTAGGTTTGCCATGCGAACCCAGCGTCCGGACACCCGCTTGCTGGCCGCGCCCATGGGACAGCGTTTCGATTGATGAGAAATACGATTATCCTTACTGGTATCTTATTCGTTGGCGTCATTTTGGCCTCCGTCTACTATTTTTCGGGCCTCGACCGCGACGACCACGCCAAGTCCAAACTATACGAACAACTGCCGAATGATGCCGTATGGATTGCCGGGTTCCAAGACAGCGAGCTCCTCGATAATGTACTCAGTGGCTTCCCTCTTTTTGGAGCAATCTTAGGCGACGAAGCCATACGCCAGCTCAACCACATCCGGCACGGCCTGCTGACATCGGACGTACTCGCTCCTGCATCCCCCGACCGGGATATCTTGCTGTCTATCCACCCCGTACAAGCCGATTCGCTGAGCTACCTGATCAGCCTGCACCTGGGCGGAAGCGTAGCGACGGAAGACCTCTTTAAGACTATCGGCGCCGAGTCACCGGACTACCCAGTAGCTTGGCCGGACACGGCCACGGGTTACTTCGCGCTTTCTGTTGCCGGTTTCGAAAGTCCGCTGTTCGTCACGGTTGCCGAAGGTATCGCGATGGCAAGCCCTTCCCAAGCCCTCGTCAGCCGCATTGCCAGCCAAGCCTACACGCCTTTGGCGGCAGGCACGATCGACTATTTCGTCGAGAGCAGCACCGAGAACTCGCTCGTTAAGCTGCATGTCGTCCAACAAAACTTAGGCATGCTGGCACGTCATCTGACGTCGGGCACGCCTGGCACCTACCTCTCCTTGCTCGATAGCCTCGGTGGTCAAGCCTCCCTGCACTTAAACTACAAGAGCGATGCGCTGATCTTCAGTGGATTTAGCGCATTCAGTGCGCCCCAGCAGTATTTATCCCTATACGCTGGGCAGTCGGCGGTAAGTCAGGAAATCAAGCACATGTTCCCCGCCAATACGGCGAGCTACCTCTCCTTTGGGATATCGGATTTCGATCGTTTTCACCAAGGAAACATCGCGCTGCTGGAAAATGCCGGACGATTGGCACAAATGCGCGACCAACACCGGATCATTCTGGACCGCACCGGGATATCGATCGACGACGATCTGCTCCCGCAATGGGACGACGAGTTTGCCATCGTGGAGCTGGCGACGCGCGAAAGTTTGGCGTTTTTCAAACTTCAGGATACCGCCGCATTCCGCCAAGTTGCCCAAAACATTAGCACACCTTACCCGGACAGCGTTTTCCGCTTCAACCATTCCAACCTGCTGCACTACGCTTTCGGAGAGGTCGTACAGCCGTTTGCACGGCCTTACTTCATGGTACTCGGTGATTACCTGGTCTGTGCCAATCATACCGCTACCCTACAGCACGTGGCGGCCGACATCGCGTCGGGCATCACACTAGCCAGCACGCCGGGCTACCGGGCTTTCGACGAATTGCAGGGCAACACGGCCAACGTGGTGTTTTTCGGACACGTCGCCAACGCCGCCCGCACCGTTGCCGCCAAGCTGAAACCGAAATTCAGGGAACTATATCAGGATACCTCGCGGTACGGTTATACCGATTTCTACGGCTGGGCGGTGCACCTGTCGGGCAACAACGGCAACTTCTTCGCCAACCTGTACGCGCAATACATCGATAAGGCGTCGCCGGGCGCATCGCCGGCGTGGACGGTTGACCTCAACGGCCGATTGGCCGCTCCACCGCGTGTATTCACCTATGACGACACTAGCCGGTTTATTCTGGCACAAGCGTCAAACCATATCCTGCACGCAATCAATTTCGATGGCGAACGCCTGTGGAACGCACAGCTCGCCGGCAATATCCTAGGCACGCCCCGCCAATTGGCGGACAGCTCAATCGTATTGGCTACCGAAAGCCGGCTGTATCGCTTCGATCGGGACGGCAACCCAGCGCCGGGCTTTTCGCTCGAATTGCCCCATTCAGCAACTGCAGGGTTGGCCGTCGTGGAGAAAGATACCCTCCTCCGGATATTCCTGCCGGCTCAGGATGCATTGCTCGTGTACGATGGCCAAGGCACCTTGGTGTCCGATTGGGAAGACACCCCACTGGAGGGCACTATCCTATCCAGCAGCGTGAAGGAAACGGCTGATGGTGCTGTCAACATTGCCCTGGCCACCGATGCCGGACGGCTGTACGTCATCGACGGGCAAGGGCAAACCATCCTTGAGCAACGCCTTCCGGCCGGGCTAGGCAGCGGCCCGGAACTGATCGAGGGGCCGGACGGCCTAGTGGCTTTGGCGACGGATACATTGGGCGCCACCTATAGCTATCCGCTCGCTGGCGAGCCGACGATGTGGCCAACGGCACGACACAGCAACACGCATCGACTAAGGGTTGCCAACATTGCCGGCGACCCACGTGCCGAAGTCGTGTACGCGGCCAGCCGAAGCATTTCAGCCTACGCATACCCGGACAGCACCTACGCCTTTCGCTACGAGCTCGGACAAGACATCGACCTGCAAAGCATTGGCTTCCACGAAGTTTCCCAACAGCACGACGGCATCGGGTTTTCGACGCCGGCCAATGGCTTGATTTACTTGCTACAAGGCGACGGGACACTGATGGACGGGTTTCCGCGCAGGGGCGGCTCCTACTTTTATTACGGTAGGGCAAGCCAGGGACATCCTGCGTATCTACTGACATCAAAGAACGACCGAAAGCTTTACTTTTTCCACTGGTAGGCCGGTGATGCCATGCATGCAAGGCCCCAAAAATTTACGGTTATCTGCCTCCGAAAGTTCGTATTCAGGATTTTTTATAGTAGGTTTGCAAACTTTTAGCAACTAAATGATTACGACGGAAGCAGTTGAAAAAACTCTAAACTCGCCCAAGCAAATTGTCATCACGAGCCACCACAAACCGGATGGGGATGCGTTAGGCTCTGCGCTGGCGATGTATCATTGGCTAAAAAGCAAGGGGCACGGCGTCCGTGTCATCGTACCCTCTGATTTCCCCAACTTCCTCGACTGGATGCCCGGGCGCGATGAAATCAGCATTTACCCCGCACAACGGGAAGAAAACGACCGCTTTATTGCCGAAGCAGCCATTATCTTCTGCCTCGATTTTAACGGTCTGGCGCGAATCAACCTCATGGAAGGAGCGGTCCGGGCCTCGGCGGCCACGAAGATCATGATCGACCATCACCTCGATCCGGAGGGTTTCGATGATTACCGGCATTGGGACAGCAGCGCCTCGGCAACCGCTGAGCTGGTGCACGGATTTATCACGAACCTCATGGGCGAGCCCGATGCCATCACGGCGGAGATAGCCGATTGCCTGTATACCGGCATCATGACGGATACAGGATCGTTTCGGTACAGCAATACCTCCTCCGAGGTGCACCGTATCATCGCCGACCTAATCGACCGCGGCGCACGTCACTGGAAAATACACGAATACATTTTTAATAGCGCGACGGAAAACCGGCTTAAATTCTTAGGCTATTGCCTGCTGCACCGGCTCGAAGTGCTTCCCGAATACAACACCGCCTTGTTCAGCGTATCAAGAGACGATTTATCGCGGTTCAATGTCGGCACAGGCGACACCGAGGGGCTGGTCAACTACGCCCTTTCCTTGCACGGTATCCGGCTCGCGGCTTTGATTATCGACCGCGGGGAGCTCGTCAAACTGTCGTTGCGTTCGCTAGGCGATTTTCCGTCCAACGAAGTATGCGCAACGCACTTTAATGGCGGAGGCCACCGTAATGCGGCCGGGGGCAACTCGTCGGCCTCACTGGAAGAAACCGTGAAGCAGTTTAAATCCATATTACCGATTTATAAAAAACGATTAACACAATAATTTCAGAAAAAACACAATGAAGAAACCAATTTTATTTGTGGGTATGGCCGCCCTGCTATTCGCAGGTGCATGCCAGTCGGGATTCGAAACCGGCGAAGGTGGCTTGCAATACCGGATAGTCAAGGACGCAGGGACCGATCCCGCGGTAGCCGGCGACATTCTTGCCGTGGGCATGATTATCACCACAGACCGCGACTCGGTGCTCAACAGCACCTACGAGATGGGCGTACCCCAGCTTATTCACATCGCTCCGGATACAATCCCCGGCTTGTATCCAGGCGACTACAACTCCATGTTCACGCACTTGGGCGAAGGCGACAGTGCTATTTTCCGTTTAGACATGGATACCATGGCAGCCCGGACTGGCCAGCCCAAGCTTGACTTTGCAGACAAGTACGTCACATTCAACGTGAAAGTATTTAAGCACTTCAAAGCCGAAGGACTGACCGACAGCGTGCTCAACGCACAAATCATGGAGTTTTACGAAGAAGAAAAAACCAAGCTTCGTACGGCTGAAGTAGTCAAAATCGAAAAATACGTGTCAGACAACAAACTGGATCCTCAGACTACGGCATCCGGATTGAAATACGTCATCACCGAAGAAGGAACGGGTGAAAAACCTGCCCCTGGCGACACTGTGCTGGTCAACTACACCGGAAAATTGACTAACGGACACATTTTTGATACTTCGGTAAAAGAAGTAGCAGACACCCAAGAAGGACTGTACAACCCAATGCGGCCCTACGAGCCTGCCCGTATTACGGTCGGCGTAGGCATGGTCATCGCTGGATGGGACGAAGGCTTGCAGCTTTTCCCGAACGGAACGAAAGGCACCTTTATCATCCCTTCTGACTTGGGCTACGGCGAACAGGGCGAAATGCGGGCTAAGATCCCTCCATTCGCACCGCTGATATTCGACATCGAAATCGTCGACATCATCAAGCCGGCACCGACCCCTGCTGGAGAATAAACGAAGCGCCCTTCCCACGAAACGGAAGGGCGTTTTTTTTGCCTGTCCGCAAACCGCTTTCCTAATAGCACCTCGCCCATCGAGGTTGTTACCGTAGGCTTTGCATACCTGTGTCAGGATGGCTAAGTTTGTAAGCAGATCATTCTTATATCAAACGCCATGGCTAGCAACGTGCTTACCGACACCCATACCCACATCTATTACCTACATGGTACCCCGGCCCTCCACGAGCAGATCCAACGGTGCAAGGACAACAACATCCATCGCCTTTTCCTGCCCAACGTGGATGCCGAGTCGATCGAAAAGGTATTCGGTACCGTGGCAGACAACCCCGGCACCTGCTTCCCCATGCTCGGCCTCCATCCCTGCCACGTGACCCCGGATTTTAAAAACGAACTGGCTGGGATCCGCCAAGCCATTGATGCGCGTAGGGGCGAGATATACGCCATTGGCGAGATCGGCATCGACCTCTACTGGGACAAAAGTACGCTTCCCTACCAGCAAGAAGCGTTTCGCACGCAGATCGACTGGGCTAAGGAACTGGGTTTACCTATTTCCATACATTGTCGCGAAGCGTTTGACGAAATTTTCGAGGTGCTGGACGACGTTAAGGATGAGCGCCTGTTCGGCATTTTTCATTGCTTCACCGGCGACCTGCAACAAGCACGACGCGCCATCGACCTGGGCTTCTGGCTCGGCATCGGTGGGGTAGTGACGTACAAAAACTCCGGGCTGGATCGTGTGGTGGAACAAATCAGCCTCGACCGCATTGTGCTGGAAACCGACGCCCCCTATCTGGCTCCCGTCCCCTACCGAGGTAAAAAAAACGAAAGCAGTTACCTTTTGCATATTGCCCAAAAAGTTGCAGATTTGCACGGCGTTC
>CAYUIZ010000042.1:0-22981 GCA_964444885.1 uncultured Sphingobacteriaceae bacterium | reverse complement strand
AAAGAAGGTTTCCAAACGGGGAGAATGGAAACCTTCACTAACCAATTATAAACCTAAATTATGATACTGCAAAGATAGTGTATATGATACACTATTCCAAATCAGTTTTACTTTTTTTCTTTTTTTGATGGTGTGTTCGTTTTGGGGGAATGCCGGAGACCGCTTTTAGCCGACGTTCCGATGATGAAATGGCTTTTATTTTCCCTGAGAGGCTGTTTTGTCACAAATTTTGCCGAAAAGGGCAAAATTTCCGCCAAAACGAGTGATTTTTCATTCCTAGCCCGGGTTGAAACCCGGGGCTAGGAAAGGACACCCCTTCGGGGTTAGCGGCTAGGGAAACCGATTTTAACCGACGTTCCGATGATAAAACGGCTTCTATTTCGCTAACAGGCTGTTTTGTCACAAATTTTGCCAAAAAGAGCAAAATTTCCGCCAAAACGAGTGATTTTTCATTCCTAGCCCGGGTTGAAACCCGGGGCTAGGAAAGGACACCCCTTCGGGGTTAGCGGCTAGGGAAACCGATTTTAACCGACGTTCCGATAATAAAATGGCTTTTATTTTCCCTCAGAGACTGTTTTGTCACAAATTTTGCCGAAAGGGCAAAATTTCCGCCAAAACGAGTGATTCTTCATTCCTAGCCCGGGTTGAAACTCAGGGCTAGGAAGGCCAGGAAGTAGGACACCCGCTTCGGGGTTACCGGCTAGGGAAACCTATTTTAACCGACGTTCCGATGATAGAACGGTTTTTATTTTCGCTAACAGGCTATTTTGTCACAAATTTTGCCGAAAAGAGCAAAATTTCCGCCAAAACGAGTGATTCTTCATTTCTAGCCCCCGGGTTGAAACCCTGGGGCTAGAAATAGGACACGCCCTTCGGGGTTGACTACTTCCTAAAGGCGTTTTTCCTGTGGCGGGGATGGCCAGTAGCTATAGCCCGTTTGCTTTCCGTATTTTTTCGAGCAAGTACGACTGTCCGACGAGTTCGCCACAAGTCATCACCGAACTGATCGTAACGCCCAGAATGCCGTGCATGTTTACCCCTTGGCCCGTGAGCAACAAGTTTTTGATTTTGGTGCGTGCCGGGAGGTAGTTTTGCAGGGGTTGCTTCACGTCTTTGACAAACCCGTACATGCTGCCTGTCTCGTTGCCGATGTAATCGCGATAGGTAAGGGGGGTCGAGGTGTATGTCGCCTTGACATGCTTGCCCAGTCCCGGGAACTTGCTTTCCAGCGCGTCAAGCACTTTTCGGGTTTTGTCCGTTTTGAACTGTTCGTATGATTCGCCGCGGTCCCGTTCGTCGGCTACCGTATTATGGCTGTCGGCCCACTGTTCTACTTCCGAATACGCCATATAGGTTAACACGGACATGCTTTCGGCCCATTGCGGATTTTTGCTGTCGGGGCTCATGCTGGCCATGAAACCGCTCGGCCATTCGTCGGGGTTGCCATTTACGCCTTCCCAAACGGCCTGTTCATCCCTGAAATGGTAAAAATTGCGGCGGGCATAAGGTACGGTTCCGCGCTCGAAGACGATATACAAGCTAAAGGAGGAAGTGGTGTCGGCCGCGTTTCGGATCCGTTTTGAATAGGTTTTGCGTATGGGGAAGTCGCCGATGAGTTTCAGGGTCGCCTTCGGGTCTGCATTGGAAATAAAGGTCGTGCCGCGGTAGGTTTTTCCGGTTCGGGTGCTGACTGCGCTAACCCGTTGCTCCTCGTAATGCAGCTGGGTCACTTCTTGGTGCTTCAACACCTGGCCGCCGGATTTCCGGATCTCCCGGATGAGCAGTTTGGCAATCTGGCTGCCGCCGTTGATACATCGCCATGCGCTCTCGATATAGGAATTGACCGACAGGGCGTGCACATAGAACGGCGTTTTGTCCTTGTAGCCTGCATACAGTAGGTTTGAACCTGCCAACACGGCCTGCAGGCGCGGATTGTCCGTGCATTGCTGGATGGCTTCGTGTACGGTGATGTGCAGGAATTCGTCGATGTCATGTTCGGGCTGGTCGTCGCGCAGGTAGTACAGCGGATAGCCCTGGCATACTTTCTTGAGCATATCGATATAGCGTTGTATGCCAGCCGTTTCATCCGGGAAGGATTTGCTCAGCTGCGTCACAAAGTTGTCATAGCCCTGCGCGTATGGGTAGGCGAGGTCTTCGCCGGCGAAGGAGATAACGTCAAAAGCATCCAGGTCCATGCGCTGCAGGCGTAGCTTATCCGCGATGCCCAGGTAGTTGAAATAGCGGTACAGGTTTTGGTGGGGCAGCAAGCCACCGATGTAATGCACGCCCGTGTCAAAAATGCACCGGTCGCGCACGAAAGTTTGGAGATTTCCGCCAAACTGCTTGTTTTTCTCCAGCACGAGTACCCGCCAGCCTTCTTTCGACAGGATATTGGCACAGATTAGGCCACCTAACCCGCTTCCGATGATGATGACGTCGTATTCCTGCATGCCTGATAAAGCCTGATTGTATCTTGGTCGAACACTAATTGGTAATCCGTACGGTCTGTCCAAGGCTTTGCAACAGCCTCATCCACGTCGTCGAGCACCAGCCATTCCGGATCGGAGCCGCTAGGCAGGGCCTGGCAACCTGAATTGCCCGAAAGGATAAGTACCTGGTGCGCTAAGCCAAATGTAGGACAATCTGCCACAAAATTCAACCCATATTGGTTGGCTGTGTACGTATGGCGTGCTACACGGATTTTTTCGGCGTCCGCATCCCACGCATCGATGCGGCGATGGGCGGCGTCATACACCAACAGGAAGTCGAGGATGCCGTAGCCGCAACCCAGGTGGAGGATGTGGGCATCCCGTGGCAGTCGGCGAGCCAGCGCCAAGTAGGACGCGGCATGCGCGCGGTACGTGGATTTCACTTCGCGCTGGAGCGTCCGGTCCTTGTAGACGAAGTTGGCCATTAATTTGCCGCGATGGTAGTCCGGGGTCTCGATTTCATTACGCAGCTTGCGAAACTCTTCCTTGAAATAGGCAGAAATGGCTTTGGTCCGCGCGCGGTACCCTTCGCCCATACGCCGGTCGTCGGCCTTGATGCGGGGCAGAATCCGGAAGCTCATCGAGCCCGTCATCACCATAAAATCCCGGCGGGGGAGCAAATCCGTATTGCCGTGTACGAGTACGGGCAGGATATCGATACCCAGCTTTTCGGCAAGGAAAAAGGCCCCTTTGTGGAAGCGCCCGATTTCCGCGTTGGGCGACCGCGTGCCCTCGGGAAAGATAATCACCGAATACCCTTCCGCCACCTGCTGCTTGAGCTCGGCTACCGCTTGGTCATCGTCGCCCGATAACGTCCGGAAACCCGCCGCGCGTATGCCCGCGCCGAAGAATTTGGACGAAATCACCCGTTGATTCACCACGAATATCGAATTGGGTTTCAGCATGCCCACGCTCGGCGTATCCAGCTCGGAGGTGTGGTTGGCGATGATAATGGCCGGTGCGGGGTCTTGGAGGTGCTCCTTGCCGAAAATCCGTTTCCGGGTCAGGGGAACGCTATACACCAGTCCTTTGTAAAACCAACGAATCGTATGGTGAAACCATTGTTTTTTTCGTGTCCGGCTGATGGGTAGGACGAGCAAAACCAATCGGGGCAAGGTGCTGACCACTACCGCCCCGAGGAAAAAATAGCCGAACGTATAGATGGAAAGCAACAGGTTGGTAAGTCGCCAGGGTCGACGACCACGTTCCTGCCTGCCCAGGATGAACGTGCGGAATAGCCAGGGCTGCACGGTGAACGACATCAGGACGACCACAACCAGCCCGATCAATGGAATGGTCGATATGGACCGTATGGCGGGATGCTGCGCAAAAGCCAGTACGCCAAAACATAGGAGGGTTGCCAGTGCCGACATGATGATGCCCGATTTGAACGCAGGCATCTCCTTGCGCCCGTAGGTGTACTGCTCGAGCAACCCCTTCGTGACGAAAATGGAATAATCGACACCGAGGCCAAAAATAAGCGTGGTGATGATGATGTTGAACGCATTGAAGGACACCCCAAACATGCCCATCGTTCCCAAGGTGATGAACCAGCCCAAAAAAATCGGGATATTGGTGATCAAGGTCAGCTCAATGCTACCGTAGAAAAGGAAAAGAACGACGAATACGGCGATTCCGGATATAAAAAAGAGTGTATTGAAATCCTTCTCGAGGTTGAGGAGGAAAGACTCCTGCATGTGTTTGCGGTCGATAGGCAGGATATTTTCATCGGCCAATTGCAACGCGTTCATCACGGAATCGGTGTCGGAGCCTGCCGTGCGCACCATGGTGGTGACGGTGGTCAGCCCAGGTTTGGAATGAACAAAATCCGCTAACATCAACGTCGGTAGTGCGTCGTCGTCCTGCAAAGCAACGGGTTCATAGTCTTTCGATAGCCCGGCAAAGAACGGCTGAAACGTATGCTCCTTGAATCCGTATCGTTGCCCTTCGCGAATGAGGGCTTCCTCCACGCGCTGCCGGCGTTCGGCCGACCAGAAGTCCTCCCAGCGCGCGATTCGCTCCGCCTGTTGGGCCTGCGACTGGATGACCCCGCCCAGCGAACTGAACGTAAACGTGGTGTCGCTTGCTGTTAGTTCAGACAAGCGCCCGAATAGTGCGGTATTGGTGGCCAACGCTTCGTCATAGGTATCGCCATAGCTGACGAGATAGAGGGTTTTCCCGAATTGATTGCTCAGCGACTGCAGGCGTTGTTCGGCATCCTGCAACTGCTGGGGGTGGTAGTTGAGCGCACCGATATCGTTGTCAAAATCCACCCGATGGTAGGTGAAGGCGCTCGCAATAATCAGCAAGGCACATCCGGCGAGCAGATATTTGTTCTTACTGGCATCGTACCGGGAGAGGCTATCCACCAGCGTGTTTTGGCGTACCGTTACTTGCCGATTGGGCGTGTAAGCCTGGGGGATGAAGATCAATGCCATGAACCCGGCACCCAATACGCTGACCGCGGCGAATATGCCTAAGTCGTGCAGTACGTCCGAATGGAGGAAGAGGAGACATAGGAAATCGACAGCGGTGAACACCGCGCATACGGCGAGTGGCTTGGTGACGGCATGGAAAAGCTGTTTGATGTCGCCCGTGCTACGGTAATGGCTGAGAATATGCAATGAATAATCGAGCGTCAGGCCAAGCAACACTGAGCCGATGCCAATGGAGATGGCCGAAATCGTACCCTTGATGAGGTAGAGCACGACGATGCCCAGCAGGCTGCCGAAGGCGGCCGGCACGAGGATGATGATCGGAATGTGCGCTTTGCGATAAAAATAGATAAACAAGGCGACTAGGATGAGCAAGGCGACGGTGAGCGTCACTTGGATGTCGCGCTTGATTTGTTTGGCGTTGGCCACGGCTACGGCCATTGCGCCCACGTATTCGGCTTGTGCCTGCCCGATATGGGCTTCGTTGAGCGTCGCCAGTAAATCGTCCAATACCGCGACAAACTCGGTATTCTTTCCTGTCTCGTTGCTCCCCAAGGCGGGGGTAACCATAACCAGCAGGTTTTGCAGGTTTTTGTGCACGAGGTAACCGTCGCGAAGGCTAAAAGCATCGCCGGATTGCAGCTGTTGGAACTTCTGCAACCCCATAAACGAAATGCCGAGCGGGTCTTGGCGGAGTTGTTGCGTACCGATGAATCCCGATGGAGAAACGATGGCGTGATAGGTTTCTTTGACGCGTTGCGCGAGGGCCTCGGGTTGCGTCAGCGAGTCGATGCGGCCGTAATCCGTTTCGTCTAGGAAGAGCGGCAGGTGGCGTGTCACCACGTCAAGCAGTCCACCGAGTTGTTCCTCGGGTAACTGTACTTGTACATTAGCAACATAGGGCGCCATCTCGGGAGTGGATAGGGCAGTGCCTACCTCGTCGGCAAACTGCTGCAGGGTTTGGATGTCGCCCGGGTGCTCACCCCGGATGTTGATGATGACTTTATCGGCAAATTGGGTGGCTTGCAACACTTCGGTCACGCGTTGCGACTCGGCATCCGCCGGCACGAGGCGGGTGATGTCTTCTTCGAATTGGATACGTGATGCGAGGTAAGCCAAGAGTCCGAACACCAAGGCCAAGAGCAGAAAAAACGCCTTGCGATGCTGGTTAAATAAATAATAAACGGATTGAAAAAAAGAAACCAATGGCAATTTGTTAGGACAGGACAAAAGTACGCACAAAACCGAGCAATTGCAATAAACGGGGAGGGAAGGCCCTCCGGCGGATTGCGGCTAGAACATCGCTTTCAATTCGGCTAATGCCGTGATACTCACCCGGACGTCCTCGGGGACTTCCCTTTGCCCGGGATTGAAGTACACGGAGTCCATGCCCACGCCGTGTGCACCGCGGATGTCAGCCTCGATGCTGTCGCCCACCATGACGCTGTCGGTGATGTTTGTTTTGCCATTGCTCACCGCGTGGTGAAAGATATCCGGATGCGGTTTGTGCACGCCCACCACTTCCGAGATGACAATCGTGGCGAAGTATTTTGCCAGGCCACTATTCGCGATTTTGGCTTCGGACGCCTCTTTAAATCCGTTGGAGATTAAGTGCAGGGTGTACTTTTCGCCGAGGTATCCCAGCGTTTCGTGTGCGTGGGGGAATAGGTGGGGTTTTTGTGGGCAGAGCCGCAGGTAATCTTCCTCAAACGCAGTTGGAAACAGGGCGGGGTCTAGGCCGAGCTCGGTAAAGGTATCGGCAAAGCGGGCTACCCGGAGTTGGGCTTTGTCGATTTTGCCTTGGTGGTAGAGCGCCCATAGCCGATGGTTGTTGCGCGTGTAGGTCCCGATAAAAGCTTCGGGAGAAGGAATGCCCAGCGCCGAAAACCGATACGTATCGAACAATTCCGCCAAGGTTTCGTCGGCGTTCCTGTCAAAATCCCAAATCGTGTGATCCAGGTCGAAAAAGATGTCTTTCTTCCGGTTGCGAAACATCGGGCAAAGATAGGGAATTAATGCCTATTCAGCCGATGCAGCAAATTGCGGACGTACTGGCCCGATTCGGTGAGCTCTTCCACCTTCCACTGGCCACGCGCCGATGCGCCCGGCCGGACGAGAGCCGTCGTTTCCTCCTTATCCGTCAGGTTCCAGTTTGCCCAGCTCAGCTGGTGGCGTTCCATCCATTCTACCCAGCGTTCGGTTTTTTCGGGGTCAAATACGCCATCGCCAGTGGATTCGCCCACGCCCCATTCGGTTATGAACAGGGGGAGAGCCTTAGCCATGGCGGTTTCGGCTTTTTGGCGCAACTGTTCTTGATGGTAGGGGTCGCTGGCGTAGAAATGAAACGAGTAGACGAGGTTGTCCCGCCCGGTGATGGGATCCGCCGCGGCGATGTCCACGTCCTGGTCCCAATGGGGGCTGCCGACGACGATGAGGTTGTCTGGGTCATGCGCGCGGATGGCGTCGATCACTTCTTCGGAATATGCCTTGACGACGGCCCAGCTCTGGCGCTCCGGCTCGTTCCAGATTTCGTAAATGACGTTGGGTACACCCGTGTAGCGCTTGGCCATTTCCACGAAAAAGGCTTTCGCTTCGGTTATGTTTTTTTCCGCGTTATGGTCATGCCAGTCGATAAGGATGTAAACACCCCGCTTGATGGCCTGGTCAGCTACCGTGCGAATAAGCCCCAGTTGCTCGGCAGGACTGTCCAGATATCCGCCACGCGGTTCGATGGCCATCGAAAGGCGGAGCAGGGAAACGTTAAAATCGTCGACCAGCCAGTCGACCACATCGGTGTTGTAATATTTCTTTCCGCCCCAAACGCTCCACGAAAAGCTAATGCCGCGCAATTGAGGCGGTGCGCCGTGCTGGTTGACCATGCGACCGTCCACGACTTGCAGCTTGCCGTGCTTGGCCACCGGCGTGGGCGTGTCAGGCTGTTCGGTGTTCGTAGCACACGCCAACGTGATGCAGGCAAATACGAGGAATGCAATGATTTGAAGGGGGCGGTTTCTTTTGTTCATCGTCAGCAATCTATTTCGTCAGTTCATACATATTGGGCATTTTGTCGCCAAAAATCACATACGGATCGTTTTTGAAACGAATGAAGTCCGCCTCGGCTGCATGCCCGCTGTACGGCGTCCAGAAAGCGTCCTCGCGATTGGCCCACACCAGCGCGTAAGCGAGCTGCACCTGATTTTGCCGCAAGGCCTTGAGCAATACTTGGGTGTACCAATCGGGTTGTGTCAGGTTTATTAGGCCCGTTTCGGTCAGTGCCGCGACTTTATTATGAGTGAAGGCATAGTCCGACATGATTTTCAGTTTACTGGCGGCCATCGCAATGCCTGACGCGCTACTCAAGTCGCCGTAATTATCCATGCCCACTACATCGACGTATGCATCGCCGGGGTAGCGTTCCAAATATACCGACTGGTTTTCAAAATACCTATCCGGCGACCAAGCGTAAAGGAAATTCCGTACGTCAAGCACGTCGCGGAGGTAAGTGACCGTAAAACGGTACAGCTGCTTGTATTCCTCGGCTGTACAATGGGCACGCCCCCACCAAAACCAGTTGCCGTCAAATTCGTGGAAAGGCCGGAAAATAACGGGAACGAGCTGTCCGTCTTTGCCCACGAGCGTCTTGGCATAGTCGGCAATGGTACGTAGCGACGCCTTGTACGTGTCGTGGTGGTCCCCGCCAGGCAGGATGCGGCGCACGGCAACTACGGGTGATTCGGCCCAATAGAACGAACCTTTGGATACCGGGTTGGCGTAATGCCAAGCATAGGTATTGATACCGCCGCGGTCGTAGGCATCGATGGTCAATGTCCGGGCAATGTCCCGCTCGTACGCAAACCATCCGTGGTCCGGTTCGAAGAAACCCGCGATGTGGTTAAAGTCATGTCCATACACGGCGGGGTAGGCACCGGTAATTTCCTTGACGTCCGATTTTTCGGGGGATACGCTCGGGCGGTGGTTCTCGTTCGCCCATTCGGAGCCGTCAGCATGCACGCCTCTTTTGGTCGCGTCTTGGTGGCCAAAGAGGATATGGGTTTTCGCGAGCGTCCGCATGTTGTGAAACAGGGCGGCGGTTTCGTCGGTAGCCCGTGTGTCGACCATTCCTTGGCGGATATCGTCTAGGGTGATGGGCGCTGCGGGCTCGTCGCCTTCGTCCGCATCGTCGGGCCCGACGGCCTTGCTGCAGGATGAAAAGCCTGCAATCAGCCAAAATGAAAGGAACAACTGGATGGATACATGTATCATGCTAGGCGGGGTAAAGCGGATCGGCCCGGGCGCCACGTGCGGAGAGGCGCCCGGGAGATCGCATGTTGTGATTGGATTTGCCGATTACCGGAGGCCGACGTGGTCGACAAATACCGTTCCTGACCAGCCTCGGTCCTGGAACAGCAGATCGGTGAGTGCGTCGGAAATTCCGAGCTGCTCTTTAGTCAGCCGGTATTCGGTCCATTCGCCCTCGACAACGGTGATGATGTGCGGGGCGCCCCATTGCTCATTTGCAATGACGTTGATTTGTACACCATCGGTACCGGCCGTGCCGAATATGGAGAATACGATGGTGTTGTACGGCGCGGTCGAAACGTTGCCGCCGCCAAAGCGAAGGGCCGCGTACGTGCCGTCGAATACTTTTTTGATGGAGCGCTCGCCATCGCGTACGTTTTCCGTGTTGTTGAAATCAACCGAGCCACCCCAACCCCAGTCTCCCCATCCGTTTACAATCGCGTCTTGGTAGATGGCATAGGCCAACGGCTCTAGCGGTGGCAGGTCGCCGACAATTTCGATGCCCATGGTGGTTTCCACATCGATTTGTGAATGCGTGCGTAGCGTCAGCGTCCCTTTGTTAGCCGCTTCGGGTACCTGCAGCACGAGTTCCGTATCGGTTTGGGTAGCAAAGTCGGTGACCGGCTGGTCCACGCCTTTAAACAAGACGCCTTGCACCAATGCGAGTTCTGTTCCCGTGATGCGCAATTCGCCGCCGCGGGCCACGGTGCTCGGCTGGAATCCCGTAGCCGTCGGCAAGACGACCGACAGGGCACCGTCGCTCTCGACGGTCACATCCGAGAAGGCAATCAGCGTGATCGTTCCATGGTTCACGCGATCCGGTATCACCACTTGGATACTCGTTTCAGACTGGCTGACGAACTCGTCGACGGGCTCGTTGCGACCCGTGAAGGCGATGGCTTTGACCAGGTCCAGGTCCGTGCCCGTGATGGTCAGCTCGTTGCCGTGCCGCACGGGCGATGGCGAGAAGGACGTGATGGCCGGTAGAACGACTTGGAGCGGATTTTCACTTTCCAAGTTGTCTGGCTCGGTGCCGCCATAGGACAGGATGATGTTGCCGGTTTTAGCCTCCATGGGTAAACGGATCACCAGTTCGGTCCGGCTTTGGCTCTCAAATACGGCTGCCTCGACCACGATGTCGCTTTCAAACGTGACCGCGGTTACCCAATTGAGGTATTCGCCCTGGATGGTCAGCAACTCGCCGGGTTTGACCGTTTCGGTCATCGCGGTGATTTCGACAAGCGCATCCAGATTGAGCGCGGACTTGGAGGTGATGTCACCTTCCGGGGTTTTCAGGACAATCGGCCCGCCTTCGGCGCTGGGCGGAAGTGTCAGGAGGATCAGTTCCATGCTGTGTTGGATAAACTCGGACGCGGGTATGGATGCGCCGACAAGCTCGACAGCCGTCACTTTATTTAGGTTGTTTCCGATGATGCGGAGCGGTTCGCCATGCTTGGCCCCCGAAGGGCCGAAGCTGAGCAGTTCGACCGCCGTGGATACGGGATCCTCTTTTTGGCAGGATAGCGCCATGCACGCAAGCAGGGCAATCACCACCAGTTCAATCGCATATAATGGTTTCATTCGTTCGCTGTTTTGGTGTGTCAATTCCTGTTTTCATTGATTTTGGGGACAACCCGGAAGTTGTCGAACGCAATGTCGCAGTCCCAGTCGCCATTACCGTGGATTAATACCCGCGTCCAGTATCCGTCGGGATTGACCACGGGGGTTACGTCCAGGTCGGTGTAGCTTTGGATGATCGTTTCGAAGGGAATGGTCACCGTTTGCCAGCGCCCGCCCGTATCAAACGGCGGCGCCCATTGGTAGGCGTCGTTGACCTCGCTTGGTAGCCCGAAATTGAATTTAATCATGTTGTTGTTGTACGGCTTGAGCGTATTCACTTCAAATTTGAGGTTGTAGCGCTCGGGCCGGAGGATGGCTTCGTCGGGCAGGTTTTTGCTGATGTCGCCCATGGCATCGGCTGCGCCTCCCGCCACTTCGATCCAACTCCACGACGCGACTTCGCGGGTGACGCGAATGTAATTGCCGTTGATGGCCGGCGGATCGCCCGCGCCGGGGTCCGTCACAACAAAGGAAGCATTCCACCAGCCGGTGAACGGATCGCTGCTGATGATGATATTGCGGTCATCGCGGTAGAAAAAGTCGGACACCGTGGTGCCAAAATTGGACTGGATGGTAATCGGCCCGGGCTGTGCGCCTTCCGGAATGCGTACGCGCAGTAGGTCGTCTTCCAGGGATACCAGTTCGCCCGTGGCACCTCCGGAGAAGGTGACGGTAAGCGGCTCGTAGAAGTAATTGCCCCTGATGGTCGCTACCTCGCCCGCAAATGCGTATTCGTTGTCGATCGACCCGATGACCGGTTCGCTAATGAGCACTTCGAAATCGTAATTCAGGACAAATCCGTTTTGGAATATGATCCGAAGGGTATTGGTGATGTCTATGGGCACGAGGCTCGGCACGCTCACCAGGATAGATGTATTGGTAATGTAGGTGTTGGTCAGCACGGCTTGACGGTCGTTGAACCAAACTTCGCGGGCGCCGCCGAGGTTTTCGCCGATGATGGCGATCAAATTACTCTGGTAGGCACCAATCAGCAGGGAATCCGCCACCGCCGGATCGGTAATGCGCACATAGCGGATACGTGGCTCACCGCCGTCGTCTTTCGAGCATGAGCTGAAGCTGCCTGCCATGACGAGCACGGCGGCAAGCAAAAGGAGTGATGTGTATATCGGTTTCATCTCAAAATTCTTCATATCAGTTATTGATTGTAATAGTCTACAGGCGGTTTCCTCAGGTTGGGCGCTTGGCTCAGCTCTGCGGTCGGGATGGGCAGCAGGAAGTTGCCGCTGTTGGCGTCGATCGTGCGTTCGGTAAACCATTCCGTCTTGGTGAAGGTCCACGACGTCGGGTTAGGCATCTGGTCAGGCGCCGTGAAGAACATGCCCCTGTCCTGGCTATTCAGGATGTCATAGGCCTTCTGCGGATTGTAATAATGCAGGCTCACCAAATCATACCAAGCCATGCCTTCCATCGCGAACTCGATAAAACGCTCCTTGAGAATGACATCGAGGGTGATCGGGTCTTCGAAAGGAGGGAGGCCCGCACGGGTATGCACGCGGTTGAAATGCTCGAGGGCAAGCGGGTCTTCCGTCGAGGCGTTATTGCCCAAGGTGGCCTCCGCGTAGATGAGGTACATCTCCGCCAAGCGCTGCATGTAGGTGTCATGCCCGTAATTTTGGGATGCCGCCTGCCCGCCGAGGTCTTCGGCTTTGCCGGTTACGTACTTCTTGATGGACACGAAGTTCTGGTCGGTCCCGGTAAAGGGGAAAACGAGTTCCTGTTTGCCACCGGGGATAGACTGGGTGATTTCGGGATAGTGCGCGCCGGGAAGCATAAACGTAGCCTTCAGCCGCTGGTCCAGGGTGCGTCCCTGTAAGCCGTTGGCCGTCGCTTGAATGCCGTCGTACATGGATATCATCCACCAGGTCGCGCCTTTGTCGCCACCCCAGCCATCGCCGTTGGCAATGTCGCCGCTGTACGCCAAGTAGGCCGGCGTGGAATTTTGCGTGCCCCAGGCGCCGGGCGAGAACACCCATTGCAGGGAGAACAGCGACTCGGCATTGTTGTCATAGGGATGGCGGAACAAGTCGGCGTAGTCGGGCAGGAGCGAGGCACCGCTGAGGCGGATTACGCGATCGGCATAGTACTTGGCGCTATCCAGGTAGGTCTGGTTGCGCATGCCGCTGCCGTCGGATTCCACGCCGGCCCGGGTCAGGTAAAAGCGTGCCAACATGCCCTCAGCCGACCACTGGGTGAGCCGTCCGGGCCGGATGGCTGTTTCGGGGAGGTCTTCGGCAGCGGCCCGCATTTCCTCGGTGATAAAACGCCAAACGCTGCCAGGCGTATTGCGCTGTACGGTTGTGTCCGCCAGCAGGGCGAGGTTGTTTTCGATAATCGGCACGGCACCCCAGTTCATGACGAGAAAACGGTACGCCAACGCCCGCATGTAACGCGCTTCGGCAATCGCAAAGCGCTTGGTTTCGGGCGAAACCGCCGATCCGGCGTATTTTTCGATGTTTTGGATGGCAAGGTTGGCTTGGCCGACCACGATGAAGAAAGAGCGCCAGGCGGTGCCGTTCTCAGGTGTGTCGCCCGTCGTGTTAAAGAGCACGTTGCCGCGGTCATTCCAAGCTGAAAAGGCGGTGCCGGCTCGAAAATCCCCTAAATTGTACGACGACTTGTCGTTATAGTCAAACCAAACCCGGCTATAGAGCAAGCCGGTGGACGCCAGGATTTGTTCGTCGGTTTGGTAGAAACTTGCGTCTACAATGGCGTCGGTAGGCGGTTTTTCCAAAAAACCTTTGTTACAGCCCCAAGCCGCGAAGAGCGCGATAAGCGTGAAAATGCGTGTGTATATGGATCTGATATTTTTCATGACGTACGTTTTAGAAGTTCATGCCTATGCTAAATGAATAGATCGGAGTGAGCGGGTAACGCCCGAAGTCCAAGCCAATAGCTTGGTTTTGGGCACCGGCATCGCGGCCGACGTAAGCACCTACTTCTGGGTCAAACCCTTTATACTTCGTGAAGGTGGCCACGTTTTGGGCACTGAAGCCGAGCCTGACCGTATGCGTCACCTTGATCCGTTCCAACACCGCTGCGGGAAGGTTGTACCCCAAGGAGATGTTTTTGATACGTACGTAGGATCCGTCCTCTACCCAGCGATCCGTATGCCTGGCATAGTTGCCGTTAGGGCCATGCGATATACGGGCGACGTTTGTATTGGGATTTTCTAGGCGAACCACGCCGTCGCTGCCCGTTATGGGGCGCGCGTAGTCCATCGCTTCGATCATCAGGTTGCGGCTGAGGTTCACGTTGTTCGGGTTAGAGTTGACGCGTGCAATGTAGTTATACACGTCGTTTCCGAATGCGCCAGTCAGCAAGATGCTCAGGTCAAATCCTTTGTACGCGAAGGAGTTGGTAAACCCGACGAAAAACTTGGGGTATGGATTGCCGATAAACGTCTGGTCGTGCACGTCGATAATGCCATCCGGCACGCCATCGGGTCCGCTAATATCGCGGAACTTGACATCGCCCACCCAGATATTATTTTCGTTAGTGGGCAACCGGTTGCCGTTGTTGTCTGCCGGAACAGCGCTATTGTTGATTTCTTCCACCGATTGGAAAATCCCTTCCTCGATGTATCCCAAAAACTGCCAAGGCGCCAGGCCAACGACCGATTGCTGGGTCCAGTCCTGCAGCCACCACGAGGTGCGGTTGACTTGTGCCGCCTCGGAATAGAATTCCTTAATCGTCGTCTTGAAGCCCGAAATATTGAAGTTGCTGCGCCAGGTGAAGTCCTGATTATGGATATTCGTCGTATTCAGCGTAATGCCCCATCCCTTATTTTCCAACGCACCAATGTTTACCTGCGGTGCGGCAACAGCACCTTGCCCGTTGGTGCCCATGTACCAAGGTAGTGGGTTCTCCATCAGTAAGTTGTCTGTTTTTTTGATGTAGTAGTCCGCTTCCAGCTCGATGCGGTTGTCGAACAGGCCGAGGTTAAGCCCCACGTTGTAGGTGAGGGTTTCTTCCCATTGGAGTCCGGAGTTGCTGTATCGGCTCGGCAAAAATCCTGTGCCGCTCGGCGTGGCGCCGGGCGCCATCGGCGCGTAGATGTATCCGCTTCCGCCTTGGTTGCCCGTAGTACCCGTTTCCAAGCGCAGTTTTAGCTCGCTGATGCCATCGACGTTAAAGAAGTCCTCCTGGGTGATGCGCCAGGCGGCTGATACCGACGGGAACACGCCCCATTTGTTGTCGCCACCGAAATTGACCGATCCATCGGTCCGTACCGTTGCCGATACGATGTAGCGGTTGTCGTAGTTGTAGTTAACCCGGCCGAGGTAGGATTCCATGGCCCAAGGGCCGGATCCGCCGTCGGCTGAGGCGGTCAGCGGGTCGCCTGCCGCCAAATCAAGGATGTCGTTCGTGAGGAAGCCCGTGCGCCGCCCGCCCAGGTTTTTCCACTTGGATTCCTGCGCTTCGTGGGTCACCATCACGTTTAGGGAGTGCGCGCCAAACTGCTTGTTGTATTCCAGCAATTGGTTCCAGTTCCAATAGGTGTTGAAGTTAGCACGGCTTTGCAGGGAAGCGGTCGCATTCTCGGCCCACCCGATTTTGTATTCGGGGATGAAGTACGTCGAGTTCATGAAGCCGAAGTTGGTATTGAACGAGGTCCGGAACTGGAGTCCTTCAAGGATATCGATGCCGACATTAATGCCTCCGAGAAACTGCCGGCGTGTCAGGGCGTTGGTTGTCAATGCCGCGATTGCCAGCGGGTTGACCGGAGCGAACTGGTTGGCGCCGTTGTTGTCGTCTGCTCCTCCCCACGAACCGTCAAAGTTGCGGACGGGGACTTGCGGAGTCAGTTGCAGTGCGTTAGAGATGATATTCTCTTGGCTGGTCGTCAGGGATTCGTCGGTTTGGCTGAAACTCAGGTTAGCGCCGACCGACAGCCAGGTCCGGGGTTTCGCATCGACGTTTAGCCGACTTCCATAGCGCTTAAATCCCGATCCGGCCGCAATGCCGTCCTGATCCATGTATTCGCCCGATAAGTAATAGGTCAGGCGGTCCGTGCCACCCCCCAGGCTCAGCTGGTGTTTATGCATGGGCGCGTTTTGGAAAAGTTCGCTTTGCCAATCTGTACCCGCCCCGAGCAGGGTAGGATCCAGGAATTCGAGCTGTGTTTCGCCACCGGTAATGGCATGGTACTCGTTTACCAGTTGCGCGTACTGGCGCAGGTTCATGACGTCCATGCGTTTCGGGCCTAGCTGTATATTATACTGGCCCCCATATTCGATTTTTGTCTCCCCGGATTTTCCGCGTTTGGTCGTGATCAGCAGGACGCCATTGGTGGCCCGCGAGCCGTAAATGGCAGTGGCGGATGGGCCTTGCAAAACCTGAATATCTTCGATGTCCGCCGGGTTGAGGCCTGCCAGCGGGTTGGAGGAGCTCTGCTCCCCAAAATTGACCGCCTGCCCCGGCATCTGCACCCCGTCGATGACGTAGAGCGGTTCGTTGGTGCCGTTGATGGAGTTGACGCCGCGGATATTGACGGAAATACCGCCGCCCGGCTGTCCGGAGTTTTGGGTGATGTAAACGCCGGCCGAACGGCCTTGTATTGCCTGTTCGATTGTCGTGTTGACCGTACGGCCGATATCGTCAGCGGATATCGTGGTTTGCGCACTCGTCAGATTGCCACGCTTGCTGGTGCCGTAGCCGATGACGACTACTTCGTCAAGCGCCGAAGCTACCGCCTGCAACACGACATTGACGACTTGGCGCTGTGCCACAGGCGCGGAGCGGGTTTGCAAGCCTACATAGGAAAACACAAGGACGGCATTTTGGTCCGGCACGCGGATGCGGTAGTTGCCCGCATCGTCCGTAGAAGTGAAGATACTGTGCCCTTGCACGGATACCGAAACGCCTGCCAATGCCTGGCCTGACTCGTCGGTGACCCGGCCACTTACTTGCTGCTGCGTGGCAGTTTGCCCCAGCATGGCTTGGGCAAAAAACGTCAACATAACAAATAATATTACGGTTCTGGATAAAATTTGGATCATAAGTTCATTAATTGGAGGTCCGTAAGGTTAATAATAAATTGGTGGTCACAACAAATATAGGGCAAGGAAATCCATAATAGTTAATACTTTCTTAACATATTGTTGCTTAAAGATGTTGTTTTAGGTTTGGCGATAGGGTCGGAAGTACATGGCTTAACGCGTTAGCATGAAGCTTAGCCGGCCCTATTTTGTCAGGCCTGCACGGCCGGCAGGGGTTTGAAGGCTGATCCGTGTCGGCTATGAAGAAGCCGTATTGGCGCCACGTCGATCGAACCGGATGGCAAAATTCTGGCAAGGCCACAAAGGAGCCTTGCCAGAAAGAAAATAGAAATAAGGGGTTGATTAAGGCATGCGCCGCCTTAGTCCGCAGCCCTGAACACCCAAAACCAAGCAGTGCCCCATGGGCCTACTCCGGGTTCTGGATAGCTGAGGACCAATCGTTCGTTGTCAATCAATAAGATATCGTATTCATGGACGGGTGCACCGCCTTCGTTGGGCGATATGCCGCATAGCACCGTGACACCGCGCGTGGTTAACTTGCCCTTTGCCCACACCGACCCATCATCCAAGGTGATGACTTGGCTCATGTCAAACGAAAACGATCCGGTCTCGGTATCGCCATTCGATTTGAACTTGCTCAGTTGGGCCCCACGGAGGGAGAATACCATTTTGGCACCGACGCCTTCGCCGGGTGCCTGTCCGTCAATATCCTCGATGGGCAACACCCACCATGCGGGGGCGTTGTTGCCCATGTATCCGCCGTTGCCCCAGACGCCGCCTTGCGAATCATCCCACACCCATTCTTTTTCCGTGCCATCGGTGAGGTATCCCCATTCCAAGGGGACGTCAAATGTCAATTCGTCCACGACGACGTTGAGTGTCTTGGTGATGGTGACGCCATTTGGGTTCAGCCCGGTGAAGATAATCTCGTTTTCGCCTTCTGCTACGAGTAGTACCGTGTCTGTTTTTCGTTGTGTGGTGCCGACACCGTAGTCCCAAGAGGATAGCACGGGGCTTTTGTTGTCCAATACCACTTTGTTTGAACTTTTTCCATTCACGACGACCGGAGTCGCGGTGACCTGTAACTGCTCGGCCGTGATGGCGTTGCCCATTTCCATTCGGTCCTCAATAGGCTCACACGCCACGAGTATGCCAAGCAGGCCTATGTATAAATATCTGAAAAATGTTTTCATCGTTTTTTCGTTTTTTGGTGTTACCATCCCGGAAATTCAGCGGCGGGGGTACCCCAACCCGGATTTTGAGTCAATAGGCCTTCGGATAGTGCAATTTGTGATTGAGGTATCGGCCAAAATCCCCCGGTGGCTTCGTATCGAGCCCGGTAGCCACCGCCAAATCCGCGCATTTGCGTGTCGATACCTTTGTTTTTTATGGCAACGCCTTCCTGACTGGCCAGGGCATCGGCTGCGTCATGCCAACGCATCAGGTCGAAATAGCGGAGGCCTTCAAAAGCGAGCTCCCACCGGCGTTCCTGCTTCAGGTTTTGCAATGAATATGCCACGGCAGGTAGGTTGACCCGGGCGCGTACGCGCGTGATACCGGTCGCGGTTTCCGTCAATTCGGAATGCATGAGCAACACATCGGAGAAGCGTATCAATACCAAGTCTTGCGTGTGTGCCAATTGGAAGTCCGTCTGTGCACCGTCTTGCAGGATAGCATAAGAGGGAATCAACGAATTTCCGTCATAAGCAGTGACGGCAATGTATTTTTTCTGCCAGAATCCGGTTTCTTCCATTTGGCTGTCGGCACCGTATATATAATCGTCGAGGTCGTTATCCACATCGATAATGGATGCGGTGCGACGAATGTCGTTGGGCTCTTGTTGTCGCCATTGGGCCCACAGATTGGTGTTGACTGGTCCCGCGCCCCAGCCTTGCCCGAATGGAAAAGTGCCCTGTTGCCCGTTATTGGAGCGCAGGCTGAAATGCAGGTTGTACTGGTTTGAATAACCCAAGGTGTAATCGCCACCCCAGTCGACAAGGGTGCCAAATTTGACGGCAAAGACGGTCTCTTTGTGTCCATCGCCTTCCCAGGTAAGGTTATTGTCCGACGCATAATCGTAGTCTTCGGCCGTGTATGCATTGGAATACGGCCAAAGGTTTCTAAAATCCGACACCAAATCATGACCGCTATTTTGGATGCAGTCGTCCAGCCAACTGATTACCTCGGTTTTGGAAATACTCCCACCGTCGATTAGCGGCAGTTCGCTGGTTTGGTAGTAGCCTGTGTAGAACAGGAAAACCCGCGCCATTAGTGCTTGAGCGGCCCATTTGGTGGCGTGCCCCGAAGCGATACTGGTGTAGGGGGTGCTGGCCATCAAGGAAATAGCCGTCTGCAAGTCCGTTGCAATCTGCCCGTAGGTCTCGCTCGCAGGTGTCCGTGGGATGTTTTCTACCGTACTGGTTGTGACTAACGGAATGTCGCCAAACATCTGTGACAATTCGAAATGGAATAGCGCACGAAGGAAATAGGCTTCGCCCAATAATTGGTTGTGTTGGTTTTCACTGTCCCAGCCGGTTACTTGGTCCATGGTTTCGATGGCGGTATTCGCCCTGAAAATCCCCTGGTAACGTGCGGTCCAGTAACTTTCAAACCGGTCGGGTTGGGTATTCATCAGGTGATCCAGCCCATGCATGTCTCGGTCGTTTTCACCGCCGCCGCCAAACCGATCGTCCGAAGCCAGTTCGGATACATAGAAATGGGTGTTGCTTGCGTTTGAAATCGCACTACTAAGCGTAGAGTAGATCGCCGTAATCATGAGATTGGCATCCGCCACGGTGACCGGGAAGTTGCCCGTGTTCTTTTTATCATAGCTCTCCGAGTCCAGAAATTTCTCGCATCCAGAAAGCATGACGATCAGTGCAATTAAATATAGTATTCTTTTCATAGCTTCGTGTGTTAAAATTTAAGGTTTAAGCCAATAAGATACGTGCGTGGCTGTGGGTAGAACCCGAGGTCAATACCCGAAACCCAGCTTTGGTCATAACCGTACCCGATCTCGGGGTCCTGGCCCGAGTAACCTGTGATTGTATACAGGTTTTGCGCGGTCAAGTAGATTCTGGCCTGCCCAAACGGTAATGTGGGGAGCAGGTTTTTGATGTCGTACCCCAGTGTCAGGTTTTGGATTTTAACAAAGTCACCATCTTCAATGTAGATATCCGAGATATACTGGTTGTTGGTGTGGCTTCCATTCGTGAGGCGAGGTAGGAAGTTAGACGTTCCTTCGCCATGCCACCGTCCGAATATTTCCGTAGTATAATTCTGTAGGGGGCTGTCTGCAAAGGAACGGTAGGATTTGGCGATTTGATGTCCGAATGCACCGATAGCGGTAACGGAGAAGTCAAATCCCCGATAGCCGAAATTGAGGTTCATCCCGGCCGTGAAATCGGGGTGGGGGTTGCCGATCATCATTTTGTCTGCATCGGTGATGGCTCCATTGCCATCATTGTCCACAAAGATGACGTCACCCGGCTGGGCGGTAGCGAGAACCCCGAGTCCTCGAGCCCGGTAATCGGCGATTTGCTCTTCATTCTGGAAGATACCCGCTGTTTTGTAACCCCAGAAGTAGCCGACAGGGAACCCTACTTGTGCGCGGTACATCTCGGTGG
Organism: uncultured Sphingobacteriaceae bacterium; assembly: GCA_964444885.1. Lineage (GTDB taxonomy): Bacteria > Bacteroidota > Bacteroidia > Sphingobacteriales > Sphingobacteriaceae > CAYRGQ01. The sequence goes on along the minus strand of CAYUIZ010000042.1, from coordinate 2,492 downwards.
TACCCTGGCTCAATACATTGGCCTGGCCGTGGATAATCCCTTCGCCATTTTCTATGCGGATTACGTTGTTCTGGTTGTAGGCACCATTGAGTTGGACGCCATAGCGAAAATCCCCGTTGGTGTCGTTCCACGTCAAGCCAAGTTCGACGCCCTTATTTTCGATGTCGCCACCATTGATAAAGGGGGCATTGGTGCCGTAGATGGCTAATACCGGTGCGCGAACGAGCCAATCTTTCGTGGATTTTTTATACCAATCAACCACTACGCCTAGCCTGTCGCGCGAAAACCGGGCGTCCAACCCAATGTTCAATTGCTCGGAAGTTTCCCATCCAATTTCCGGGTTGGGCATCACATCGGGAAATGCGCCGCTGAGAAGCGTGTTTTTGCTGTCACCAAAGTAATAGCCGTTTTGGCGGTTGATCGCGATGGTGGCTAAGTACTGGAAGTTATCAATGGAGGAGTTTCCGTTTTGCCCCCAGCTCGCCCTGATCTTGAAGAAGTTCAACCACTGCCTCGTGTCGGCGAGAAACGATTCGTTGGTGAGTACCCAGCCTGCCGATACGGAGGGGAAATACCCCCAGCGATTATTCCGAGCGAAGTTGGACGACCCGTCGGCACGCATGATCACCGATGCCATGTAGGTTTCCTGATAGTTGTAGTTGACCCGACCGAAGAAGGAAGCCAACGATCCGTCAGGCCAGTGGACACCGCCTACTGTGGGGATGAAGCCCTCATATCCTTGGCCATTGCTTACCCAGGCTTTGTCCCATTGTCCGGGAAAAGAGGAGTTTGCCGTGGTCACGTTCAATCCTTCGCCGAGCCCCCATTTTTCGACGGACTGTCCCAATACAGCGTCGAACTGGTGTCCATCAGCTAGGGCCCATTCGTAGGCCAACGTGTTTTCCAATACCCAGCTGTATCCCAAGCTTTGGTTTTGCGAAATATCATCAATATCGTTGATGGATGTGGTTGAAAGGTGGAACGTGGGGGTGTACTGCCGGTAGGATGATGCACTCAGTCGATAACCGAAATTTGACCGAAAGCGCAGGTCTTTGATCGGTTGTACGTCGATATAGGCATTAGCGGATAGGGCGTGGCTCTTACTCGCGTTTAACCCACGCCGATAATGCATGTCGGCAATGGGATTGAGTGTGGCTCCGTCTAACGCCCAACCGTCCGCTACCTTGCTCGCGTGGTCGTAATACTCGTTCGCACTGTTGTATGCCGGGAGCAACGGGTTGCCGACCAGCATGTTGTGGATATCATTCCAGTAAATGTTTCCGATGCCGATTCCCGATCGATCGTTGTATGAATAGTTGATGTTTTCGCCGAACTTAAGGACGTCGAACTCGCTGTTTTTCAAGATCACGTGTTCCGAGTTGATCCGGAAAGTATGGCGCGAGAAATGCGGCGCTACGGGCTGTCCGAAAATCCCGTCTTGCTCGGCGAGCGAGTATCCTAAGGAGAATCTGGATTGTTCGTTGCCCCCGGTTAGGTTTAATGCATGGTTCTGAGTGAGTGCATTGTCATTATGTATTTCTTTCAGCCAGTTGGTGCCGTTCCATGTGCCGTTATTGATTTGCTCGTATTGGTTGGGAATGAGCGCTTCCCAATTATAAGGGGCGAGACCTTCGTTGAACCGGCGTTCGTCTTGAATGGCCATGTATTCCTGTGCAGTCAGCAATGCCGGTAGTTTGTAAGCATTTTGTACGCCTATATAGCTGTCGTAGCTCAGCGTCATTTTGCCTGCTTTGCCTTGCTTGGTCGTGACGAGCACGACGCCGTTTGCCGCCCGGGCGCCGTAGATCGCCGCCGATGCCGCGTCTTTGAGGATGTCGATGGATTCGATATCCGAGGGGTTTAACGCGTTGATGTTGCCACCCGCTATACCATCAATCACGTACAGCGGTGATGAGTTGCCGATGGTGCCAATACCCCTGATGGTAACTTTAAATCCTTCACCCGGCATACCCGAACTTGTCGTGATCTGTACGCCTGGCGACTGGCTTTGTAACGCCCCCAAGACACTCGACGTACTTAGTTTTTGCAAGTCTTCGCCTCGTACCTGTATGGTAGCGCCTGTGATTAACTTTTTCTTTTGTGCACCATAGCCGATGATAACGAGCTCTTCCATCGTATTGATGTCGCTTTCTAACGCCACATTGACAGTAGCTCGGTTTCCAATTGCTGTTTCCTGCGAAACGTACCCAATGGAAGAAAAGGCCAAAATGGAATTGGAGGACGCTACCAATAAGCTGTATTGACCGCGGTCGTCCGTCGTAGTCGCAGTATTGGTTCCCTGCTCACGAACGGTAACCCCTGATAAGGGAACACCATCCGTATCCGTCACGACGCCAGACACACGCTGTTGGCGTGCGACAGGCGCTGTCTCTGCCATAGGTTGGTGGGATCCATGGGCAATGGACAGACTAGCTGAAATCATTATCCCTCCGGCAATGAAACATTTCCAGCCGATTTGCCAGAGCCAACGC
>CAYUIZ010000041.1:0-23289 GCA_964444885.1 uncultured Sphingobacteriaceae bacterium | reverse complement strand
ATTTCATATCTCACATTTCAACTCCCCACCCATGACTATCCAAGAAGCCCAACAAATTGTCGACAACTGGATCAACACTACCGGCGTCCGTTATTTCAACGAGCTCACCAATACGGCCATCCTGATGGAAGAAGTCGGCGAAGTGGCCCGAATCATGGCCCGCCAATACGGCGAACAATCATTCAAGAAGTCGGATGAAGCCATCGACTTGGCGGATGAGTTTGCCGACGTGCTCTTTGTCCTCCTTTGCCTGGCCAACCAAACGGGAGTCAACCTCACCGATGCCTTGGAAAAAAACCTCACCAAAAAGACAATCCGCGATGCGGATCGCCATCAACAGAATGACAAGCTAAAGGATTGAAGGGCTCGGATTCCGGCAACTAACCACACAGTATATGGATATATACGAATTGATTTCCATCGGCCTATACGTCGTCATTATGATCATGATCGGCCTATACGGCTATCGCAAATCAACCAACAATTCGGAAGAGTTTTTAATCGGTGGCCGGAAGATGGGTCCCTTCGTCACTGCCCTGTCAGCAGGGGCATCCGATATGAGCGGGTGGTTGCTGATGGGATTGCCGGGCGCCATGTATATGATGGGCCTATCCGGATCATGGATTGTCATCGGACTCACCCTGGGTGCATTCCTCAATTACCTGATCGTAGCTCCTCGCCTGCGCGTATACACCGAGGTGGCCAAAAACGCCATCACCTTACCCGTCTTTTTTGAGAACCGGTTCCACGACAAATCACAGTTACTTAAACTGGTTTCTTCGATCTTTATCCTCGTGTTTTTTACGTTGTACACATCCGCCGGTATGGTTGCTGGCGGTCGGCTGTTTGAGTCGGCTTTTGGACTGGACTACAACGTGGGTCTTTGGGCAACCTCCCTGGTTGTTGTCTTCTATACGTTTATTGGTGGTTTTCTGGCGGTTAGCTTGACGGATGTCGTTCAGGGAACGATCATGGTTATCGCATTGCTGCTGGTCCCGACCGTTGTTGTTTTCCAGATAGGCGGGGTGGGTGAAGCGATCGAAACCATCCGCACAAAAGACACCAACTACCTGGATTTATGGCGGGGTACGACGACCGTATCCGTCATTTCCCTTTTAGCCTGGGGATTGGGTTATTTCGGGCAACCCCATATTTTGGTCCGCTTTATGGCCATTGACAGCGTTCGCAATCTCAAAAAAGCACGGCGCGTGGGGATGACTTGGATGATCGGGACGGTATTGGGCGCGTTGCTTGTCGGTTTTTTCGGAATTGCCTACCTGCAACGATTCGATACCGAAACCATGGTGCAGTTCGATGCGTCGCGTGAATTATCCGAAACCATATTCATCTACTTATCAAAAGCACTCTTTCATCCGCTCATCGGCGGATTCCTGCTTTCCGCGATTTTGGCTGCAATCATGAGCACGGTGTCCTCCCAGCTCCTTGTGACGTCGAGCTCCATGACCGAAGACCTCTACCGCACGTTTTTCCGCAAGCACACCAATGCCCGAAACATGCTCGTCATGAGCCGCATGTCGGTACTCGTCGTGGCGATAGTCGCCTTCATACTTGCGGTGGATCCGCAAGAGAGTATTCTCGCCCTCGTCGGCACCGCTTGGGCGGGCTTTGGCGCTGCGTTTGGCCCCTTGATTCTCCTTTCGCTGTTATGGAAACGCATCACCGCGGCAGGTGCCCTGTCAGGCATGGTAGTCGGCGGCGCCACGGTCTTGCTGTGGGTGTACCTACCCCATGGGCTAAAGGATATCTATGAGATCATCCCCGGATTTTTCCTCAGTTTCCTGACCACCGTGGTGGTCTCGCGGCTCACCAAACCCGTCTCCGAGGATATCAAACGCGAGTTTGAAGCGGTGCGGCGAGAAACGGCAAACGTTGGCAACGGCTAATCGTTTGTATTCTTTTTACAAGTCAATTCCATTTTAATTCGATATCGGAGCCGGTATGACTGCTTGGCTGATCCGATCGCTATCCTACTGATCCTCATTGCGCTACGCTATGCCGAGGCTCCTGAAAGCGAATGGGTGAATGCCACGCCAGCCTTCGCCACCCCTTCCTCCTTCCACCCAATTCCCTAAAATTTGTTTGTTCACCTTTTTCCGGTCGCATTGATATACTTACGACACAGGCATCACCTGTGAAAAAGGAATTACATTTTAAACTTGACATACGCATGAATTCGCTAACTCGTTATTTCGCCCTTGTCGCCTGCTTGCTGTTATGGTCGGCGTGCAGCAAGGACGACAATGGTCCTAATGAACAAGAGCAAATCGCCAACCTCCGGTCGCAGCAGTGTGCAAACGTAACCGGGATGCCAGCGCTGCATTGGGACATATTCAATTCCATACCCCGCGGCGATATTCCGGGCGGCTTGCCAACAGTGCGCAATATTGGCGGTCATTTTATGCATTCGGGATATCCGGGACTCGGATTTAGTTACCCCACAGGATATCGAGCGCACGAAATCCGCGATAACGCCACCCAGACGATTGGGGTCAATGTGATCCGAAACGACAACCGGGCGGTATGGCGGTACATGACAACCACCTTTATGGGTGTGACTAGTGCCGACCAGGTATTGCAGGCAGAGATCAACCAAATGCTGGATTTCCTCGGCAACCCGGGCGATGTGCAGGTTCTCTGTTCAGACGGCGGCGCACAACAGCTCACGTCCACGATGATCAATACCGGCCGGGCGGTACTGCTCAGGGCAGGTGAGTTCTCCGCATTGATCGGGGTGACGGTGACCGCCGAACAGACGGGCGGGGGAATGTCAACGATCGCCGTCCAACTCTGTGTCAGCGCCACGGCCGATTACGACCAAGTGGCTCTGGAGGCCTTTTTGCCCATCATGTGGCAATTGCTGTACCGCGAGGGTCGATGGGTCGATTCGGATGGCGATGGCGTGCCGGACCACTTGGACAACTTCCCCAATGACCCCACGAGAAGTTAACCGGAAGCTGGGCTTCACTCAAGAAACACACAATTAATTCACCAGATATAAACCAAACATAACGTTATGATACAGCAATCTAAACTATCGAAATCACTTTGGCTATTGACCGTACTGTTAATTTTCAGTGCCTGCCAGAAAGACAAGGACCTGGACATTTCGCTGAGCCTGACGGCTTTCTCGATCGAGTCGGAGACAAGGCCGGCTATGATTGATGACCAAAGCAACACCATCACCGTATTTGTTGGTGATATGATGGATTGGACGGATTTAACGATTACGTTCCAAACCGGCAATCGCAATCGTCTGATGTACGGCAATACCGAGCTGACCAGCGGTTCAAGCACGTTGGACCTGACGCGCCCGATATCACTTTCCCTGCAATCACCGAATTCCAACCAAAAAGAAGCATGGACCGTAGACGTTAGATCATTACTCGCGGATTACGGCATGGGGAATATCCTCCATCGGGCGGGGAATGCAGATCAGGGCCGGTTATTCTATTTCGACCAGTACGGATCGGGTCCCCACCAATACCTCAATTGCGGCCCTACCGTTACGGCAATGACCATTAAATGGGGTTACCCCAATTACACGGGTACGCCGCAACAAATCCGATCAGCGATCAGGGCGAATGGCGGCTGGTGGTATACCAATGATATCATCGGATACCTAAGCCAACAGGGTATCCATACCGCTATCGCCGACCTAACGAATATGTCGGATACGGAATATGCTAACCGGCTAATGGACATCGTGGATAGGGGCTATTTGGCCATTTTGTGCTTGGATATGTATTACGTCTCCCAAGAGACCGACCCCGCGAAAAGGACGAACAAATTTTACGTGACAAATACCAAGGAGTGGGGGCATTTCGTGTTGGTAAAAGGGTACAAGGTGGTCGACAGGACGGTCTGGCTCGAGGTACATGACCCCTATTCCATTGACGAGCGCTATACGACTGACAATCAATACAAAGGCAAGAACAGGTACTACGACGCGAGGGAACTTAAAAAGGCAACCGATATCTGGTGGCCCTATTCCATCGCTGCCGCACCGGGCACCGTACCCGTCCTGGGCCTAAGCGCATTGCCACCGAGTAAAGTAAGCACGCTGATGCACCAAAAAGGAAGATAAAAACTATCACAGGATTACGATGAATTCACCTGCCAACAGCTAGATGGACACGTGATCGTATCAAACACGAATATCATGAGGAAACTAATTTTAAAATTTTCGAAGCCGGTCGCGCTAGGCCTTTTGGTTTTAATGAGCGCCGCATGTAGTGATAAACCGGCGGAACCGTCAAGAGAAGCACCGGAAATAGACATCTACCTGGCCGGGATGGAAAAAGGCACACTACAAGCCACCGTAAAAGTGTGGAAAAACGGCACTTCACAAACGTTGCACAGCACCGATCATACCCTGATGGAGGTTGTGGACATGGTCGTCCATAACGATGTGGCCTACGTAGCGGCTTCGGATCCGGGTGGGCAGGGGGCGTACTACTGGCAAGACGGCAATCAGGTGCAATTGACCTCTCAATTCGGAGCACGCGTATGGGCGACGGGAATAGCCGTGCATGGGAATGACGTGTACGTGAGCGGGTATGTCGAAGCGAGCAATCGTGATCGACGAGTTGCCGTTTATTGGAAAAACGGAACCGAGTACCCGTTAGCAAACGAACACCCCGACTACCAATCTTATGCGCATGCAATAACCGTCATAAATGGGGAAGTACATATTGCCGGAGAAACTGAATTTCGGGCGTGCATCTGGAAGAATGGGATCGCCACACCGCTTGAAGAGGTTGCACAGGGCTCAAGCATACCCTACCTTCATATAAGAAATTTTTTTGTGTCAGGACATGATGTTTACGTGTACGTGAGTCTCCAAGATCCTTACGTGTTGGGGCGTATCATGGCGTATTGGAAAAACGGAGAAGTTCATTACCCACTGGAAATTAAGCTTATGAACCACGTCACGTGGGACTTCTTTGTCAAAGGCAACGATATATACATAGCGGGCTCAGCGGGATACAGTGCTGTCACCGGTGAATATAGCGCACCAAGCCCGGCAGCGTATTGGAAAAATGGGGAAATGGTGCTTTTGGGGCCACAGACCCAACATGGAGCAGCCTATGCCATCGCCGTCACTGACGACAACGATATTTACACTGCGGGGTATGAAGGTAGCCGAGCAGCACTGTGGATTAATGGGCAAAAACAAAGCATATCCGTTGGCAACAACTCGATGTTTCAGGCAATGGTGATTGTCGAGTAGACTACAATGACTTGGTTCACAATAGACTGAAGCTTAAATCGCCATTAGAAACCAAGGAAAACGAGTTGATAGCCTAGACAAAATACAGTATCTTTAAGGCTCAATCAACGCCAAATAAACTTGAAAGCCCTTAAAGATCTCATACGCAAAAGTCCGGAAACGATTTTAAAAAAGGTATATGCGGAAAATTTGACTTGGTGGGAAAGCCACGTTCGGCAACACTCGGGCGACACAAACGATGCACGGGACATTTTTCAGGAAGCGGTAAGCGCGGCTTGGCTCAACCTGAAGACAGGGCGCTTCGAAGGCAACTTGGAGCAGTTTAACGCCTACGTCAGGCAAATATGCAAGTACAAATGGATTAATCAGCTGAAATCTTTCGCACATACGAAAATCCGCTTGCAGGACGATCTATCGGCGTACGAAAACCAGCCCTACGCAGGTGCGGACCACGAAGCCCAATTGCGCGAAAGCAAGCTGTTACAAAGTTGCTTTAACGAAATCGGCAATAAATGCCGCCAGGTGTTAGAAGCATTTTATTACCGGCGGCAGTCGTTGGCAGCCATTGCGGACGCGACAGGCGATACCGATGAAAGCATCAAGACCATCAAATACCGCTGCATGAAAAAGTTGCGGGCGTGCTATTTGGAAAAACACGGAAACGATGAGTAACAGATATAAAAAAGACATTAGCCAAGCAGAGTTCGAACGCATCGAGCGCTTTTTGCTCGGCCGGATGGACGAGGCCGAACAGGTGCAATTTGAAGCCGACTTGGCGCGCGACGAAGCGCTTCGGCTTGAAGTAGGCTTGCAACGTCAGTTGCTGGCTGCCGTCGAATCCGGTTCGGTAAATGTCGATGAACTGCCCAAACGGCAACGAACGCTTAACGGGCGCTACCGATGGCTTGCTGCTGCCGCATCGGTGGTACTGGCCGTCGGTATCTGGTACGCCGCACTGCGCCAGTCGCCCGAGGAGAAGCTGTTCGCAGCCTATTTCGTGGCTCCTAAAGGCTTGGTTACCCCCATGACCGCCACAGACGATTACGTGTTTTATGATGGCATGGTCGATTACAAACAGGAAAATTACCGCCAAGCGATCACGAAATGGAGCCCACTACTGCAACAGCGTCCGGAAAATGATACACTGCACTTTTTCATCGGCGTCGCTCACCTGTCTGCCGGCGATGCGCTCAAATCCATCCCTTATCTGGAACACGCCGCATCGGTCACCGAAAGTGCCTTTAATGACGAGGCATGGTTCTACCTGGGGATGGCGATGCTAAAAATAGACAACACGGCAGAAGCTAGGGTCGCTTTGGCAAAAAGCCAGATGGAAAGAAGCAAAGCCGTTTTGCGCCGTTTAGAGGAATAGCCATGAATATAATCCGTGCCGCACTCCTATGTCTTTTGATGTGTTCGTCCGTATTATTCAGTCAAGAGGAACAAACGGACGAAATAACGATTGCACAGCTGCTGGCGGCGGAGCGGTACGAACAGGCCGATGCGGTATTGCAACGACGGCTACTTCAATACAAAAATAACGGCAATCTCGATTCGCTGGCCAACATGCCGTATTATATCGGCAACGTGCAGCTACACCTGTCGGATGCCGCCACGGCGGTACAGCGCGCACAGCAGCTTGTGGACGAATTGGAATCCCTCCACGCCTCGCCTCGGCAATTGTACGAAGCATCCTTGAGCATGGTGTACTTTCTGGATGAAATCGGCCAAGTTCAACGGTCATACGAGGTCACCCAGCAGGCACTGGCCTATGCCCAGCAGTCAGATGACACGACACCGGAGGAAATCGGCTATCTGGCCTATAACCTAGGTGCTAGTGCATTGCAAATGGGCAATTTCGACCTTGCGTCCGCGCATTTCAGGGAAGCAATGGACCAATACACGTCTTATCCTGCCACGGATGAGCAAAAAATCGCAGATGCCTACAACGCCATGGGCGCCATCATGTGGTTCTCCACCAAACTGGACAGCGCTCGGTTTTATTACGGCAAATCGCTTCAAACCGTTGAGAAAATGGAGGTGGATGAACTCCAAAAGAAATACCTCACTGCCGTCACCCTGGCCAACATCGCCCTCATCCAACAGGCCCAGGGGCAAACCGACCAAGCCATCCAAACCCTAAAACAAACGCTCGCCAATTACCACGAGGTCATCCTCCATACCGACGACGACAGCCAGCGAAACAAAACCGTGCGGTTCCAATGGCGGTCCATGTCCAACCTCGCGGCGTTTTATAACGATGTCGGGAATTACAAGGCCGCCCACAACCTGCTGGACTACGTGTACAAAAGCCAACAACAGGAACTGCAACCTGAGGATCCCGAACTGTACAAAACGGGCATTAAAGTAGGGCAATCCCTGATGTCGCTAAAGGAATATCCAAGCGCAGCCACGATACTGGCCAAGGCAATAGATGCGATGGCCGGATCGGGCGGGGAACACCTGTACTGGAAAGCGATCGCGTTGTTTGCCTTAGCGGAAACCGCCGAGCAACTGGGCGATATCGCTGCTGCGTCCGATCATTATGAAGGAAGTGAGGCAGCGTTCAAAAATGCCCAAAGCACCGGATACAACAAAGACTACTTGCATTTCCTGCGGAAAAAAGCCCTTTTTTATGCCCAACATCACGGAACACAGCGTGCCGTGGAAACAGCACTGGACGGCTATCATTATGTCATCCGTACTGCCGGCGATGATAATGCGCTGGTTTTTAATCACCTGCTCAACCTCGCCGAAGTGCATTTTCGCCTGGGCGAATACGAAAAATCCTTGCAATACGGCGAGCAGAGCATCCAGCAGTTGGAAAACCGGGCGGCTACGGGCAATTTGCTCGATTCCATCCAAGCCAACTTTCAAAAGCCAATGGCCATCCTTGTCCGTTGCCAATCGGCCTATCACCTGGGCGATCGGCAAGACGTTTCGTTTTTGAAAGGTTTGTACGCCGACCTCCAGGAAGCACTGGCAACGCTCGAATGGCAAAAAGCAATGTTCACATCCGCCGAAAACATCAGCGCACTGATCGAGAACAACAGTAGCTTGTTTGATTTTGCGAAGCAAATCGGCATGGACCTATACAAGAACACTGGAAATCCCGAGTACCTGAATGAGGTTATCGGCTTCCACGAATCATCCCTGTACAACAAGATCAGGCTTCGTTTCAATTTGAGAAACACTCGTTTTTTCGATGTTCCCGACCCGGTATTGCAAGAAGAAATCGCATTGAGGAACGAATTGAACCAAGCGTTCACAGACGGTAGCGCCACCGGGGATATGGAACAAATCGGCTTGTTTCCCGAACGGATGGCCGCATGGAATTCGTTTTTGGCCGACCTCCAGCAGTCGTATCCCCGTTACTATAACATGCGCTATGGGATCCTTTCGGAATCGATCGCCGATGTCATTTCGCAAGTGGACGATGACCGAACGATCATCCGGTACTTCTTTGTGGATAGCACCTTATATGCGTCGGTGATTACGGCGACTTCAGCCGAGCTGTTCCCATTGGATTACCCACCGATAGCCAAGCACATCGCGCGGAGTATGCGAAACGATTTGCGTCCGACGGAACTCGACACGTTCCACGAGCTGTACCAACAACTTTGGATGCCGTTTGCCCAACAGGTACGGACCAAACATGTAACCATCATACCCGACCGCGAACTGTTTAACCTCAATTTTGAGACTTTGCTCACCCAGCCGGCCACAAGCCCAGAAGACTTTGCTACCGCTAGTTTGCTGCACAAGCATGTCATCTCGTATCGGTTTAGCCTACTGATGCTTCCTCAGGAGCACAACACACCCTTTGAACGGGATTATACGGCCTTTGCGCCTGGCTTTTTTGACGGAATGAAAGCGGATTACCAACGCTCGGCCGATGACGCCGAGGCAATCGATGACGGCTATTTGACCCTGCTGGCGCAACCTTTCATGACCGATCTAGTCAAAACGTTGCGGAAACACTATAAGGGCAATCCATTCCTTGGCAACCGGGCGACCGCCGCCCAATTTAAAGCAAATGCCTACGGTTCAAAAATCCTGCATATCGGCACGCACGCCGAGTCGGACAATGTTTCACCTGATTTCTCTCGGATTATTTTTGCCAAAGATATTGACGGGACGGGGGTCGACAACGAAAACGCCTTGTATGCCTATGAACTCTACGGGTACGACCTGTCGTCAAACCTGACGGTACTGGCCGCCTGCGAAACCGGAAAGCCGGGCTACCAGCCCGGCGAAGGCATGGTTTCCCTCGCCCATGCCTTTAGCTACGCCGGCAGCCAAAGCTTGTTGACTGCGCTTTGGCAAGTCGATGAGGAAACAAGCGCGCAGGTATTGGGGCAATTCTACGACTACTTGGCCCAAGGGCTTCCCAAGGCGGAGGCCCTGCAACAAGCAAAACTAGCATACCTCCAGCACGCCGAAGGCAGGGCAGCCATGCCCCAGTACTGGGCCGGGCTGGTGCTGGTCGGCGACACCGCACCGATCCAACTGGAGCCACGGCACGGGCATCACCTATGGATTGCCGCAACCAGCGGCTTGCTGTTATTATTCAGCATTGGGCTGTTCGTTCGTCGCAAAAGCAGGCCGTAGCTACTTATCTCCATTTATTTTCCCGTGGCGTGTTTACCTTTTGGCCGTTGTACGGATAGCTATATAGACGACACGACGTGACTGGCAAGACAACCACTTACCGCGCACATATTAAAGACCATGATGATGAAAATCCTATCCAACATATCCCTCCTTACTATCATAACGGGGTTAATCGCCTGTTCAAGCCCCACGGGTTCCGGACAGCAGCCCCAGTTTAATTCGGACGATGGCAACGGCGCAGTCAACAGCGAGCCGCCACGCATGGAAGTGCCGATGCAGGTCGATGATGTGCAAAAAGCAACGAAAGCAACCATAATGGACCAGACGTTGAACATACCAGTGTGCACGATCAATGTTCCCGCTGGTTGGCTGGTACACCAGCAAATCAGCTCCAATCCCCATGGGGCAGGCTATTTGACGTTTATGCTGGCGCTGGAGAGCCCCGAGGGAGTGATACACGGCTTTTTGCCGTTCACCACTGAATATACGTTGATGAACTTCTACGGGCAGGTGTCTGGTATGGATTTCGACCAACTGTTACCTCATCTGATGCGTTATTGTACCCAGCCCTTTCTGGAAAAATACACGCTGGGCCCCACGGTTCCAGACCAAGAAGCCCTAATGAGCGAACAAGGTAGGGGAGCTGTGGAAGGGGCCCAGAACTTGGCCAACCAATCCATATCCAGTGGCAACCCGGCGCAAGCAGACGCGGGCATAGTGGATATGATGTTTACCGCATTTAGAAACAATGTTCCCTATAAGGGAGGAATCAAAGCCATGAAAATGGGAGTGATTGTCCAATATGATGCGAATAGCTGGGGTAAGTATGGAATGGCAATGGGGTTGTTTACGTTGGCACCTGAGCCACTTTTCGACAAAGCGGCTTCGGTGGATCTGGAGACGCTATTTCAAATTCAAATGAATGAAGAGTGGGATCAAATGCGAATACAGATCATGCAGCGGGGTCATCAGGATCGAATGGTACGCCAGCGGCAACAGATTGAGACCCACCAGAGCCGTATGGCCTCAATGCGACGCTCATTTGACGAGCACAACCAAGGGTGGTACGATCGGAATTTTGGCCCGTCGGGCGCATCGTCTTACTCCGGAAATACGGCCGTGCTCGATGCCATCACAGGGCAGACTTCCTTCAACGACCCGTATACCGGCCATCAAATCAAGCAATCCGGCCATTACGACCATTGGTACACCAACGAATTTGGCGAATACCACGGCACCAACGATCCTAGCTTCCAGCCGGGCGCGCATTATGACGGCAACTGGCGTCCGATTCAGCCTGTATCAGTCGACCATTAATCGCGTCAGCAAAGGTGAGAACCCCATAGACACCAGCCCGCCCCCAAGAGCCAAGGCGAGCCTGACCCAGCGGTAGATTGAGGCGGCACGGTGCAATCCGGCCGCCGCGCGCAACGCCTGACAACAACCCCGTTAGTTCTCGAAGCGTCCGTATAGCTTACCGATCCGGAAGAGCACCGCCTGGATATCCCGGCTCTGCAAGAAAAGGCTCGTCTGCAGCAACGCCTGTTTGCTACCCGTATTATCCCGGCGGATGAAGTTCAGCTGCCGTTCGAAGTTGCTATTGATATACGCTCGAATCTGATTGCGTTCTGCACGGAGTTTGTCGATATCCGGCCCCTGCTCGTCATTTTTTAGCTCGTCGACCACCTGGCCAAAGAAATCATACATCATCACATTCACCGTATCCACAATTTCGCGAAACTTAGGGTGCAATGGCTGGTGCAAGTTCTCAAAATATTGCAAGCTTTCGGCACTCAGGAAGTTGGCCGATTGGATCAAGTCCTGCAGTAAGTCCGTACTGTGCACGACCACTTGGGACGACTTTTGATCATCGGTGTGCAACTCACGGATCGCGCGCAAGCTTTTGCGTTTGAGTTTGCTCGTGTAGTTGGTCAATTCGCCCAACTCCTTGTTCGTTTTCTTCAACAACGGGATGTTGTTATCACTAATGCCGTTGAGGATATTGCTATACTGTTGCGACAAATCGATTAATACGGACACGACCATCTTCTTGCTGCGCACGTACACGTCCAAATCAGGTGTATCCAGCATGCTCAGTTTGCTTTTTTCGGTCTCGGCGAGCTTCTCCTTTTTTGCGAAACTAACGTGCGAGAAAATGACGTAAAGTAGCACGATTCCCATCAAGATCAGCGACCCCACAACGCCACCTTTGTAAATAACCAAAGCGAATAATGCCGACACGCTGAATGCGATAAGCGCCGTGATGAACCAGCCCCCGATGACGCTCAGTACGCCCGCTACGCGGTAAACCGCTGTTTCACGACCCCATGCCCGATCGGCCAGGGACGAGCCCATGGCCACCATGAAGGTGACGTACGTGGTTGACAACGGCAGCTTCTGGGAGGTCGCCCAAGCGATCAGGAGTGACGCTACGACCAAGTTGACCGAAGCCCTTACCAAGTCAAACGCAGGCTGGTTGTCTGCTACGAGCGTGGCTTGGCGCAACTTCTCCTTTTCGAAACTAACGTTATACCGCCGGGAAACGTTGCGTGGCACGAATGCTGAAAAGAGATTGCCCAACAGGAAAGACGACTTCACGACGCTCCGCGACACCGCGTTGGGTCTAAACCGCTCGTCATCCTCATCACCTTGGCGGCTCAGGCTCACCTCCGTTTCGGTCACCTTGCGGGCCTTGGAGTTTAGCCAAATCGTTGCGGCCATCACCAATCCGACGATAGCCAACATATAGTTGGGAACGATAATATCCTCGCTCGCCAAGAAAGTCTGGTAGAGCTGGTCGGCGGGCACGCCGCTGCCCACCCAGTTGTGGTAAGCCATCAGCCCCGTGATCGGCACACCGATAAAGTTAACCAAGTCGTTTCCGGCAAAAGCCATCGCCAGCGAAAAAGTACCCGCCAATACCACAATTTTCAGGGGATTGATTTTGTACACGCGCTGCAAGAAAAGACAGATCGATACGGCCAGCACGAATATCACAACCATGACCATCAAGATGTTCGCCATGATCCAGTCAATGAAAGATTCGCTAAACAAGGTGGTTCCGCTCAAGCCCTTGATCAACAGAAAATACACAATCGCCGTTATGCCAACACCCGAGAACAAAGCCCCCAAGTGCGCCAGGCGCTTTTCGTACTGAAAGGTAAATGCCAGCCGGCAGAAATATTGCACGAGTATGCCCGCCGTGAAAGCAATAAAAATAGACATGAATATCCCCGATATGATGGAGAACGTACTTTCGATGTTAATATATTTCAAGCTTTCGCCAATGGATTCCTGCTTGTCTGCCGTGAATAAGAAGCCCACCATCAGGGCTGCACCCAATAATTCAAACACGATGGATACCGTGGTGGAGGTGGGCAGGCCGAGGGTATTGAAAACGTCCAAAAGCACGATATCCGTCAGCATGACCGCCAAGAATATCCACATGACCTTGTCAAACGTGAAATACTCGGGATGGAAAATTCCCTTACGGGCAATCTCCATCATGCCGCTCGAAAAGAATGATCCGGCAATGATGCCCAACGCGGCTAGCAGAATGATCGTTTTGAACGAAGCGACCTTGCTGCCGATTGCGGAATTTAGGAAGTTAACGGCGTCATTACTAACTCCTACAATCAGGTCGCCAATAGCCAAAAGCAGCAATATAACGACCAAGAAGAAAAACCATTCCATAGTATTCAATTAATCTGCAATAATCCGATATAACCGTTAATCCAATATATCCGATATGTTAAGTTTATGTTAAAGTACGTTCGGATTATCTTAACGCTTGCCTAACATTACCCCGCGGCCGGCTGGGCCGGCTCACCGAACTAAGCGTGCTTCAGCACATCCGAAGCTGGGTTCTAACCAGAATAGTGCGCTTTTTTGTAGCACAAAAAAAGGCCGCCTCGTGGAGACAGCCTGTAATAAATGTTCTTGGTGTACGGTACGATTCAGTCTTACGGCGTCACCGTGATGCCCAGTTTGGTTTTCACTTGATTGGTCAAGTCGTCACCACCTTGAAAATAAGGAATGTTGGTGTTGGCAATATCAAATACATACGCGTAGCCCAGCTCCTTAGCGACGTTCTGCACGGCAGTACCTGCTTTTTGGTAGATTGGCGTCAGCAACTCTTCTTCTTTCTGGCGCAATTCTTCCTCAGCCCGTTGCTGGTTTTCTTCAATACGCTGTTGGATATCCTGAAGTTGAATGCTCAACCCTTGGATCTGTGCATCGATGGAGTCTTTGTTTGCTTCACTGCGATTCAGATATTTTTGCTGCGCATCATTTTGTAACCGCTGAAACTCGCCAAACATGGACTGCAATTCGGCCTGCTTAGCACGTGACAACGTGTCCAGTTCGGTACTCGCACTTACAAATTCAGGCATCGACTGGATGATCTCCGCCGAATTCACGTGCCCGATTTTTTGCTGAGCGTTCACCATTCCCACCGACAACAGGGCTACTGTCGCCATCGCGATCCCTTTAATCCAATTTTTCATTTTACTATTCATGTTCAAAATTAAGTGTGTGGTTTTTTACATATACGATTTTAATGTCCCCGTGCAGTTGCCTTTGGCCGCTGCCTAATTTTCAGCTAAGGCCGGATCAGGCTTGTAACCCAACCGCGTGATGATATCATTGCTTTTGTCCAATCGCGGATTGGCATACAGAAACATCACTTCACTGCCTTTGTCCAGGATGATATCCAAACCTTGATCGGCGGCTATCCCCTGTATGGCTTGCGCCACCCGGTCTTGTATGGGCTGAATGAGCGCTACGCGCTGTTCAAACAAGTCTCCCTCAAAACCGAATTTCTCCCGCTGAAAATCCCGGGCTTCGCGCTCTTTGGTGACAATCTCGTCCTCGCGCTTGCGTCTCATTTCTTCGCTGAGCAGCACTTGATCGTCTTGATAGGCACGATACAGCTTTTCGATTTCCGCAAACCGGTTGTCTACTTCTTCCTGCCACTGTACGGAGAGCGCATCAAGTTGCTTTTGTGCGGCCAAGTACTCAGGAATATGACGTAGTATATATTCGGAATCGACATACGCGAAGCGCTGGGCCGATGCGGTGGTCGCCAGCATCACTAAAGCGACTATCCAAATAAAACTTCTGATCTTCATAATCTTGCTATTTAATTTGCACTGGTTGATCTAGTACAAAAGTAATTCCAATTTTTGGATTTCGCACGATGTTCCTAAAAACCGCCCATCTGCTGAATGATGCTGAACGTGAAGTTCTGCCTCCACTGGCTCGACGGCAGCCCCGGAATAGGGTCAAACGCATGCCCGTAGTCGATGCCCAGCATACCGAAGATCGGCAGGAAAATCCGCGCGCCTACACCCACGGTACGACGTACCTTAAAGGGGTTAAAATCGCGGAAGTGGTTCCAGGTGTTGCCCCCTTCGGCAAACGCCAGCGCAAAAACCGTCGCCTGCTCGTTGAGCATAATCGGGTGCCGCAGCTCGATCTGGTATTTGTTATAAATCGGGCTGCCGGAATCCCGTGCCCGGCCAATGTCGGCACCTTCCGGAATAACCATGTTATTGGCGTAGCCACGCATACCGATAATCTCCGAACCCTGCAAGAAGTCAAAACCCATCATCCCGTCGCCACCGAGGCGGAATCGCTCGAAGGCTGACGGACCGGTAATGCTGCTATACTGGCCTAGGAAACCGAACTGCGCTTGCGTTTTCAACACCAAGTCGCCCGCAATGCGGATATACCATTGCGAATCGAACTTCCACTTGTGGTATTCCGTCCAGCGGTACCGCTCGGCATCTGGTGCCGTATTATAATTCAGCTTGTTAAACAAGGAATACGGCGGCGTGGCCTGGATGGACAACCGAATGTGCGAACCCGATTTTGGGTAAATAGGCGCATCCACCGAGTTGCGGCTCAGCTCCTGCGTCAGGTTGATGTTATAGGCAGTACCCGTATCGAACAGGAAGTTGCGCCAGTTCTGTAGTTTGTACTGCTGGAAACCCAACGAATAGTTCAACTGGAAATAGTTGTCCGGCCATTGCAGGCGCCGCCCCAAACTGAGGGTCACCCCATTCATCCGGATTCTTTGCATATCCTCGTCCGGCACCGTCTGCCGTCCGGTCCAAGGGTTAAATCCGAAGGAAGACTGGGAGGTAAATGCGCTTATCCCGAAATAAATGGGCTTGTTGCCGCCGAGCCAAGGTTCGGAAAACGAGAAGCTATACGACTGGTACTGTTTACCGCTGGTCTGTCCGCGCAGACTCAGGCGCTGCCCATCGCCACGCGGCAACGGCCGCCATGCCGACTTGTCAAACAAATTACGTGTGGAGAAATTATTGAAGTTTAGCCCGACGGTACCAATAACTTGTCCCGCTCCAAAACCACCGGAAAGCTCCACTTGGTC
Source organism: uncultured Sphingobacteriaceae bacterium (assembly GCA_964444885.1). GTDB lineage: Bacteria > Bacteroidota > Bacteroidia > Sphingobacteriales > Sphingobacteriaceae > CAYRGQ01. The sequence goes on along the minus strand of CAYUIZ010000041.1, from coordinate 7,030 downwards.
GGACGGTTTCTCCACTACCGTGTATTCAATATCGACCGTCCCCTCAGCATGATTGAGGTTCACCGGCTGTGGCTGGGTTTGCTGCTCGTCAAAGTTACCCAAACTGGTGATCTCGCGCGTGCTTCGCATCAGCATGGTTTTTGAGAACTTCTGCCCCGGTTTGGTATAAATGGACCGCATCAAAACGCGGTCGTTGGTCACGTCGTTGCCCTTGAGGATAATGTTGTTGACGGTAAACTGCGCACCTTCATAGATCCGCAAGTCCAAGTCGATCGTGTCGCTGTAAATACGCGTCTGCACGGGATCTACGGTGAACGTCAGGTAGCCATCGTCAAGATACAGCGTACTGATGTCATCATTTTGCCGCGAGGGTCCCATCAGTTTGGTGATGAGCTTCTCTTCGCTGAATACATCGCCTTTCTCAATGCCCAGCAGCATGTTGAGGATCGAGTCCGGATAGCGGGCGTTCCCTTGCCAGTTAATGTTGCCGAAATAGTACTTCGGTCCTTCGTGCAACGCGATATCCACGAGCACGTTGCGGTCGTCGTAGCGCGATACCGTATCGCGCAGTATTTCCGCATCGCGGTAGCCGCGGTCATGCATTTTGGCGATCAGGTTATCCTTGGCTTCCTCGTATTTCTCTTCCTTGAATTTGCCTGGGCCCCAGAAGCGCCACCAATCGCGCTGGCGCACGCCCTTGAAGAACTTGCGCAACTGCCTATCCGAGAACTCCTCATTGCCTTCAAAGTTGATCCGATGGGCCCTCACTTTGCGGTTGCGGTCTACCTCGACTTTCAATATCTGGTTATTAAGCTGCGTCGTATCGCGCACAGCCGTAATCTCAATCTCAGGATACAAAAACGATTTTTCAGCCAGGAAGCGCTGAATCGTGTTGCGTGTGGTATTGTAAAGGTTCTGGTTGACGATTCTGCCCGTATTCTCGTTCAGGCGCTTGCGCACTTCGTCGGTATGCGATTTGCTGAGTCCCTCAATGTCGATACGCGTGAGGCGCGGTTGCTCGACGACATGGATATTAAAAAAGATCGAATCGCCGCTGATGCGGTCGGCGTACAACTGCACATCGTCAAACAGGCCTTGATCCATCAAGTTTTTCACCACGTTGGAGGTTGCCTCGCTGGGCACTTCAATACGCGCGCCTACAACCAGCCTGGAGATGGTAATGAGTACGTCATTGTCCAAATATTCGGTGCCGCTGACGGTAACTCCTCCGATAATGTAGGATTGGGGATCCAGGTAGCTGATTTCATCCGTGGCCCCGATCCGCACGCCCTGTTGGGAAAAACCCACGGCCACTACCGCCGCTGCTAGTACTATGGTTAAAACTAAACGCTTCATCTAATATAATTGTCGCTGCTAAAGTACAGCATACAGTTGTTAATTTTTGTTAAATGACATTTTTTAACGCCTCACCCCTACGCCGCCTGAAAGAATCCATCAGGCGTGCGGTGGCAAAGCGCTCCTCTTATTTATGTAGCTGTTCGCTGGTTTTGCCAAAACGCCGCTCGCGTCCTTGGTAATCCATGATGGCCTCAAACAGGTCTGCACGCCGAAACTCAGGCCACATTTTATCGGTAAAGTAGAGCTCGGCATAGGCCAGTTGCCAAAGGAGGTAATTGCTGATGCGCCGCTCGCCGCTCGTGCGTATTAGGAGCTCGGGGTCGGGCATGCCCGCCGTCGCTAAGCTATTGGCAAACGCATCCTCATTGATTTCTTCTGGCGAGAGCAGGCCCGCTTTGGCTTGGCGCGCCAAGGTCTTCGCCGCCTGCACGATTTCCCAGCGCGCACTGTAGCTAAGCGCCAGGGTCAGTGTGGCGTTGGTATTGCCTGCCGTTTTTGCTATGGCTTCCTTCAATTCGCGCTCGCACCGGCCGGGCAACATGGATAGGTCGCCGATGGCATGTAGCTTAACCCCATTGTCCATCAGGGTTTTCGTTTCTTTGTGTATGGTCTGCACCAGCAGCTCCATCAAGGCTGATACTTCGAGCCTTGGCCTGTTCCAGTTCTCTGTCGAAAAAGCGTAAAGCGTCAGGTACTTAATCCCAACTTCTACCGCCCCCTCCACCGTATCACGCACCGCCTTGACACCGTTTTGATGGCCAAATACGCGCAGCTTCCCCCGTTCTTTGGCCCAACGCCCATTGCCGTCCATGATGATGGCAATGTGCTGTGGCAGCCTTGTTTTATCTATCTGGTCCCTGATCTCCATTGAATTTGGGTGCAAAACTAAGAATTAATTGCGCCATTCGGGGCAGCCACCCTTGAATATTGTATAAGAAATAGTGAAACCGGCCGTCATGTACGAGTCGTTGGGGCGGCCATCGCCCTGAAGCCATCGCTTAGATTCCTGCGGCCGACTGCCGCTGACGGCATCTAGATAGTCCGTGAAGGCCTGCCGGTAGCCAACCTCTACACCCACGGTCCACGGCCCGCGCAGGTTGTACTTAAATCCAGCGCCGAAGGGGATAGCTATTGCATACCTCGTCGGCTTTCGGATGTCTTCCGTGCCGTCTGGGTCGTCGTTTATCGCCTCTCTTATTTCCCCCAATGTCGCCTCGTTCCACTCGCCTCCGCCACTCAAGTCTGACCATTTAGGATAAAAATGGATGCCCCCTACGCCGGCAAACAGATAAGGCGTATAGGAGTTGCGCCCGCGTTGGGGCAAGAACCGGAAAAAATTGAAATCAACCAGCACGGCGGCCTCCGCTACGTAGCCCGCGAAGTTCAGGCCGCGTATCTGCCGCTGTACGACGGAGGAATGGCGGTCGTCTGCATGAATACGGGAATAGGAAAAATTAGCACGGACGCCCAAGGTGGAGTTGAGATTGTATTTGCCGGAGAGCGCCGCGCCCCAATCGTTGTACGCGAAGGGATTTTCGGGATTCAGGTCGCCCATATAGCCCGACGCACCTAGCAACGCGCCGATTTCCCAATCTTGGGCATTCGCCTTAGGGGAAACCAGCAATAGGCAAATAGCCACAAAAAGTATTCTCACGCGCACGGGGTATGTATGATTTTTTACTCTACGGGTGTAAAGATAAGACAATTGGCTCAATAATATTTTTCGGCACGCGCAAAGTTCGGGGCGCTAATAATTGCGCGCGTCTAGTCCCCACAGCAGTTTATGGCGTAGCGTAGAGAAAAAACTGTCATTTTTAAGCCGTACTAAATTGATGGAATGCGCTGCCTTGGTGATCTTGATGCGCACGGATGTCGGGATCGTTTCGGTCTTCGAGTCGCAGGAAAGCAAAAACTGCTCGCTTCGGCTTTCGACCTCCAAGTCGAGCTCAAAATCGTTTGAAATAACGACCGGCCGGACGTTGAGGTTGTGTGGCGACACGGGCGTGATGACAAAATTGCCGCTGCTCGGCATGATGATGGGCCCGCCGCAGCTCAGCGAATACGCTGTAGACCCGGTCGGCGTAGCGACGATAATTCCATCGGCCCAGTAGTTGTTGAGCAGATCGCCATTGAGGTGCGCTTTGACGGTAATCATCGCGGAGCTGTCATGCTTGAAAACCGTGATGTCATTCAGCGCAAACGGATTACCGTCAAACAGCGTTCTGTCGCTAGCCGTGACGGCCAGCAAGGCCCGTTGCTGCAAGCCATAGTCGCCGTCAAGGATCTCTCCGATAGACCGCTCTATTTCATCCCGATGGATGCTGGCCAAAAAACCGAGCCGGCCAAAATTAATGCCTGCTACGGGGATGCCGGAGTCGCCCACGATCGATACCGCGGCCAGCATCGTGCCATCGCCACCCAGGCTGAGCATCAGCTTGGTGTCGGCTGGCAACTGGTCTTTATCGAGGAATGTCTGCGCGTGGCTATCGCAGGCCACATGTGGCTCCAAAAAATCGTGAAAGGGCTGGTATATCCAACAGGCGACACCACGCGATGCGAGAAAATCGAAAAGTTGCTGTACGTAAGGGATTACCGAAGGTTGAAACTCCCTGCCATAAACCGCAATAGTCTTCATGAGTTGGGCTTGCTGTATGCGTATTCTACTTAGTTAATTGCTTGTCGGTTGCCTGCAGGCTATCGCGCAGGCCTCGTTCAAACTCCTACAGCGAAGGTAATCATTGGCACAACAAAAACAAGGGCAAATCGTTATGGAAGGGTGAATATAGCAACAGGATGGCCGCAGCACGGCCGCATGCTACATATTGATGTAATTCATCAGCTGCTCGTAGCGGTCGCGTGAGGTATCGCCGCTGTTGTCGTCATTGAAGGTCGCCTTCACGACGTAGTCAAACCGCAGAAACGTCGCCACGATGGCCGAAATATCAGCTTTATTGACTTTGATGGCGACTTCCATCTGAGACGAATCCGGGAACATCCGGACAGCGGAGTTAAGCACTTGCGCATCGTTGGACTCGACGATTCGGGCGATTTGCGACAGGGCGTTGTCGCGCTTATTCATCTCCAGCACAATGATAGCGCCCGGCTCCTGCATGGACATCGACGAACCCATTGCGCCAATCAACTCGTACTGGGTAATGGCACCCAGATAGGTGTATTGCTTATCGAGCACGGGCAGAATGTCCAACCGGTAGAGCTGGAAGAACAAGAGCGCGTCATACACGTGCTGGTTTTCGTAGATGTGCACTTGCATGTAAGACAGGTCTGCCGCGGCGATCTCTACATTGCGGTCTTTGATGCCGGCTAACGATTCGTAAGATACCATGCCGAGAAAAATGTGCTCCTTGACAACGGGCAAATGCAGCAAGCGGTATTCCGCCATGCGGTCGAGCGCGTGCGAAACCGTATGCGCAGGATCGATGGCAAAATAGGTGTCAGAAAGAATTTGTCCCGAATTCATATCTCGTTGTTTATGGGTTAGACTATCAATTACCCCAATCGTTTAATCGGCCCTTTTTTAGGCCCTATATCCCTGCAAAGCCAAATTCGTGTCGCCTCTCGCCCCACAGCCTGGCTCCCTGCTCTCGGTAAACATAGTAAATGTATAAAAAATAACACGTATTCGCACCAAAATTCTGCACGGCCACCGCACAAGTTGTCCGAAGGAACCGTATGAGTTTGTGAAACACGCACCCAACGGGCCGTCCTGGGTTGACGTACAGCCTAACAATCGCGCTATACATCGCGGATTCGCAAATAGTGGTCCTGCCAACAACAGTTTTTTTATTACATTTGGCTCGCGTCGCTTCTTGCCGCTTAAGGCGGGAAGCCTGGCGCCGATGTGAAGATATGACGGACCACACTAGGGAAAATTTAAAAGACGCTTCAAAGTATATCGTCATCAGGGACGTGATTCGCAAGAAAAACCCGGGGTTGCTGCGCTGGCTTCCCGGTTTCGCGTTGCGTTACATGGAGCGGGTATTGCACGAAGACGACATCAACGAAATCATGGCCAAAATGGGCCACCTCCACGGATTGGAGTTCGTCCACGCGCTGATCGCCTACCTCGGCGTCGAAGTCACGCTCGAAGGCCAGGAGCATATCCCGGCTGAGGGAGGCGTGATTTTCGCGTCTAACCACCCATTGGGCGGATTGGACGGCATCGCATTTATGCACGCGCTGGGCAAACACCGCAAAGACATCAAATTCCTGGTCAACGACATCTTGCTGAACATCAAAAACCTGGAACCACTGTTTGTTGGCGTCAATAAACATGGCACGCAGGGCCGCGACAGCATTGCGCAGATCGAGCAGGCGTATGCCGCTGACCACGCCTTACTTGTGTTCCCGGCCGGGCTTGTTTCCCGTAAGCGCAAAGGGGTAATCAAGGACCTGGAATGGAAAAAAAGCTTCATTAACAAGGCAAAACGCTATAAGAAGGATATTATTCCCGTGTTCATCGATGGAAGAAACTCTAACTTTTTTTATACTTTTGCGAAGCTGAGGGAAAAAGTTGGCATAAAGGCAAACATCGAGATGTTCTACCTGCCAGGCGAATTATTTGCCCAACGGGGCAAAAAAGTTTCTATTCGGATTGGAGAGCCGATTCCTTATACGTATTTTGACCACTCGAAATCGGAAAAGGAATGGGCGGAGGAAGTCAAAAGGATTGTTTATCGCATATCCCCTGAGTGACAAATAGTATGCAAGAGATCATAGCACCCATAAGCCGGGACGCCATCAAGCAGGAATTAACGCCGGAAACGTTTCTGCGATACACCAATAACGGCAACAACGAGATTTACCTGGTCAATTACCACAAGGCTCCGAACATCGTGAAGGAAATCGGTCGTCTGCGGGAGGAAACCTTTCGTGGAGCAGGCGGAGGCACGGGATTGCCGTACGACCTGGACGACAACGACACAAACGAAGATGCTTATGACCAACTAATCGCTTGGAACCCCGAAACGGAAGAGATTATCGCGGGATACCGGCTGATTAAGTGCGCCAACGTGAAGCCCACTGCAACGGGCGAGCTGAACCTATCCACGTCGCACTATTTCAATTTTTCTGAGAAGTTTATCAACGAATACCTGCCCTATACGATCGAACTGGGCCGGTCTTTCGTGCAGCCTAAATACCAGCCCGCAAAGGACAACCGCAAAGGACTTTTCTCGCTGGACAACCTGTGGGATGGTCTGGGCGCCATCGTCAAGCTCAACCCAGACGTGAAATACCTGTTTGGTAAGGTCACCATGTACCCGCATTACCAAGCCAATGCACGGGATTTGCTGCTGTACTTCATGAACCACTACTTCGCCGACCCCGACAAGCTGGTTTGGCCGATCAACCCAGTGGGTTACAAAACCGATGTCCGTGCGTTCGCTGGGATTTTCGACGGGTTGGAGTACAGGGAAGGCTATCGCACGCTCAACAGCCGCGTACGTGCCCTAGGCGAAAACATCCCGCCACTGATCAACACCTACATGAACCTCTCCTCGACCATGAAAACGTTTGGCACAGCTGCCAACAACGAATTTGGCGCCGTGGAAGAGACGGGCATCCTGATCAACATCGACGACATTTTCGAAACGAAAAAAGACCGCCACATCTCCACGTTCGATCGGGATAAAGAAAGACGAAGCCGGGCGGG
>CAYUIZ010000040.1:0-23565 GCA_964444885.1 uncultured Sphingobacteriaceae bacterium | reverse complement strand
AAGGTCAAAGAAAAAGCAGGTTATTACTTTGGTCGGATTTCCGATCTGAAATTATTCCGTACCCTGAAGCTGGTTTGGAAGATAGAACCTCGGAGGACCATCTTGGTAATTATCATGATCATGATATCCACGGGTTTACTGTATCTTTCATTAACCGCGCTAAAGGACTTGATTGATCTCGTTTCTGGTTTTGAACCCGATTCCATCGCCTACCAACAGCTCATCATCAAACAAGTGCTGATTGCTGGTGGGGCGATGGTGGCGCATTCCGTCATGGGTTCCCTCTGTGACCTGACCTCGGAAGTACAAGGAGCCATTGTGTCGGAAAAAATAGACAATATGATTCACCGGCACACGGTAGATTTGGATATGGCCTTCTACGAGAATCCAGAATACTTCAACACCCTCAAGTTGGCTAAAGAGGCCGGTGGAGGTCGGCCTAACGCGGTATTAATGGGTGTTATCAGTATTATGAGCGCAACGCTCAAGACGGTCGCCGCCGCCGCTATCATCGTTGCAATCGATTGGCGTTTGTTGCCGATGTTAATACTTTTCGTTTTGCCGATGTTTTGGGTACGGATTTATTTCTCGGAAAAACATAATGCGCTTCGAATAAAAAATACGCCGATGGAGCGACAAGCTGACTATTTTGGACAGCTAATCACTTCGGAAATCTTCGCACGTGAAATTCGGAGCTATAACCTGGGGGAGTATTTCAAGAACAAATATTTTGTTATCCGTACCCGCCTAGTCGGTGAGCGCCTGAGAATTAGTAGGCAGCGTACCATCGCCGAATCGGTGTTTAATGCAATTGCAAGCTTAGGTTTTTTTTCATGTATCTATTTTATAATCATAGGCGTGCTTGAAGGTCGGGTCTCGACTGGCGATATCGGCATTTTTCTCGTAATATTCCCGATGGTATTTAGTTTTCTGCATGCGATGATTGGGGGAATAACCGCTGTTTATTCTAACAGTTTGTATGTTAAATATATATTTGAGCTGTTCGATTTGAAAAGCCAGCTGAAGAGCCCAGAAATGCCACAGCCCATTCCGGCTTCTGATGAAACTTGTTTATTCGTCGATAACCTTAGTTTCGGATATCCACACGACAACCGCTTGGTGCTTCGCAACGTTAGTTTAGTCGTACCGAAACGAAAAATTATAGCGTTAGTCGGTTTAAACGGCTCTGGCAAATCTACTTTCATTAAATTGCTGGCCAGATTGTATGACCCATCAGAAGGAGCCATCCGAATCGACGGCATTGATATTCGCGATTTTTCCATTGCCGAGTACCGCAAGCAAATTGGTGTAGTATTTCAGGATTTCTGCAAATACAACGTCAGCGCGTCAGAAAACATATTCTTAGGCGATATCGAACGACTCGAGCACCGTGAGGAAGATATAATACGTGCTGCCCGACAAGCAGGTGCTCATGAATATATAAATGATTTCGAGCAGGGTTATCAAACCATGATGGGGCGTATCTTCGAGGGCGGGCATGAAGTTAGCATGGGGCAATGGCAGAAGCTGGCCACCGCCCGCGCTTTTTATAGTCCAGCGCAATTCTTTGTATTTGATGAAGCAACCAGTGCTTTAGACGCTCAATCCGAACACCGCTTGATTGATACGCTCAAGGCAAATTTGGGAGACAGGGGGGGGCTTGTCATTAGTCATCGGTATTCTACAGTGAAGCATGCCGATTACGTTTATGTCTTATCGGAAGGGGCGATAATCCAGGAAGGTTTACCAGGTTTGCTCAGCCGGACAAGTGGCGCATACGCTGACTTGTTCAAAATGGATTTGTTACAGGAAAGTATGGAGTCTTAAAGTCGTATCTGCTCAGGCTCTTGAACCAAAACCAAACTATGCGTACACACAGTGATACGATCGTAATTGTTTCGGCACTCCTCATGCCTTGGGGGGGCTGTGAAGACCTCTGGTCTAGGACGGTCCCATTCTTGCAAGACAGGGGGTATCAGGTCGTGGTGTGTAAGCATCATATTGATGAAGACCATCCCAAAATAGCGGAACATATCCGGCAGGGTGTTACCTTTTTGGCCACATACCCGAAAAGACCGTTGGTAGTTCGTGCTTACCGAAAAGTGCTTCGTAAGGTGAAACAGCTATTAGGTAGCGGGCGCACCGTAGATAAGTATGGTTTTGGTCGGTCGGACGAGGTCGTAACCTTTGCGAAATACTTAAGAAATTATCCTGTCAAGCTGGTTTTGGTTTCACAGGGAATAAACTTCGAAGGCTTAGGTTATGCCCATGCCTGCATGGAAAATGATATTCCTTACGTGATCGTTTCGCACAAAGCAATCGATTTCTATTGGCCTCCCAACGATCACCGAGTGGGGATGCGTACGGTGTTGGAAAACGCGCGTCAATGCTACTTTGTTTCCCAGCACAACAAGCGGCTTACCGAAGAACAATTTGGGCTTCGTTTGCCTGATAGCCAAGTAGTTTTCAATCCGGTTAAGCCGACCCAACATATCCCTTATCCTGCAACCACTGGTGTTTTCCACCTATGTTGCATCGGTAGGCTATTTATTATCGAAAAAGGACAGGATATTCTGATCAGGACGCTCAGCCAGGAAAAGTGGAAGCGCAGGCCGGTAAAGGTTTCGATCATCGGTACTGGGCCTGATGAAGCGGTGCTGAAAGAGTTGGCCGAGTTGCTAGGAGTTTCAAACGTTTCGTTTTGCGGAGAAGTTAGTGATGTATATCGGATATGGCAAGATGCTCATGCACTGGTCATGCCATCCAGGACAGAAGGTTTGCCGCTGGTCATCGTCGAGGCCATGATGGCGGGTAGGCCCATTATTACGACTGATGTGGGTGGTAATAAGGAATTTTTGGAAGAGGGTGTGACGGGCTTTATTGGCCATGCCAGCGATGTGTCTTTCGGGGAGACGCTAGAACGGGCTTGGCAACAGCGGGAAAGATGGAGGGAGATGGGAGATGAGGCCGCTGTCTCGATCCGGAAAATCGTTCCGGAATCCCCCGAACGGATTTTTGCGGACTTATTGGAAAAACACATACATGAATAGTGCTGCTATATGTTTACCGATCTCAATTCTAAATTTGAGGAATGCCAGTAGGGTGCTTGGAAAATATAATGAGAACTAAATGAAACCCGAGGGCAACAAGAAAAAGACGATTTTTATCGCTTCATCCATCCATGAATGGGGTGGGAGCGAAGAGTTATGGTCCAAAACCGTCCCGTATTTGCAGGAAAGGGGATACCATGTGGTCGCTTGTAGGAGTTATATAGAAAACTGGCACCCCAAGACGGCTAGTTTAATCCAGCAAGGGGTTGAATTCTTGACCACGCATTCCTTCCCTAGCAAACCATTGATCGAGCGACTTTACAAAAAGGTAATAAATAAAGTAAAAAAACTATTTGGCATAAAAACGAGGCCTCGTCCGATAGACAAATTTAAGTTCGACCGGCAAGCAGAGGTGATGACGTTCAACAAAAGTACCTTTATTAAACACTTGAAGGCTTACGATACGAAATTGGTGTTGGTTTCACAAGGAGGGAATTTTGACGGGATGATCTATGCGCAGGCTTGTCTGGAAAGTAATATCCCTTATGTGATCGTGTCGCATAAAGCCGTCGATTTCTATTGGCCTCCCAGTGATTACCGAGAAGGTATGCGCGAGGTTTGGGCTCATGCTGCCGGATGTTATTTCGTGTCCGAGCATAACAAACGACTTACCGAGGAACAATTTGGTATTCGCCTGCCTGACAGCAAGGTAATCTTTAATCCCGTAAAGCCGACACAGCATATCCCCTATCCTGATACCAAAGATGTTTTCCAGTTGTGTTGTATTGGCAGATTGTTCATCCTGGAAAAAGGTCAAGACCTCTTGATCAGGGCACTGAGCCAAGAAAAATGGAAGAACAGGCCCGTGAAGGTTTCCATTATCGGGTCAGGTCCTGATGAACGAACACTGAAGGATTTGGTCAAGTTGCTTGGGGCGACCAATGTTTCGCTTGTTGGTCAGGTGAGTGATATTTATGAAGTCTGGAAGCATAGCCATGCACTTGTTTTGCCATCCCGTACAGAAGGGTTGCCTTTGGTTATTGTTGAGGCTATGATGGCTGGTCGACCGGTTATTACCACCGATGTGGGGGGCAACAAAGAGTTTTTGGAGGAAGGCGTTACGGGATTCGTCGGGTATGCGAGCGATGTGCCTTTTGAAGAGACATTGGAGCGGGCGTGGCAGCAGCGGGAACGATGGAAGGATATGGGGGAGCGAGCTGCTGTTTCGATTCGGAAAAGGATTCCCGAATTGCCGGAGCGTATATTTGCAGATTTATTGGAAAGCCATATAGATGAACAATAGGCAACTTGTTTACGTAGTGGCGGCAACTCATTTCAGCATAGGTGTTGTTTTGAAGCTGTTCGGCTTGTATGGGCTGAAAGCATGTTGCCCTCCGCGATTGGAATCGACGATATAACTTGATTTTAAAATTACCAAGCTGATATGAAACAGCCATTAGTTTCCGTCATCATTCCGACGTATAACCGCGCTGATAAGGTAATCACTGCTATTGAGAGTGTCGAACGGCAGGTGTATACGAATATCCAGTTGATCGTAATCGATGATGGTTCAAGCGACGGTACGGGCGAATTGCTCCGCCATCGACCCGGCATTGAATATCGCTATCAGGAAAATGCTGGACAGGCGGCGGCACGGAGCAAAGGATTGGCTTATGCCAAGGGCGAGCTTGTCGCTTCGCTGGATTCAGATGATTATTGGGAGCCGTTGTTTCTGGAAAAATGCGTGAACGCCATGGAGCAATACCAGTTGGATTTTGTCTTTGCCAATTGGAATCAGGAACATCGAAATGGTGAACTGGAAGATTTTTTATCCAAAAATTCCTTCATTAGCCCTCATATCAAGCCCTATACCGATGAACAATCAGTAGACTCATGGATTGTTTTGCCCGAAAAAGAGCTGAGGCGTTTGTATTTGTCTGTAAGCCCAACTCCTTCATCCGCCGCAGTCATGAGAAAATCATCGATGATTGGTGGATGGAACAAAAAGTTGAGAATCGGTGACGATTGGGGGCTATTCCTCGATATCATCTTTAAAAATAACGGATGTAAGGCGGCTTTTACCATGGAGAAATTGTGGTACAAACACGTACACGAGCAAAATATATTCGATGGGCGATCAAGGGAGGATATATTGGAAGCACTTGTGGGGGACGATATGGAGCTTATGAACATGTACCGAGCTTTTTTGACAACTGACGAAATGAATGTACTGAGGAAGAATTATGTCAGGGACACGATGGAATTAGCAAAATTAGCTGTCACCAAAAAAGGGAACTTGCGTATGTCTTGGGATTTTGCCCGGAGGTCTTTTCGTGAAATGCCATTTCAAGCATGTAAGGAAATTGTCAATATTTTCCATTTCGCTATTTATTATCGTTGGACAGCACTGAAAAAGTTGTTAATTAACAGCACACCAAATAATAGAACAGAAACATGAGATGCTTTTTGATTTTATCGTCTTTTAATTTGGGCGCAAAAAGAACACACATATATTCACGAGGCTTTTATTTCGCGGATCACCCTATACTGGCGTGATGTTACATTAATTTAGAGAAAAATGTAAGAGTAACTAATTGAATAAATTAAAGTGTTATGAAATACCCACGACTGGCCACACAAATACGAAAGAGTATAACTGGGGGGCACCTGCCTGCGGTAGGCAGGTATGGCTGTTAAAAAAACAAATACAAACATATATGAAAAAGCAAGTTCAATTTGGTGACCATTTGTATGGTGAAGAGTATGCCTCTATATACAATAGCTGGTGGAAGGAAAAGTATGATTGGGTTGCCGTCTCCGACTTTTACATTCGGGCTGTCAAAGATTTACTGTGCCCAAGCGACAACTGGTTAGACGTAGGGTGTGGGACTGGACATCTTTTGAGTAGATTCCCGCATGTTAATCGTGCTGGGTTAGATAGGTCTGCCGCTATGCTAGAAAAAGCACGATCAGCAAACCCCCAAGCCACGTTTTATCAGCAAAGCATGATAGAGAAAAACACTGAATTAGAAGGGAAGTTTGATTTAGTGACTTCTACGGGGCAACCGTATTGTTATTTGCGCACTATGGAAGATGTTGAATTATACGTTGAACGGCTGGCGGAATGGACAGCTAAAGAAGGAAAATGTATGATTGATATTCTTGATATCGTGGATGTCGTTGATATCGAATATCCTAAAGGATTATATGATTTTTCCCAGATACTCCCCAGAGATCGTGGAACAACATTGTTGGGGACAGTATGGACTCATAGAGAACATGATGATACGTTTAATTATCAACTAACGCCACAAATGGATGTCTTAGTTAGTTGGTTTGCAAGGTATTTCCGGAAAATAGAAATCCTAGTACGACCTCGGTTAGACCATGTTACCAGGTTAAACAGGCGAATGATTGTAGCTAGTGAGAAGCGCGAGATAGGAGACGAAACCCAAGCCACTGTGATCGTCCCGACTGATTCTGAACTCTATGATGTGCGAAGTGAAAGGATGGGAAATATTGCTAGACCTTTAGCCGAAGTCTCCAATAAAGAATTGTTAAAAGAAATAGCTGTCCGACTGAAATCAGGAACGCTGGTGAAGGCGGTGTTAAGAAAGATAATGTCATAATATGTTGCGGATTTGGCTGAAATAACGAATTATTTAACTATATGAAACGGGTCGAAAAAAAAACGGGGTTACTAATTAAGCTAACACGTATTGCTGAATGGTGGGAACACAAACTCGCCGCATTGGTTGCGTTAGCATACGCCACCACTTTATCGACGGATATCCCGTTGATTGAACTGGCTCCTGTCATTTTATTTTACTTGGGTTCGTTGATTGTATCGGCTGTATACGTGAGTTTCATCAACGATTTTACGGATATTGAGGAGGATATCGCGGTGGGAAAAACTAATAAAATGGCAGATTTATCCCCTCGCATGAGGTGGGTAGTACTAGTAGCCTGTATGTGTTTGGGAGTTTTATTCGCCGTACTGATGTGGCCCGATGCTTGGACTCTTACTTTCTATGCGGGTACGTGGGTCGTTTTCAGCTTATATTCAGTCCGCCCCGTCCGGTTCAAGGAGCGTGGATTTCTAGGGGTGTTGTGCGATGCCTGCGGTGCACACGTGTTTCCGTCTTTGTTGATGGTTACAGGGGTTTTTAATGCGGTCGGGCTACCTATAAACTATGGTTGGTTGGTGGCAGTAGGTATATGGGCGTTTGCTTACGGGCTTCGGGGTATTTTAGCCCATCAATTTGTCGATAGGACGAACGACATCCAAACGAATACAAATACATTTGCCAGTAAGGTAGAACCGTCAAAATTTCGTCCTATAGCTATGCTGATCATGGCTATGGAGCTGTTGGCTTTTGGTATTATGCTGGTATACATTGCCCAACCGGTATTGCTGGTGCTCTTCCCCTTGTACCTTGTGTTGGTAGGCATACGTTATCGCAAATTTGGTCAGACACTTGTCTTCGTTATTATTCCGAAAGATAGGCCTTGGCAAATCCTTATGGACGATTTTTACAAGATTTTCTTTCCGATGGGCTTATTGGTGTGGGGTGCTATCACCCAGCCGTGGGCATGGGTAGTTTTGGCCATACATGCTTTATTGTTTCATAAGCGGGCGTTGACCGCGCTAAACGACTATGTTATGGCCTTGAAATCGGTAGGGCAAAGGGTGATTAGATCCGTGAGAAGTGTGTCGTAGCCACTGGAACGAAGTCGTATCCTTGATATAGAATAATGCTAAAAAGCACTGAATTGATATGCAGCACCCATTAGTTTCCGTAATTGTCCCCACCTATAACCGAGCTGATAAGGTGGTAAAAGCCATTAATAGTGTGCTACAACAAACTTATCCGAACGTTCAATTGATTGTGGTCGACGACGGATCGACTGATGATACACAGGAGCGGCTTAAGCATTTTTCTAGTATTGAATATATTTATCAAAAAAATGGGGGACAAGCAGCGGCTCGGAATACCGGGTTGGTGCTTGCAAAAGGTGAATTGATCGCCTCACTGGACTCCGATGACTACTGGGAATCGTCGTTTCTGGAGCGGTGTGTGGGCGCACTATTGTCGCATAACGCTGATTTTGTGTTTGCGAATTGGAATCAAAAGTCAAAAGATCCTAAGGTAGAATGGGAGGATTTTTTTTCTAATTATCGTTTTATTCAGCCTTTTTTGACGAATGCTAATGACGGTTTTGTTGTGTTGGAACCGGATGAACTTCGGATGTTATTTATACAAGCGTGTCCATCGCCCTCGTCTTCGGTGGTAATGAGACGTTCGTCTATGGTTAGCGGCTGGAACCAGAATTTAAATATTGGCGATGATTGGGGGCTATATTTAGATATGATTTTAAATAAACCCTGCAGGGCGGCCTTCACCATGGAGCGGTTGTGGTATAAGGATATTGATGGTCAGAACATATTCGACGGGCGTGAACGCGCAGAAGTCGTTAGACTGCTTTTGGTAGATGATACCCAGGAAATTATCAATAGGTATCAAGACCGAATGACCACGGAAGAACAGGAAATATTAAAAAGGCAATACGTGGAAGGGTTGATAGAATTGAGTAAGCACGTGCTAATAAGGGAGCACCGACTCGTCGATTCCTTTCGTCTTTTTTGGAGCGCTTTTTCCATTAATCCGACACATAGTACGTCGACAGTCGGGAACTTAATTAAGAGTGCATTTTACCATCGTTATCACGCCGTGCGTCGTAAATTCCGTCCCCGTCTTACGACCACTTTGTAGGGATATCACTGGGGTGACTGTGAACAGGATTGTAGGTAGAGTTTACAGCTGTGTCAATCGGTTATCTGGTTTTTCTTATCCATGTAAAATTATAATCCGTTATAAGTCCTAGGCATTCCTCACAGTGCTTCAACAAAGATTGGCGTTTCCGTCACATGCACGGTTATTTTTCCATTCGCCGCATCTTTCGTCTCTGTTTTCATTTCTGTTGCGCCTACGACCAATTCGTGGATCTTCACTTGTTGGCTATTCCCTACGTCAAGGTCGTAGGATTGCTCGCGGCCCACTTCATCCGGTATGGTCAGGACATACACCTTTTTCCCATCCAATGCATACACGTCCACGATGGGATCCCCGTTTAGTGTCTCTTGGTAGTAGTATTCGCCGATGAGGTTTCCGGCCTGTAATAGATAGTCCCAGGCGGGCTTGCCCGAATAGGGGATGGTTTCTTTGTCAACAAAACCAGAAGACGCATATTGGGTCGTGCTAAAGGCACTTACGTCATGTAACATATAGAAAAACAGTCGGTTTACACCGTGTCGTGCATACAGCAGGGCGGTTCGGAGATTCCAATCCGCATGGGTTTCCAAAGCCGTTTTACCCTTAATTGGAATAGCGCGTTGGACACTGTGCTCATTAACATCATAACCAACTTCCGTGTTCCACACCTCAATCCCTTGAGTTTTTTCGTCAGAAAAAACACGGAACTTACTGGCGAGGTCAGCTGAAGGGGATAGTTCGGGTGCAACGCCTCGTTGGTTAGTTCGGCCCTTCACTTCATCGCGGTTATGGGCATAGTGATGGTAATTAATCACATCGAAGCATAAATTGACCGTGCCATCAGCTTTGTACCCTCGATGGGTTCGGCACCATTCCACCATGTCATGGACATATTTCGGGTCGGCCTTGGCGATTCCGCCCATAACCACCTGCATTTCGGGATCGGCGGTTTTTACCCCGACGTCAGGGCCTAAAGTTCCTTTGTGGCCGTCATAAAACGCGGATAGGTTAGCCGCATACTCTTCCGCGGTCTGTTGTGCCACTTTATTAGGTTTCCACCAGCGGTTGGGCTCGTTATTGCATTCAATGTATTCGACTAATCCCGTCCCGATTTTCTTTTCGTTGGGGTTGTAATGGGGTACGGGTTCGACGTGTACCAGTTCGGGGTCTACATCTTTATTACGCCCGTATCGCGCCGCATATTGGAAGGCAAGCTTGCCGAAATCGATATAAGAAGCGGGGTCGCTCAAGTCCGCGCCGTAGGGGGCCGGAACGTTTTCGCTGTCTCGTTTTTCGGGTGGATAGGTTTCTGCAAGCCATGCGGGGATCGTTTTGATACAAGCTACGACGGTAATATCCTGTGCCTTGCACCATTCGTAAATTTCATCGTATTTCCAGCGCCCCCTTGGCGTAGGATTATATCCGTATTGGCCTTTATCCTGCTCGATTTGACGCCAGTCTAAATAATGCCGAAAGCTGGTGAAAGGTTGAAAAAAAACAGCTCGTTCAGGCATGATTGTAGTGTACTGGTCGCCGAAATTCCATTCAAAGGCATTGATGCCAAGCATGTCTTTGAATTTTGTTTTCGTTGCGCTTGGCGCGCTTGTTTCGTCCAACGTTTCATCGTGCGCACCATTCGGCTTTTCGATTTCTGCATGCCCGCACGACAGCATGAAGAGCATGCAGGTACCGGTTATTAAACTAAAATTTTTCATATTCCATCGGTGTAATGTGATTCATGTCGGCACGGAATTTTAATAAACGGAGGGATGGGGCAAGTAGGCCGTTGGCTACGCCACAGGCAACGGATTGCCAAATATACGATTATAAATTAACTAGCGATTCGCTGGCTATAAAAAGATTGTCCAATTCGGCGAAGAATGGCGGTTCCGTGCGATGTAGCGTAATAACTACAACCTGAACAATAGTGCGTGAAACATCCCACATACTGGTAATTTACGGATATTTTTGTGTCAAACTGGTGTGAGATCGAATGGGGAAGAAGAGCGTTTATGAATCCAGCCTACTGCCTGTGTCATTATTGAAGTTTACATTGAAAAACACTTGACCGCACGATGTACCGAAGACCTATGTGTATGAAACTGAAAATGCCATCCTTTTTTTTACTGTTGCTGTTTGCGTCAATGCGCATAAGCGCACAGGAATCGATCATCGCCGAAATCGACCATGCCAAGGTCGCTAAGCTAGTCGCCCTAGCCAAGGAGTACAACGTCCAGCGGCAAATTCTGGAAGCGACTGAAAAAACGGCTAAAACGAATGTTACGATGTCCAGCCTCTCTTTTTTGAATGGCGTGTCAGCCTCGTATTATTACCGGCAACGCGGCAGTGCTGTCATTAGCGACTTGGATCCTTATCTGCTTAACGGCTTTCAATTGGGCGTGGGCATCAGCTTGGCTTCACTTATTTCTACGCCCGCCCAAATTCGGCAGTCTAAACGGCAACTGCAGATTGCGCGCTTGCAGACTGAAGACTTTGAACGGACCTTGGAGAACAATGTGAAAGCGCGGTATTACAACTATATCCTGCTAAGCAACGAGTTGCGGAATCGGACGATCGAAGTGCAGGATGTACGGGCGCAGTATGAGCGCATCCAAAGCAGCTTTGAGTTGGGCGAAACGGATTTCGAAACCTATACGGCAGCGCGGTCGATGCTTGCGGCGGCCAACTCCGCACTTGTCAATACCGAAGTAGGCTTTCTGGTCGCCAAAGATGAGTTGGAAGCTTTGATTGGCGTACCAATCGAAAGCGTGAACTGATTTTTGTGACCTGATTATAACGCATCGACTATGATAAACTATAAAAAGCTGCTTAATTACCTGCGTCGCTATTGGTGGCTGATTATACTCGTGCCATCCCTGGCCGCAGGTGCCACATATTATTTCGTGAAGGAATTGCCGGACACCTATGCATCCCAAGCCCACATTTCGACGGGCGTGTCGGAGGCGGCGCGCATCGGCAGCTTGCAAGGCGTAAGCTATACGCAGTCCCGGCAACTGTATTCGAATATCATTGGGATGATGATGATGAAGCGTGTCATTAACGCGGTTTCCTACCGGTTAATCCTACATGACCTTTTGTCGCCTGATGAGCATTTTAGGCCGTTAAGTGAATTATTACAAGGGATGTCTGACGAACAGCGGAATACAGTCGTCCAGACGTTTTATCGGTTACAAACGAATCCCTCCGAAAACCCGGAGAATGGCGTGGATGGCTTGCCACTCTACGACATCCTCGCCTCAATGGGTTATGATTATGGAGGGGTTTTGGGCAATCTCAGTATATTCAGGAACGGGGACAGTGATTTTATCTCGATCCGGTATGTATCCGAGAACCCTGAATTATCGGCTTTTGTGGTCAACAGCCTGGCTACCGCGTTCATTGACGATTACCAAAGCAACACGCGGGACAGCGATTTGCAGTCGGTAGCTACGTTGGATTCCTTGGTCAAGGAGAAAGAGCGCGTGATGCAAGAAAAGAATGCTGCCTTGCGCGACTACCGGATTAGCAGCGGGATTTTGAGTTCCAGTACGCAGTCAGGCATGCTGTACTCCCAAATCGCATCCTTGGAAGCCAAGCGTTCGGACAAGTTGGCCGAAATCGAATCCATCCAAGGAACGATCGCCGGTATCAACGCCCAGTTGAGCGGTGCCGATGCCAATCTGTCGACGGCACGAATATCCAATTACCACAACGAGATCGTTATGATCGACCAGCAATTGGAACAGGCAAACCGCCGTTACATCGACAATAATTTTTCACCGGCCGATAAGCGTATCGTCGACTCCCTCCAGCAGGAGCGGAAGGCTATCGTAGCCTCGGCCGTTGTCAGTGGCACGAGCGCTAGTCCAGCCATCAACCGGCCCCTGTTGCAGCAACAGCTCGCGGAGCTGAAAATGTCTTTGTCTATTGCGCGCAACAGCATCGGGGTGATCGAAGCAGACTTGGCATCGACACGGGGCAGGTATAGCGCCATGGTGCCCAAGGACGCTGGCTTGCAAAACTACGAACGGGATGCCGAGCTAGCCACGAGCGCGTACTTGGAGGCATTGAATCGATACAACCAGGCGGGGTATGTGTCTAGCGTGGAAACACCCATGCGGATCGTTGAGCTAGGCGTACCCGGCGGGCCGATGCCTTCCAAGAAAATAATCTATACGGGGCTATCGGGGATTGCGAGCATGATGATATGCGTTTTCGGGGTATTGGTTATGGGCCTGCTGGACCGCACGATATCGACCCCAGAGGAACTCGAATTCGCGACGAAATCCAAGAACTTAGCTGTTTTGAACCGGATATCGAAAAATGGCTCGCCAAACTCTGTCCAGAAAATATGGAAGGAATCGGTTGCGAACCCGGAATATGCTTCCTACCGCGACCAGCTCCGGACCCTGCGGTTTGACCTCCAGCAAGAGCTGCTAGCCAAGAATTACCAAATCATCGGGGTAACCGGCTTCAGCGAGAACGAAGGGAAATCCTTTGTGACCGGAAGCCTCGCGTATGCGTTTGCGCTCACAGGCAAAAAAGTGCTGATTATTGGCGAAGACGTCAGCATATTGGTTAAGGAGGGCGAAGATACGAAAAGCGAAACAGCCTCGGATAGGGCGAATGGGGCGCCCCAAGAGTTCGAACGCTTTCTCATCGAGCGCGAAATCCAAGCCGAAGACCTGATTACCAACCTCCAGCGAAATGTGGAAAACACCTCGATCTTGGAAGTCCAAGACCGTAATCAGCTGATCAGCGGGTTCAATCTGTTGAAAGAGAAGTTCGACCTGATCCTCATCGATATCGGAAGCTTCTCAAACATCAATCACGTCAAGGAGTGGCTGTTGTTTTCGGATGTGAGCATTGCCGTGTTCGAAGCAGGACGGACGATGCCTAGCGGGAGCAAAGGGTACATGGGATTACTGCAAGACCATCCCGGGTTTAAGGGCTGGATATTAAATAAAACTTGAACCTTATACCCCGACATTTATCGCTTATTCTTTGATTAATGAAAGTGTTAACGGATCATAACGACTCCAATTTCACGTTGCGAAAGGCTGTTTTGGTCGGAGCTATTCTCGGAATATGCCTGTTGACTAGTTACTATACAACTCAATTTGGGGAAGTAGTTCCGTTGGCAGTTATTGGGGTATGTCTTAGCACCGGTCTACTTGCTTTTCTATTTAATAAGCCGATCGTTGGATTATATATCGTAGTGGGCTACACTTTTGCTTTACCCTTGACGCGGGAGTTTGGGGTACGGGTACAGTGGGGCTTGGCAACTGAGGCGATTCTATTATTTACTTGGATCGCGGCATTATTCAGCGATACTAGCAAAGTGAAATGGTCAAATTGTAAAAATGACCTTAACGTGTTGATTCTGATTTGGGTTACGATCAGTTTTTTACAAATAATCAATGGCGGGAGCCTTTTGGGTTGGATCCACGAAATAAGAAGCACCGCGCTTGTTTTTATACTCGTAATTCCACTCACCTCGGCGCTGTTTATTGAAAAGAGAACATTAAATACTTTTCTAAAAATTTTAATCCTCTGGTCAATGCTTGCCACATTAAACGGCATCAAGCAATTACATTTAGGCCTGTTTCCAGGTGAAGCTGAGTTTCTGAACGCAAATACTAAGACGCATCTAATATATGGCAAATTGCGAGTTTTCTCTTTTCTGACGGATGCGGGAATGTTTGGCGCCACCCAAGCATATGGCGCATTGATTTGCTTTCTGCTAGCGTTAGGGTCTATCAAGCTTTGGAAGCGTATTGCGTTAGTCGTAATGGGGTGCATGATGTTCTACGGTATGATGATATCCGGTACGCGGGGCGCGTTTTTTGTGTTTGCCGGTGTGGTACCAGCGCTTTTTTTAGTTAAGAATTTTAAATTTTTAAGCATAGGTCTGTTGTGCGTTACATTATTGTTTGCCTTCTTGAAATTCACTTCTATTGGCCAAGGCAACTATCAAATCCGTCGACTCCGTACTGCGGTAAATCCCAACAACGATGCTTCCTATCAAGTTAGGCTTATGTCGCAGGAGCGGCTACGTCATTATTTGAGCAGCAGACCGTTTGGGGGGGGGCTGGGGACAATCGGCGCAAATGGGAAAGAATTCAATCCGTCACATTTTCTTGCGTCCGTAGAACCAGATAGTTATTGGGTGAAAGTATGGGCGATGTACGGCATCGTGGGGATGATTGTTTGGTTTAGCATGATGATGTATATTATGGGGAAATGCTGTGGGATTATATGGGGTATTAGAGATCCAGTACTGAAAATCAAGCTGATTGCACTCATTGCAGGCGCGATTGGGATATTCTTGGCCAGTTACGGGAATGAAGTAATCAATCGTACGCCTGTCTCCATCATTGTGTGCATGTCCTGGGCGATTATATATTTGGCTGCGAAATGGGATGTCACTCCTGAGGCCGAAGACAAGCAACTTTTAACGTAAACGATGTCATTATGCCTTTTGAGTGGTTTGTTATTCCTGGATTGATCGCTTTCTTCATCGGCTGGCAATTTGGCAAAAAAGCCAATCCGCCGGCGGACCCGTCTCCGGAAGGGGAAAGGTCGCCAAAAATAAATTAGGGATATGGTCGGCCAAAACATCGTCATCGTTGGGCAGCAGCCTTGGGACACCACGCTGGGCAGCAATTGCAAGGACATTGCGCGTGAGTTCAGCAAGCAAAACCGCGTGCTTTACGTGAATGCCCCGCTTGACCGGTACACGTCTTTATACAAACGGAAGGATTCGCGCGTGCAGTTCCGCAGGCGGGTGGTGTGTGGCAAGGAAGAGGGCTTGATTCAGATGCATGACAATATTTGGGTGCTTTATCCAGACTGCATCGTCGAATCCATCAACTGGATTGATCTGTGGTCGGTGTTCAATGCTATCAATCGGTTTAACAACAAACGGTTCGCCAAGGTCATTAAGCGCAACCTCAAGGAATTGGGTTTTGATAATTTTATTTTGTTTAACGACAATGAAATCATAAAGTGCTTTTATCTCAGCGAGTACCTGAACCCCGCGATGGGCGTGTATTACTCGCGGGATTTTATCTTGGCGGCACCCTATTGGAACAAGCGGGCTGCCCAGCTTGAGCCGGAACTGATTCGGCGGAACCAGCTATGCGTGGCCAACTCGATGTACCTGACCAACTATTGCAAACAATATAACCCGCATTCGTATTACGTGGGCCAAGGTTTTGACCAAAGCCTGTTTAGCTCGGCGGGCCCGGCACGTACGAAGGAGCTCAGGGGGATTGGCGGAAAAATCGTGGGCTATGTAGGCGTCTTGCACAGCAGCCGCTTGGACATCGAAGCTATGGCGCATATTGCGCGGTCACGCCCGGATTGGACCTTGGTGTTGGTTGGCCCGGAAGACGACGGGTTTAAGCGAAGTTCGCTTCATGCCTTGCCCAACGTCGTATTTACCGGCATGAAGGACGGCAAAGAACTGCCTCGCTATATCCAGGCATTTGACGTGTGCATCAATCCGCAGTTTCTGACACCGCTGACGATTGGCAACTATCCCCGCAAGATCGACGAGTACCTCATTATGGGAAAGCCCGTTGTCGCCCTGTTGACCCACGCGATGGAGATTTTTTCGGACGTTGTTTATTTGGCTAAAACCAAAGAAGAATATGTGGGCCTGATCCAGCAAGCGCTTGACGAGGACGACGAGGCACGGCGTAAGCAACGGATGGCCGTGGCAACCAGCCACTCATGGGAAAATTCGGTTAAAGCCATCTATGCGGCGATCAAAAATGTAGGAGGCCAACGATGACAAGCTTCGTGATGATTTTGGAAATGGCTTGGTATGCGCTGCAACTGGGAGTTGGCGTCTACCTGTTGTCGCCCTTGTTGTTTTATTGGGTTTATCGTCTCAAGCGAAAAAACACATCGGATAGTGCTAACCCAAGCCCTCAAGGGGACTATGCCGTTATCGTGACCGCGTATGAGCAAACCCATTCCTTGCCTGCCGTGGTCGAGTCTGTTCTGGCGGCCAAGCAGGCCCACTTTCTCATCTACGTGGTCGCCGACAAATGCGACGTGTCCGACCTGCGTTTTGCTGACGAACGGGTCATCGTCCTCCGGCCTGAGCATACCTTGGCCAGTAACACCCGATCGCATTTCTACGCGATTCGCCATTTTAAGCGGGCGCATGACCGCCTGACAATCCTCGATAGCGATAACTTGGTGGATCCCGACTATTTTTTACAGCTTGACCAGTCTTTTGCGCAAGGGTTTCAGGCCGTGCAAGGCATGCGCCAAGCAAAGAATACGGATACGCTATATGCGCGCTTGGATGCGGCACGCGACATGTATTATCATTTTTACGACGGCGAAATCCTTTTCGGGTTAGGTTCGTCTGCGACCTTAGCGGGTTCGGGAATGGCCTTTGCGGTGCGGCTTTACCGAGCTTGCCTTGAGCCATTGGACATCACGGGTGCCGGGTTCGACAAGGTGTTGCAATACCAAATCGTGAAGCGCAATACGCGAATCGCGTTTAATCCGCGTGCCATCGTATTTGACGAAAAAACAGCATATAGCGGGCAATTGGTCAAGCAACGCTCGCGGTGGATCAATACCTGGTTCCGATATTTTCGATTTGGGTTTAGGTTATTCGGCCAGGGATTGCACAACGGAAGCGCTAACCAAGCATTGTTTGGCTTTACGCTGTTGCGTCCGCCGTTGTTTATTTTCCTGGGCCTGTCCTTGGTTTTCCTCGTGGCCAATTTGTTTGCCAATGCGTGGCTGGCTGTTGCTTGGGGAATAGGCCTGTTGGCTTTCGTTGGCGCGTTCTTCCTGGCATTGCATCGTTCGGGCGCTGACGCGCGGATCTATGAATCCCTCAAGGGGATTCCGTTGTTTGTCGCCCACCAATTCGTGTCGCTCGCCAAGGCGCGCCGCGCGAACCGGATATCGGTGGCCACCAAACATTACGTTAAAGCGAAAATTAACGAACCATGAGCCGCAGACAGGTTATCGTTGCTTTTGTCCTCCTGGTCGTGGCGGGACTGGCCGCCACGTGGTGGCGTTGGGCGAAACCGCTGAATTTAGCGGCATTGGCCCAACACCGGGGATTGATAGCCGAATTGGCGGAAACGATCATCCCGCGGACGGATACGCCCGGAGCGAAGGACGCCAATGTGGCAGCATTTATATTGGAGATGGTCCAGCATGGTATCTCCCGGCAAGAGGGGCATACGTTCGCACGGGGGCTGGATGCGGTTGAGGATTATTGCCTTGCGCATTTCCGGCGGGGTTTTGAGGCTTGCACGCTTGCCGAGAAAACCCAAACACTGGCGCATTTTGAAGGCAAAGGCCATTGGACGAATTCGGCTTTGCTGGCTAAGGTGCGGAACAAACTATTGGGGCGGGCGTTTTTTCCCCTGCTCCGGTCCCTGACAGTGGTTGGGTATTGTACTTCGGAGGTGGGGGCCAAGCAGGGGCTGGCCTACGATTACATTCCCGACAAATACCAAGGGTGCGTGTCCTTAGCGAACGGGCAACGTGCATGGGCCACGGCCTAAGTGAAAACGGAAATGATCGAACAAGGCAGAAATATTAGCAGAAAATGGTTTGAGACCGCGCATTTGATGGCAGATCTCAAAACGCGCTCGGTAAAAGGGGGGGCTAATACCGTTTTTGCCCAACTATTGTCCTTTGGCATGAGCATGCTTTCTACGGCGATCATGGCACGATTGGTAGCGCCGGAGAGTTTCGGGGTCGTCGCGATGGTGACCGCCGTGGCGGGGTTTGTGACGATTTTTAAAGATATGGGCTTTTCGTCCGCTGTTGTGCAAAATAAAGTGATTAGCCAGAAGCAGATAAGTACGCTGTTTTGGATAAACACCACGATAGGGTTGTTGATATCGTTCGTAATATGCGTATTGGCACCCATCTTAGTGTGGTTTTACAAAGAGAATAGGCTTTTACATATCACTTGGGCGTACGCAGTAAGTATTTTTGTCAGCTCGTTGGCATTGCAACATCACGCCTTGTTAAAACGGCAAATGCGTTTTAAAAGGGTTTCCTCTATCCGTATACTGGCAACCAGTATTAGTATCATTATTGGTGTCGCGCTGGCAATGTTAGATTTTGATTATTGGGCGGTAGTTGCAATTCCAATTTCCTATACTGTGGTAAGCTCTGTCTTGACTTGGCTATACTGCGACTGGCGCCCAAGTTTTGCGTTCGATTTTTCACGAGTAGTGAGTTTTATGCGTTTTGGTTCAGGAATTACCGGGTTTGAATTAGTGAATTACCTATCTAGGAACTTAGATAATATTCTAATAGGTCGCCAAATCGGCGCTATTGCGCTAGGCCTTTATAGTAAATCTTATCAGTTGCTTATGTTACCCATAACTCAGCTCCGGGTACCATTAAATACAGTGGCTTTGCCAGCGTTAAGTGCTTTGCAGAGCCAACCAAGGCGCTATAAGGAGTTTTACAATCGCTATGTGTTCATACTGGCTTTTTTTTCTATGCCAATGGTGGTTTTTCTTTTCGTCTTCGCCAAGGAGGTGGTTTTGGTCGTATTGGGTGACCAGTGGATCGAAGCGGCTCACATTTTTCAGTTATTAGCTCTCGCCGCATTTATACAGCCAGTCGCTGGAACGCGTGGTGTTGTTATGATTACAATGGGCCAAACCAGAAAGTACTTCTTATGGGGCGTCGTCAATGCGATTTTTACGGTGCTTGGTTTTCTCTTTGGGATTCAATGGGGAGTGGCAGGAGTGGCATGGTCATACATTTTCGTTAACTATTTATTGCTTCTTCCTTCATTACGATGGAGTTATAAAGGTACACCCGTGACTATTCGCTCTTTTTTAAAAGAGATTTCCTTTCCACTCTTGTTTTCAATATTGAGTGGCGTTACATGCTTTTTCTTTAAAAATGTTGTTAGGGATATTTGGCCCGTTTTGTCCGTTTTGCTAGTGGGTGTCACGTTAGGGATCATCATATACGCATTATGTTGGTTTAGTCTAAGGGTGACAAGAAAGAAATTAGAATTAGTACTAGAGGTTAAGAATCTTATTCAAAATAGAATGTAAAAAAATCCTGTTAAGTATGATCCAGTCACCGAAAAATATTTTAATCATCGGCGCAAACTTTTCCAACAAGGGGGCAGAAGCCATGATGAAAACTGTAAAACAACAACTTTCTTTACATAGAGTAGATGGTATATGCTACATGCTTTGTAGGCCTTACGAGAGACACCTGGCGGTTGAAAATGGTTTCACACCAATTTATAAGCCGCGTCAGCCCGCATGGGTGCGCTACTGGAAGCGATTTAAATATCGCGCTAGCGGTAAGGTGTACAAGATTTTGCATGGGGAGAGTAAGAAATGGTATTTTTCGTTTCCTTTTGACGTAATCCAAACAATTATGAATGATCTGGATATGGTCATTGATGTAAGTGGGTTTGCTTATGCAGATTCGTGGGGAAAGCCGATGATTGATGAAACAGCTAAGCTGGTTGACATGTGTAAAAAGAAGGGAGTTAGATTTTACTTCTTGCCACAAGCGTGGGGAAGTTTTGATATTCCCGAAGTGGCTGTAGCTGTAAAAAATATGTTGACCAAAGCGGACGGGTATTTTGCGAGAGACGAAAAATCGAGGAGATATTTGTCGAAAGCGCTAGGGATGCAGGAATCCGCTATCTCGTTGTTTCCAGACATTGTTTTTTCTTTTACGCCAAATGAGTTGCCTGTTAGAGCAGATTTATCAGGTTACAAAGGTGAAGAAAAACTGTTAGTCGGGATATCTCCTAATTTGAGGGTATATGAAAAAACTGCTAAAGTAGGAGGGGAAAATGAGTATATGTCCTTATTGCTAGCGATCTGTTCGTTTTGCTTAGACAAAATGAATGCAAACTTGGTGCTGATTCCGAATGAAACATTTCCGGACACGACAAACCATCCTGATGACCGGAAGCTATGTGAGATATTATACCAAAACATCGGCCGTCCGAACCGATGTGCAATTGTAAATCGTTATGCGTCGGCGGAAGAAATCAAATCGTACGTTGGTGAAATAGACGTCCTGATTAGTTCTAGGTTTCATGCCCTTATTTTTGGTCTGACCCAACGAAAGCCAGTTCTCGCCATTAGCTGGTCGCACAAGTACCGTGAATTGTTTGCCTTATTCGGGCTCGAAAAATTTGTAATCGAAGCAGACGCGATTGACGACCACAAGGACGTAATCGAAAAGCTGAAGCAGTTAATACAAACGCGTCACGCGATCGCTGAAAAGATCGATACAGTAGTTCCGCGCCTTCAATCGCAAGTAGATGAGCTGTTTGGAAGGATTTTTAGTGCCGTTAACCCTGAACACAAAATCAATAAAACTATCAATGTGCCGCACCAATGGAACGATAATCATGAGTGAGAGTTTGAACTTTGTTTTTGTAAGCTTGCAGCGGATATTGACCGATCGGGATTCGACGGCTACCAATATCGCCAAAGAGCTGGCAAAACGACACCGAGTTTTGTATATCAATGCGCCCATTGATACGCGGACCTATTATTTGGGGAACCCCGACCGCTATACGCGCGAGCACATTCAACTGGTCCGCAGTCGCTCGGCCAAGAACCTCATCCGAGTCTCAAATAACCTGTGGGTATTGAACCCGCGCACCGTCATCGACTCCATTAACTGGATACCGCATACCGGTGTTTTTTCTTATTTCAACCGGCGCAATAATGCCCGCTTGGCCGCCGAATATGCTGCAACGCTTGAACGCATCGGTTTTAACCAGTTCATTCTGGTCAACGACAAGGATATCTACCGAAGTTTTTATTTCGAAGAGTTGCTGAAGCCGTTGGTCCATGTCTATTTAGACCGGGATTATATCGTGGGAATGGGGTATTGGAAAAGGCATGGGTCGAAACTGGAGCCCCAACTAATGGCCAAATCGGATTTGGTGCTGTGCAATTCGCCGGGCTTTACCGATCGGGCCAAAACGTATAATCCCCACAGCTACTACATCGGCAACGGTTGCGACCTTGCCCTGTTTGATTTTACCAAAGACTATGAATGCCCGGCTGCGCTTGCCCCCCTTCGGGCACGCCCCATCATTGGCTATGTCGGAGCCTTGCTGGCCCTACGCTTGGATATCGATTTGCTGGCTGGCTTGGCGCGAGCAAAACCTCAATGGAATATCGTGCTGGTGGGAGGCGAAGACGGGGAGTTTGCCCGCAGCGCATTGCACCAGCTTCCCAATGTGCATTTCCTGGGAAAAAAAGATACGCGGGAGATTCCTGCCTATTTGCGCTATTTCGACGTGTGCATAAACCCGCAATTGGTGAACGACATCACGATGGATAACTATCCATTGAAGATCGACGAATACTTGGCAATGGGCAAGCCGACCGTGGCTATCCGGACCAATGTGATGGAACAGGTATTTAGCCCGCAGGTGCGCTTGGCAACGGGGAGCGAGGATTTCGTGCGGGAAATAGAAGCGGCGCTGGCAACGGATGATCCGGGCCACGTGATTGGCCGGATCGCTTTGGCGAGATCACACAGTTGGGAAGCCATTACGGAGCGTGTTTTGGAGTTGATCACGAGGCATTTGCCCGTACCGGAAGTCCAGCCTTAGGCGTTAGTTAAGATTAGTATGTCATCATGAGATTGCGATATCGGTTATATTTGGTTAAGGAGCGAATGAAGAACGAATGGCTCTTGCCTTTCTGCAGGAAGTCGTACTTCTGGGCTGATCTATATTATTTTTTGTTTTCGAAGGAGTTTTCGCGGGAACACCAAAAAGTGCTGCAAGGCAAATTCCTGCACCTCCAAGCCCTGAAGAGCAAGGTGCCTAACGTGTTTCACCTCCGGCGTCAAATCCACCGGCTGGAGAAAGGGCTGATCATGAAAAACCGGCGTCCTGTTTTTGCGTTGGATTATATCCTGGATACCGTTTGCAATTACGAACGTGTTTATTTCGCCATGCAACGCCAGCAGCTTGCCCCTGACGAGGAACTCATCAAGTGGGGTGCAGGCGTACTCCAGCATTTTTTTGCCAATGTGGAAGCCCACGAAACGATCTCTAAAGCACGGGCTGTTTTTGATGCGGTTCCTTGCGATCTAGGCGGGGCACAGGGCCATGTGCCGTATTGCAGGCAATCGGTAAAACGCGCCGACGTGACGTATGACGAGTTGTATACACTGGCTATGCAACGCCGTTCCGTCAGGTGGTACGCCGACAAGCCGGTAGCGCGCGGATTGATCGACCAAGCGATTCGCATCGCTACGCTGTCGCCCAGCGCCTGCAACAGGCAACCCTTTGAATTTCACGTTTTTGATACCGAGGAGCTGAAAAACAAGGTGGGTTCGATTCCCATGGGCATCCGACCTTTCCACCGCCAAATACCTGTTTTCGTCGTGCTCGTAGGAAAATTGAGCGCCTATTTGAGCGAGCGCGACCGGCATGTGATCTATATCGACGGAGGCTTGGCAGCCATGTCCTTTATGTTGGCGTTGGAGACACTCGGCTTGAGCTCGGTGCCGATCAACTGGCCCGATATCGAAGAAATCGAAAAGCAAATGGATCGAACGATCGACTTGGCTGAGGACGAGCGGCCCATCATGCTGATCGGGCTGGGCTATGCCGATCCGGAAGGAATGATTCCTTACTCGCAAAAGAAGGCGCCTGGGACGATCGCAAAATATTATTAAAGCTCTTTTTCCATGTACCTGAATGATCAAATAAAAAAGCAGCA
>CAYUIZ010000039.1:382-24495 GCA_964444885.1 uncultured Sphingobacteriaceae bacterium | reverse complement strand
ACCGTAAAGCAAAAAAACCGCCCCGTTTAGGGGGCGGCCATTACTAAGTAGAACAACAACGGCGGCGCTTATTCGCTGCGCTCCGTTACGGCTAAGAGGTCGAAGCCCCGGAATTCGAAGCCGGCATCAAAGGTGCCGGGTACTTCCCAGCCCAGATTCATGCCTGACAGCCGGAAATCTTCCGCGAACGAACCGGTGAGATAGCCTCTTTCTTTCGCCAGTTTAAGGGCCTTGTCAATCAGTGGATAGATATCCTTCCGCACGGTGATCCATTCGCCTGAATGGAACGACCCTGTCATGTAGTCCGTGCTTGCCACACTGTAAATAAACTTTCCGGTAGCATCGCCTTTCCCCACGTCTTGAGCAGCATACAAAGGTATTTGCTGGTGGCGGTAGTCATAAAACGGAATGCCGAACCACAGGTAATCACCGTAATAAGCCGAATTGGGATTGAGATCCTGAACGGTAATAAACAGTTGGAACTGGGCGGTGTGCAAACCCGGGTTAAAGTCACGCTCGTCCATTTTCATTTCAGCGCGGGTAAGGCGTCCTTTAAATGTAAGTACCAGCCCCTTCAGGTCTTTGAAATACGGCTTGTCCGGAAACGCCTGTTCGATCAGCAGATGCGGCCAGGCCTGGTTTTGCTGCCGCGGCGAGTCGTATTCGGCTGATGTGAAGACATCCATCGCAACCGCTATATCTTCGCCGTCCCGCGCGAAGGCGATTGCCTTGCCGCGATTGGTGTACTGGACCCATCCATCGGCTCCTGACGTTTTGTCGTCTTCCGTAAGGTCGTATTTCGTGCCCCACTCCGCGATTTCCCATATCGGGCTTGTTGTCTCTTGACCAAAGGGAAAGAGGCTGCCGGGTGAAGGCACCTCCGCCCGCTTACGGACGAGCCCAAGTTCGAAAAGGCGGTCGCCAAGAACCGAAACCGTATCGTATTGGACTACAGGGTCGGCGGGCGTATCTTTCGATCCATTTGGGGAGCAGGCGCCTAATGCTGTGGCAGTTACTGCCAGATACGCCATCCAAATTCTCACTGTCTTTGTCATATTTTTTGTTATAATAGTTCGAGATTAAAATTATCAAAGGCAATAACTACCGGGTTTGCTAACCCGAAATAGTAAAAGCCAGGGGCTCCACCCACATAGGGAGAGGGGTCTTCGACAGTCTGCTCATAGACGATGCCGTTAGTATCCGCATTGATTATCTTTATCCGGAAGCTTCCGGACCGTGATGACGAAATTGTCGCTTGATAGCGCGTGTTCGGTGCAAACCCTTCAAAAGTCTGGTTAACCATGATATTTACCCAATGGCCCAGTCCATTTTCTCCGGTTTTCAGGAGTTGAAGCATGTTGTTGGTGGTACGCAAAAGGTAAAAGCGTTTATTGTCACTTTGCGCATTGAAGATGATGCCCGCAAATGACTCGGGCGAACTGCTCATTTCGGCAGACAATTCGAAATAATGCCCGTCTCCGGCTTTCATGTCTACATCCGCACCGCGATACAGCATGTACGACTCCATGCCGCCTTCCTGGCTGAACAGTTGGTTATTGCGCAAAGCGAATTTGCCGCTGACGATCTGCCAGTTGTTGCCTATTGGGTTAGGAACCGCGTCCGCTCCGAAGGAAGGGATATCTGCACGATTAAAATCGTCCGCAAATACTTTTGCGCGCACCAACGACAGGTTCTGTTTATTTGATATTTTGCCACGGCTGCGCACCGATACCCCTACTACGTTGCCTTCCAAGGCCGGTACGATGACACGGATCAATGTGTCCGCTACTGATAGGGAAGGGATGACCGACTGCCCGAATTTCACCTCGTTTTCGGCGGGATTATTAGAAAAATTCAGCCCAACAATGGATAAGGTGTCGCCTTCTGCGGCATTGGCGGGTGTCAGACTGAGGATGCGTGGGATCGGCGCTGTATTGATGGGCGCCGATTCTTCGTCGCTGCACCCCGCAGCCAATAGCGCGAGGGCGTTGATGAAAAGGATTAAATGATATGTTTTCATTTCTCAATGAATTTAATTCGTGTATGAAATAGGACTGGTGGCGGGCTATTCCCAACCTGGGTTTTGCTCCCAAAGCGGCATAAGCGTTAATTCGCTGAGCGGTATAGGGAAAATCAAGTGATTGTCGGTCCACGAGCGCCGTCTGCCGGCCACAATACGTTTTCCGGTGAACCCGTTTCCAGCGCGCGTCCACTCCATGCCTGTGGTAAGTTTATCGGTCGAGTCAAGTATTTTCCACCGCCTAACATCCCAGAACCTGTGCTCTTCGAAGGCAAGCTCAACACGTCGTTCGCGGCGGATGCGTTCGCGCATAGCTTCCTTGCTCAACCCGGCCGGTAGGCCAGGCATGCCGGCACGTGCACGGATGGTATTTAACGCGTCATATACCTCACCCGTCGGCCCGAACGCTTCATTTGCGGCTTCGGCGTAGTTCAGATACAACTCCCCCAGCCTGTATTTTTTGAAACGTGCGGTCCCGGTATTCGGATCCAGTTGGGCGGGGTCACGAAACTTGCGCAAGTAATACCCATTTCCGGTCCGCTGCATGATGTTAGAAATACCATCGGCGCCGCCAAGATAGGACTGAATATGATAGGGCTGTCCGTTGATTTCGCCATAATAGGCGTTGTTATACCAAACCGTCGCGTAAAAGCGTGGATCGCGGCCAGCGTAAGGATTGGACTCGTCATACCCTGACGCCACATTGATAATGGGATAGAGGTGATCTTCGTCGTAGTAGCCCGTGATCGCAGGCTCGCCGTTGGCCATATCGTAGGTGTCGACCAATTCCTGCGAGGGGCTCACGCCCGCTTTGTCACCCCCGAGGGTAGGAATAGCGTGCATACGGAATATCAAGTGGCTAAATTCGTGCGACCGGTACGGCTTGATTTCTAAGATCGTTTCTTTGTCGGCGGGGTTAGCGCTGATATCCGTACGGCTATTAAAATACGCTTCATAATCCGTGTGAAGGGCATAATTGCTGCCCAGCAAAGCCTCCAGTGAACTTTTGCTCGCTTCGGCAGCCGTCGCCCACCGCGCTTGATCATCCGTTTCGTTCCAAAGCGGGCTTGCAGCAAACAATAGGGCCTGGGAACGGATGGCGTGCGCTACCGCTTTGGTAAAGCGCCCTCGTTCCGGTTCGGCCGTAATGCGAACCGGCAGGTGCTGTTCCAAAATAGCTTCATCACAGTTTAGCTTGATGAAGTCAACACATTCTTGAAATGACTGCCGAGGCAATGATTCGAACTGGAAGTCGCCACCGAACGGCTTATCCACTACAGGCATGCCGCCATACATTTTAATTAGTTCGAGGTAGAAGAAGGCGCGCAGCACTTTCACCTCGGCAACCAGCCGTGCTTTTGTCTGTGGATTGGCGAAGGGTGTCTGACTGATGTTGTCGAGAAATACGTTCGCTTGGCGAATGCCGGCCCAGTTTTTACGGTAGTAATTGCCATTAGACTCCGTGCTTGAGGAACCCGTGGAAAACTGGATGTCCAGGGGATTCCAGTTGGGGCGTAGCTCGCCGTTATACCAGCGTGATGGCGCGCGTTGCATATCCTGCGGGAAGTCATTGTCATGCGCCTCATCAGAAAAGCCCGCCAGCATGGTGAAATAGTCATACGCTGTGCCATACGGATTAATGTTGTCGTATATCGTATTGACATACTCTGACGCCATCATCTCATCTGAAAAGATTTCTTCGAGCGTCAGCCGTCCGTCGGGCATAATATCCAATGGATCCTTCTGGCAGCCCATCGCTAACAGCAACAGCAGCATGAATGGTATATATAGTAGCTTTTTCATTTTTTTATTCCTTATCTGTTAAAAAGTGACGTTGACACCGCCGTTGAACACGCGATATACGGGATAGCTCAGTGAGTTATTGACTTCGGGGTCGAAATCATTTGTCCGCATCCAGTCCCAAGTAATCAGGTTAAGACCGTTTACATATAAGCGCACTTCTTTGGCTCCTATCCGGGAGATCCACGACGAAGGTAAGCGGTAGCCGATTTCGGCATTTTTCAGCCGGATAAAGCTGCGGTCTTCAATGAAAAACGCATTAGCGTCCCGCTCGCTGACGGAGCTGCCCAAGCTCAGGCGGGGATACCGGATTTCTTCTCCAGCCGCGGCCCTTTCGGGCGTCCAAGCGTATCGGTGACGGTCCCTGAAGTCGTACATGCCCATAGTGCCGTACCCCGATAGGGGTTGGGTGACGTTCATGATGCCCTGGAAGAGGAAGGACACGTCAAGATCTCGGTAGTTGACGCTGAATGCCGCGCCGAAGGTGTACTCAGGCACGCCAGAATATCCAATGGGCACCATGTCTCGCTCATCGATCATGCCGTCGTTATTTGTGTCTTGGTACTTGAAGTCGCCCGGCCGCACGGTGTAGCCCACATAGTTGAGGCCTTCGGCTTCAATTTCTTCGTAGCTCGTATAGTAACCGCCCCGCAAGGGATAGCCAAATACTTGTCCGATACGGTAATCCGTCTGCCGGTAGCGGTACGCGTAATCCTCTGGATACTGCAGTTCGTCTGAAAAGACAACTTTATTGCGTGCAAAATTGTAGTTTAGCTTGGATAGAATTGACCAGTCACTGTCAATACGTTTGTTGTAGTTGAGCTCGATCTCATACCCGTAGTTTTCGACCGCGCCCATGTTGACAGGGCTCATGCGCGAGGGCACCACGCCATACACCATCGGGATGGTCTGCCGGTTGATCAGTATGTTGTTGCGTTCTTCCCGGAATAGGTCGACCATCAGCGTCAGGTCGCGCATCACGCCTACTTCCAGCCCTACGTTAGCTTTGTCCGCCACCTCCCACTGGATGTAGGGGTTGCCCAGGTAGTTTTCGGATATTTTGCCACCCCGGCCCAATGAGCCGCTAAAGCCGCCGCCGGTCTGTCGTTGTATGTCATCCAGGTAAAGAAAGCGCCTGCCTCCCAAGCGGTCGCTTCCCACCCGGCCGTAAGAAGCGCGCAGCTTAAGTAGTGTGATATAGCGATTGTCGCGGAGGAAATTCTCATTGGAGATCATCCAGCCACCCGACACCGTCGGAAAAAACCCATACCGTCGGCCTTTAGCAAACTGTTCGGATCCGTTGAATCCAGCATTGAATTCGGCAAAATACTTGTTGTCATAGCCGTACATGGCGCGCAAGGAGATACCCCGCAGGTTAAATGGCAGCCGGTCATTTGGCATCACCCGTGTTTCCTGCTGCGCCAAGAGCATGCCCGTCACCGCGTGTTTCTCTTGAAACGTGCGCTGGTAATCTGCACTGAGCTGGAAGTTAAAGAACGACTGAAAGTTTGATCCGCTGCCGATGCTCAAGGGCGTGTTTTCCAATTCCAAGAACATGCGGTGGTACTCCACGCTGTCCATCCCGATATGGTTGGACGTATTGGGGTCAATGACCTGTATCCAGCGCTGGTATTCCTTACCCGCCGTGAGCGAATAAATGGTCCGGGTATCAAAGGATGCCATGAATTTGGCAGAAAGTCCTTCGGTAAGGACGTCCAAATCCTGCTTCAGCCCCCACGACGCGGTGATGTTGTTTCGGGTTTCCTGGCGGTAGCCAGAACGGTTGATCAACGCCCAGGGCGACACGTTATAGTTGCCCGGCCCGATCAGGACTTCGCCATCAGGCGTAAGCGGCCCGGGGAGCACCACCGGAAAGTAGCTGTACGTCCGCCGGAAAATCTCATCCGTGTTGGCATTAGGCGAGTTTACTTGTTCGAAATAACCCGCCGCGTTTAGGAATGTACTCAACGTACCGGACTTGTTTAATTTCGCATCAATATTCGATCGGAAGTTATAGCGTTTCAGGTAGCCTGCCGGGTCGTATTCCGTCACATCCGGGCTGATTTTCCATTGACCGCCTTGGTCCAGAAAGCCGACGTTGACAAAATACTGCACATAATCGCCGCCGCCGCTGATGTTGAGGTTGTACCGTTGCTGGCCTACTAGATCATTGAACAGCATTTTCTGCCAGTTCGTATTGGGGTAGGCGTCCGGATAGTCCTGATACAGGAACCGGTCGAGCGCGTATTCGGAATACGGGGGCTGGTTTACCGGATCATTTGGGTCTACACCGGGGTTGTCGTTGGCCCAGGCTTGATTGCGCAGACTCGCCCACTCATACGAACTCAATACCGATGGCGCACGCGTGAATCCTTGCAGGCCTTGCTCATACGTCAGGCCGATGGAAGGCTGCCCCGTTGTTCCCCGTTTGGTAGTGACCAGAATTACCCCATTAGCACCCCGAACCCCGAAGAGTGCCGTGGACGAGGCGTCTTTCAATATAGAGACGCTCTCGACTTCATTGGGGTCGATGTAGGTCATTTCCCGCTCAACGCCGTCGACTAGAATAATCGGTGCCGTGGCGTTCAGCGTGCCCATGCCGCGCAAGAAGAGAGCGGTATGGTCGCGGCCGGGTTCTCCGCTTCGTTGCAACGCTGTTAGCCCCGGCAATCGCCCAGCAAGTGTTACCGCTAGGTTGGCCGCGGGGCTTTGTTTGATTTCTTTGGTTTGTATCGACGCAATAGCCCCCGTTACCGAGATTTTTTTCTGGGTGCCAAATGCGACGACGACGACTTCTTCCATCGTCCCTTGGTCGGCCAGCATGACAATCTCAACCGTCGTTTGGTTTCCGATATTCACCTCTTGGGTGACGAATCCCACCGAGGTGAACACCAATACGGTATTTGCGGGTACATCGATGACGAAGTGGCCGGTAGCATCCGTTGTTGTCGCTTGGACGGGATTATCTTTTACCCGCACCGTGGCCCCGTCCAGCGGGTTTCCCTGCTCGTCAGTAAGTGTGCCCGAAACGGTGCGCTGCACCGGTTTAGCGATTCCCGTAGAAATGGCTTGCACCGGCTTCCGGCTGATGACTATTGCATTTTCCGAAACCTGATAGATGAATGGCTGGTCTTGAAAAGATTTTTGCAGGGTCTCTTCCAGTGTCGCATTTCGGACATTGAGGCTAACGGGCTGCGCGTTGGCTAGCGACACTCCCCCGACCAGAAAGTCATAGCCTGTCTGATTTCTTATCTCGGTCAATACGCTTTGCAAGGAGACATTCCTAACATTAAGGGTGACTTGCTGTGCTTCGGCAGTAAAGCCCAGCTGCAGGAAAAGCGTGATCAAAAAAACAACGACGAGTTTCATAATGATCAAAAGTTTTAGGAGTAAGCGCGAATAAGCCTTCGCGCTTTCATAAAGTAAATTCATACATTTGGTTATATATGTTGAGCAATAGAAACAGGATAGAACGCCAATTGTATCCCTGTTTCTGGATTAACAGGAGGGGGAATGTTTCGATATTCCCCTTTATTATGCCTTCCCGCGGCGATGGAGCTTCGCGAATGCACGCATAGTCTCATTAAGCTACTTGTGAGAAGGCATGGAAACGGGTCGTTTTTAACGCATAATAATCACCCTCCTTCCTTCGATTTCAAAGGTCACTTCGCCCGTCATCTCCATCATCTTCAGGACTGCCGATAAATTGCGCGACCGCGCAATTGCGCCGCTGAAGCGGATGTCAGGCTGCGTGTCCGGGTAGACGATATCCACGTCGTACCAGCGAGCTATTTTTTTCATCACGCTGTGCAAATCCTCCTGATTGAAGACGAAATCACCGTTTGTCCAAGCGGTTATCGAGGCAAGATCTGCCTGGCGTACCTCTACCGTCCCGTTACGTACGTAGGCCAGTTCGCCCGGTGCCAATAGGTGACCCTGCCCGAGACCGTGCGCGTGCACCCGGACAGCGCCTTCAACTAAAGCCGTCTGTACTGCCTCGTCGTCCGGGTAGCCCGCTACATTAAACCGCGTTCCCAGTACCTCGACCCGCTGTCCGGCACTTTCGACAATAAAGGGAATGCGCTCACCGTTTTCGCCAACCGACTGGGCTACGTCAAAAAAAGCTTCGCCCGTAAGCTCTACATGGCGTGTACCGCCTGTGAAATGCAGCGGATACCGCAAGGAAGATTCGGCATTGAGGAGCACGAGCGTGCCATCGGGCAAGCGCACTTGATATTGTCCCGCCCGGGGGGTGGTAAGAACCGCGTGTTGTATATCGCTCGTTTGGACAATTTCGTTGCCATCGCTGTATTCAATTGTGCCGCTGCTAATGACAACTGCGTCCTTTTGCTCGCTTAATTCAATGGTCTGCCCGTCAGAAAGCGTTATGAAAGCACGGTTTGCACCCGGCAAGACATCGTGAATTTCGGCCACCGTCGTTGCAGGAGGCGTTTTCAAATGGAAATATATAGCAATGGCCGACACGAGAAACACCAGGCCTGCGATAGGAAGCAATATTTTCAGTGACCGGACAACGGTATTTTTGCGTTGGTGCAATCGGTTTCTGTTCTGGAGCGTTGTCCAGTTATTGGCGACAATTTCGTCGAGATCAGGCGGGAGATTCTGTATGTCCACTTCTTTGGCCAGTTCCGCCTCGACGAGTTCGTCGAGTTCTTCGCTATACTGCGTTAATTCAAAATGACGGAGCAATACACTAAGCTCTTCCTCGGTGCATTTCCCGTCGACAAATCGCCTGAATATTTCGTTGAGATAGGTCATTCCAGCCTGGCTTTATCTTACCAGACGAATAGGAGAGCCAAAGTCGTTGCTCGGGAACCGAAATTTATTGAAAAACTATTGAAACAGCAATCAAGTAGGTGATATGGGGATAATGCCGGGTGAGCTGGGTCTTAAGGAACAGGGTAGATTTGCGCATGTGGTCCTTCACGGTATTGATGGATATGCCCAATTGCATGGAAGCCTCTTCATAGGTTTTGCCTTCCTGTTTGATTAAGCGGAAGACCCGCTGCCGTTGCAAGGGGAGCAAGCCGATCAATGTTTCCAATATTTCGGTGGTTTCGTGATAGGATAATAACGGCTCGATATGGTCGTATGTTAAGCATACCTGCTGGGCTAGCTGAACTTCCAGTTCCCGCTGGCGCGCCGCCTTGCGGTAAAAATCAATGGCCAAGTTGCGCGCTATCGTATATAGATACGCCTTGATGTTCGTATCGGGCTGTATGCTGCCTCTTGCATCCCATAGCCGGGCAAATACATCTTGGTGGATTTCCTGAACTACCTCCCTGATTTTAAGAAGCTTATTGAGTTTATAGGCCAGTAAGGCAGCATATCGGTCATAAACCGCTTCAAACGCGAGATGATCTCCCTTTCGCATCCGGGCCAGCAACACTTCATCATCGTCAAAAGAAGGTTTTCTCATAATTTCGGGTTGGACAACAAAGGTAATGAAAAGTTAACTTTTACGAAGCATGGGAGTAACCACTTTGGCTACAGCGCGTGACTGAGGTTTTTGTCAATGCATTTGCGAGGTACGGGCTGCTCAGTTCATCGCTTTTGAAAGCTCATATGCTCGTGTTCGAAAAGAGGGGGGCCGTCGGCACTTGTATGGGCTTTTAATCCTCCGCGGTCAATCCCAGGATGGTGGGTGCTTGCGTTGCATGCGTATTCGCTAACCGTTGCTAGCAGGGTAGTACCCCAATCCGGAAATTTCGTTAACGACCTATGCTTCCCCAGTCTGCGTTCAGGATAGTACGGTACGGTCGCTGTATTTAGACTAGTATCTTTGTTATTACGAGGCCGCGATATTGCATTGGCGGCCATTTCACCGCACGCACTAACCAAAAAACCGAGATCCGTGTTAACGGCGTGCTTTCAGATTAGTTAACGCGATTCTAATCTTAATTTTTTATACGCCGGTTAGATTTGTAGACTATGCATTATAGGTTTTGGGATTCCACGAAGGTGGCCGCAGTGTGTATACTAATTGGGTTGCGCAATGTCACGATATAAGGCGTATACGGATGAGGAATTGGCGTGCTTGATTGCGAGAGACGACAGTACTGCCTATACGGAAATATACGACCGTTATTCGGAGGTACTATATTTGCATATCTGCCGTAAGCTGGGCGATCGCGAGACGGCCAAGGATCTCATTCACGATGTTTTTGCCACGCTCTGGGACAATCGGAGAAAACTGGACGTGAGGGGGCGTGTATCTATTTATCTCTATGCGGCAGTGCGTTACAAAGTCATTAATGTGTTGCGCCGCGACGACAAACTTGTCCATATCAAAGCGTCGCTTAAACACGACGCCCCGTCATCGAATACGCCGGCGCCCGACGAGATTCTCGTGGCTTCCGAGCTTCAACTGCTGATTGAGGCCGAAGCAGAACGGCTACCTCGGCGCATGCGTCAAGTATTCCTGATGAGCCGTCAACAGCAGCTGAGCCATCAGGAAATTTCCCAACAACTGGAAATTTCGCCGGAGACGGTCAAAAAACAAATCTCTAATGCCTTGCGGATTTTGCGCTTAAAATTCAAGCATTTGCTTACCTTATCCCTCGTGGTCATGCTATCCCTCGAAGAATTTAAGTTTTTTGACACTTTCCATACCCCCTAGTGCCGACTTGATTGACTATACCCATTGAAAGCGCAATACCGCGCCTAGAGTAATGGAAAAACAAGCGCTAAAAAAACTCCTAGATCGCTATATCAAGGGCGAATGTACCGACGACGAGAAACGGTGGATCGCGCGGTGGTATAATGATTTGGATCAAGCTCCGGAAGATATGCTTACTGCCGCGGATATCGTCGACGATCTCCGTGAGGTTCGCGAGCGCTTAGTAAGTATGGAGCGGCCCCGGCTGCTGGGCGTGAGGGTTCGGTATGCGGCTGCGGTATTGGCGTTATTGGTGGGTTGCGTTTACGTCTTCTATCACTTCGGCGCGACTAGTGCATCGGACCGCCCTATCCATGCGGCCATGGACACGGGTGTAGAAATCCTGCCCGGGGGCAACAAGGCAACACTGTCCGTTGATGACGGTCAGCCGATCGAACTGAGGGGCGATTACACCGGCATCGTCGTGGGCGATGCCATCGCTTACGAAGATGGGAGTTTGGTATATACCGGCTCAACATCTACGGGGCAAGCCCACACCATGTCGGTCCACCCGTCCATGATGCGGCTTACGACACCTCGGGGCGGACAATACCAGATCACCCTCTCTGACGGGACAAGAGTATGGATGAATGCCGCATCCTCACTTAGATATCCAGCCCAATTCGATGGAGCAATCCGGCAGGTGGAGCTGGAGGGCGAAGCCTATTTTGAAGTCGCACGTGCGGAGGGCAAGCCCTTCCACGTCATCACTGGCGACCAAAAAGTAGAAGTGCTCGGGACCGAGTTCAATGTCTCTGCGTATTCCGATGAGCCGTATATACGCACAACATTAGTTGCTGGAGCCGTAAGGATATGGAGAGGCACCCATCCTTCGGGCACCGTGTTGGCGCCCGGGAAGCAGGCCCGGTTTGATAGAAACCAGCAAATCGACATCAACCAGACCGATGTGGCGAGCGCTATCGCGTGGAAGGACGGGCTGTTCAGCTTCGATGATATGGACATCGAAACGATGATGAGACAGCTATCGCGATGGTACGATGTAGAAGTGGTATTTGAGGGCGAAGCGCCGAAGCTGCGCCTTTGGGGCAACATGTACAGAAACCTAACCGCTTCGCAGGTCTTGGAAATTCTGACGTATTTCAACCTCAATTTCCGGATCGAGCATCAAGACGGTGCCAAACGTATTGTAATATTTAGCTAATCAACTGTAATTTATGGTAATTAACCGAAAAGGAGCGATAACATGCGTATAGAAATAAAATGATTCATAAAAAAAGCGCCTTCTGATGGCGGTCAGAAGACGCGTGGTCTGAATGGGCCCTATGCTTAGTTCGTGCATATTGTTAACCCAAACATTACAAATATAGTGAAAGTCAACATCTTTTTTGGGCCCGGTACCCGTACCCGGCCGCAGCGCCGAAGTGCCGGTATCCTACCCGTTTTTCCCCTATTCCACAAAATTCTTATGCGATTCAATGTAATTGTATGCCTATGTGTTTTTGCGTTCCTGTCGGCGAGCGCAGCCGAAGCCACGGCACAAAAGGTGACCTTACGGGCCCACGAGACTGTCATGACGTCGGTATTCGAGTCCATTCGCCAGCAGACGGGTTATGTTTTCGTCTACGACAGCGAACTGTTAAAAGACGTGAAGGTGAGCTTCGAGGTAACGGACCATCCACTCGAAGAAGCGCTTGCCATGTGTTTTAGCGACCTCCCGTTTTCCTACAAAATCGTGGAAAAGAACATTCTCATTCGTAGCGAGAAACCTTCCGCGCCCGCAGCGGCGCCTGTCGGCGTGCAGGAGCGCGACGTGTCCGGTGAGGTGCGCGATGACCGAGGCCAGCCCTTAGCAGGGGTGACAGTGACGGCCAAAGGCGGAACGATGCGAACCGTTACCGACGAAGCCGGCCAATACCGGATGGTAATCAACACAGGTACAGCATCGCTGGTTTTCACGGCGGTAGGATACCAAGCCAAAGAAGTGCCGATAGGCAGCGGCAACCGGCTGAACATTACTCTCGAAGCTTCCGTCAGCGATCTTGATGAAGTTGTCATTATCGGCTATGGAACAACGCGACGTAGCGACTTAACCGGTTCGGTCACCGACATCTCGGCCGAAAAGTTGGGCGACCAGCCTGTCACGTCCATCGACCAGCAGCTGGTGGGGCGTATCGCCGGTGTACAGATCCAACAGGGTTCGGGCGCACCCGGTGTGGGCACGTCGGTCCGGATTCGCGGCGCGGGCTCACTTGGTGCCGGCAACGAGCCGTTATACGTCATCGACGGTATGCCGTATTCTTCCTCGTCAAATTTTGACTTAAACCCCTTGGCCTTTATTAATCCTGCGGATATTGAGAATATCTCGGTTTTGAAAGACGCGTCTTCTACGGCCATTTACGGCTCTCGCGGTGCAAACGGGGTAATCCTGATTACAACCAAGAATGCAGGCAAGGAGCGCGATGAGATCAATGTATCGGCTTATGTAGGTGTCAACCAAGTTCCCCAGCGGGGGAGGCCGGAGATGATGAACGCTCAGGATTTTGCGATTTACCAGCGCGACCGCATTGCCCAAGGTGTGCGCCAACGCTTAAACCGCGAACCTGTCGAGGAAGATTATCCTTCGATATACCGAGATGTTGAAAACATCGGCTCGGGCACGAATTGGTACGACCTAATACTTCGCGATGCCATGGTACAAAACTACACCGTCGACTTGCAGAAGTCCATGGATCGCTCGCGCTTTTTTCTCGGGTTTGGGTATTACGACCAAGAAGGGGTAGTCTACAATTCGGGTTTCCAGCGCTTTTCGGCAAACTTCAATTACGTTTTTGATTTCAATGAAAAGCTGCGGGTCGAAGCCTCGCTACGGCCTTCCTATGTAGACCAAGACCGCATCGCCTCGGGCAACAGCCGTAACGATCCCATGAGTATTGCGTTATGGGCACCGCCTAATATGGAGGCGCACGACGATAACGGCCACCTCATCCCTTACATTCAGATGCCGCCAAACGTTTATGCATCCAACCCATGGAGTTTCCCCAATCCCTTGTTTATGTTGCAGCAAACCAAGCGCAATTATGGCGAGCTCCGAAATTTGGGCAATGTAGCGCTACATTGGGAAATCATTTCGGGCTTACGGTTTAGGTCTGCTGTGAGCACCATCTATAACAATACCAATTTCAATGTGTTTGAACCCAGTACGGTGGGGTCGCCCAATGCTGCGCCACGCCC
Organism: uncultured Sphingobacteriaceae bacterium; assembly: GCA_964444885.1. Lineage (GTDB taxonomy): Bacteria > Bacteroidota > Bacteroidia > Sphingobacteriales > Sphingobacteriaceae > CAYRGQ01. The sequence goes on along the minus strand of CAYUIZ010000039.1, from coordinate 10,804 downwards.
TGGGTCCGCCTCCGCGGGGCGCGTACGCGCAGGAAGCTTCAACTGGTTGGTCGAAAACACGCTCAATTACAACCGTACCTTTGGCGAACACTCCGTTGCGGCCTTGGCAGGTTATACCACCCAAAAGAGCCGCGCACGTTCCATGAACCTGAATGCCGGCCCCTTCGCCAACGACCTGCTCGAAACCATCAATGCCGCACCAGGTATTACGTCATGGAACGAAAGCATCAACGAGTGGAGCATGATCTCCTACCTCGGGCGCCTAAATTACACCTACCAAGACCGCTATTTATTCACAGCGACGCTTCGCAGCGACGGCTCGTCACGGTTCGGGCCTAACAGCCGCTTTGCCTTCTTCCCCTCGGCCGCCGTGGCGTGGCGAATTTCTGAAGAGGCATTCCTGCAGGACGTCAGGCAAATCAACCAGCTGAAGGTACGGGCATCCTATGGACGTAGTGGCAACAACAACATTGGCAACTACTCCCACCTCTCGTCCGTCAATTCGGGGCAGTATGTCTTCAACAACAACATCGTTTCGGCGGCTATGATCAGTCTCTCCAACCCCCATCTGGGATGGGAGGAGTCGGAACAGATCGATCTAGGGGTCGACTTAAACGCTTTTGACGAGCGGATCGCACTTACCGCTGACGTCTATCGCCGCCGTAGCGTACGGATGTTGCTCAATGACTACATCCCGACAATTACGGGTTTTTCCACGCAGCTCGTCAATAAGGGCACGGTCGAAAACAAAGGCGTTGAGCTTGCCCTTGATGCGGTCCCCTTCCGTGGGGTGTTCACATGGAACCTCGGGTTCAACATTGCGTTTAACCGAAACGAGATCATTTCTACCAACGAAAACAACGATCCGATTCTTTCTGGCAGCGTCGATGGCAGGGCTTCAAACTATTCTGAAGTGGGCAAACCCATTGGGATGTTTTACGGATTTATCCTCGATGGGGTGTACTCCCAGGAGGATATTGACAATCCCGAGGTTGCCAAGTATCCCGGGGCTACCGCCGGATGGCCCAAATACCGAGATATCAACGGCGACGGTTCAATCTCCGAAATCCTAGACTACACAACGCTGGGCAGTCCTCACCCCGCCTTTACATTTGGTCTTTCCAGCTTGATGACCTACCGCGATTTTGATTTCACCATCGCGCTTAGCGGACGTCAGGGAGGCTACATCATGAATGGCATTCGCCAGACTACAGACAACTTACAAGGCCTGTTTAACATCGGTAAAGAATGGGTCAATCGCTGGCGCGGCCCCGACAATCCGGGCGATGGCATGCACGCTGCCGGCCCGCAAATCGTCCATCGGGTCAATACTCTTTGGCTCGAAGATGCGTCGTACCTGCGCCTCACGAATGTGGCGCTAGGCTATACCCTTCCCGCCAACCTGTTTGGCAACTCTTCGGCGCTATACCAGCGCTTCCGGATCTACGTGAGTGCGCAAAATCTGCTCACGTTTACCAACTACAAAGGAGCCAACCCCGAGGGGCAAGCCTCCAATGTAAACGGCACGTTGTCGCCCGGTTATGACTTTAATGCATATCCGGTACCCCGTGTCATCACCGCCGGATTGAATGTTAAATTTTAATACGTATATCCATGAAAATTTACCCGATCATATTGGCAGCTGCCATTTTCTGCTGCTCGTGCTCCAACTCATTTTTGGACCTTTACCCGGAGACCAGCCTCAACGAGGCTAATTATTACCAGTCTGACGAGGAATTCATCCTCTTGGTTAATAGCAGTTATATTCCGCTACGCAACCTAGGGCGTACCGTCAATTGGGATCTAAACGAAGTGAAGTCGGATAATATGACCGTGCAGGAGCTCAACACCAACATCGAGCAGTTTAGGAGCGATGGGTTTACCTTAAGCCCCGCCAGCACCACGCACGAAAGTTTTTGGAACAACTCCTACGCTGGTATTTATAATTGCAATACGGCCATCCGAGCACTGGAAACGACGGACCGCGCCTGGACTAACCCATACCTAAAAAACCGCTCGCTGGGGGAAGCCTATTTCCTCCGGGCACACTACTATTTTGACCTAGTTCGCCAATTTGGGGGTGTGCCGTTGGTGACCCGCGAAATTACTGGACAAGAGGCCGTAGCTATTAAGAGGTCCACTGTTGCCGAGGTGTATGCGCAAATAATCACCGATTTGGAAACTGCTATCGAGCACTTAGGAGATATTGGTGATACCGGAGAGCTGGGCAGGGCGAATATCGGGGCAGCGCAGGCCCTGCTGGGCAAAGTCCACCTGACCGCAAAAAATTTCGCGGCCGCCGAGCATTCCTTGCGCGAGGTGATCGAATCGGGGCACCACGGCCTATTGCCCAACTACGCTGACGTTTTCGACCCCGGCAATAAAGACTTTTATGAGACCTTGTTTGCTATTCAATATTCCGAGAGTTCAGCCGGTTTATCCAACAATTTTATCTTCTTCAACGCCCCGGCCACATCGGGCGGCGAAGTGACAGGGCGTCCTAATGTGGCGCTGCCGGTTTCGATATCCATTAGACCCACCAACGAGCTGCTTGCGGCCTTTGAGGAAGGAGACCAGCGTTATGACGTTTCGATAGGCAGATGGATAGGGCCGGATGTGAACGGGATTGAGGATGAGTTCTTTTACTGCGCCAAATATAAGGGGCCACAAACGGCCACGCTAGGCTGGAGTGGAGACAATTTCCCCATATTGCGGTACTCCGACGTACTGCTTATGTTTGCAGAGGCGCTGAACGCGCAAGGGCGCACCACGGAGGCCATCCCCTTTGTCAAGGAGGTGAGGGAGCGTGCCGGGTTGAGCGATGACATCTCTGGCCTAAGCAAAAGCCAGCTGGCCGCCCTTATCGAGCGTGAGCGCCAGGTCGAGTTTTGCTTCGAAAACCAGCGTTGGTACGACCTCTTGCGAACCGACCGCGCGCTGGAAGTACTTCGTGCACAGGGGAAAAACATACAGCCCCACCACCTGCTGGCACCGATTCCGGCCGAGCAAGTACTTATTAACCAGCTGGAACAAAATCCTGTTTACTAAAATCCAAATGCCATGATGATCCTAAGGACATTGCTATGCTGCTTGCTTGCGCTCCCCCAGCTCGGGTGCTCCACGCCCGTTAATTCCGAGGAGTCTACGCCGACCCCGGAAGGGCCGGACAAGCCCAATATTGTTTTCATTATCGTCGATAGCCATCGAGGCGATGCACTTGGCGCGGCAGGCCATCCTTTCGTGATGACACCCCACCTAGACAAGCTCGCCCAAAAAGGGGTCATGTACGAAGAAGCGTATGTCACTACCGCCATCTGTTCGGTCAGTCGGGCCAGCTTGTTATCCGGGCAGCATCGCGCACGCCATGGTATCAATGACTTTACAACCGGTTTCACGCATCAAGCCATGCTCCAAACTTTTCCCGTGCTGCTCAAGGCCAATGGTTACAAAACGGCGTCCATCGGGATTTACGGGGTAGGCAAAACCGATCCGAGCGGCTATTATGATCATTTCGACGGGCGCATACCCTGGATGGACAATGGCGTGCACAATACCGACAACATCGTGCGGAAAGCCGAAGCTTGGCTAGACGACCAGAAAGGGACGGACCAACCTTTCCACCTATACCTGTCATTCAGTTCCGCCCACGAGATCGACCCTACCGCCGAGCGTCCCGCCTATTACCTCGTACCCGAGCGGCACAAGGTCTGGTATCAAAACGTCACGATTCCTACGCCTGAAACGGCCGACGAACGCTATTGGAATGCGTTTCCGGACTTCTTCCGCACCGACCAAAACATTGCCCGGGAGCGCTGGCATGGGTTCTTCTCAACAGGTGCGCTTTTCCAGCAGAATGCCAAGGATTATTACCGGCTGGTTACCGGTTTGGACGAGGCAGTGGGTAGAATCCAGAAAAAACTGGAAACCCTGGGTGTTGATGATAACACCATTATCGTATATACCAGTGATCACGGAGTTTCGTTGGGCGAACACGGCCTGATGGGCAAGTGGTACGGCTTCCATGTCGGCATCCACGTACCTTTGATTATTTACGATCCCCGTGACGGGGCGCTTGCAGGCACCAAAAACTCGTCCTTAGCGTTAAACATCGATATCGCACCCACGCTACTCAAGCTCGCAGGCGTGCCCGTACCCGAACGGATGCAAGGCATGGATCTACTTAATCTCGCGCAGGGAACCATACCCGAGCGGGAGGCATTTTTTTACGAACACACGGTATTCAGTACGCCGAGGCTGCCAAAAGTGGAAGGAGTGGTTACAAAAACCACCCGGTATATGAAATACACCGAGCACGACTACGAAGCGTTGTACGATTTTGCGAACGACCCCCAGGAGGGTACGAACGTGGCTACTGATCCGGCATACGCCGAACAGCTGGCTGCCATGCGTGCCCTCTTCGCGCGCGAACGTGCAGCAGCGCGATAGGATAGGCCGTTGACAATATCGGGTGGGTGTACGCAGGAGCATGGTGCCACGCAATGAATCCAAGGTAACCACTTGCTGCCACCATGCCCTTATCCCCTTTAATGGCCTGCCGTCTGCACGGTTATACCACAAAACTTACGAGCATGTAGCGGTGTCAGCGGCAGTTCCCGTGTGTATCGGGTGTCAATGCTGATGACACGTGCTAGGCGATTAGCATCACTGACAATTAGGGCCCGCCCGGTGTGCCGGCGGCACCCGATACTTGGCCGGCAAACCGTGGTTAGTCTGTAGCGCTGCCGAGTTGGCGAATTAAGGGCATATATTTGTCGTAAATGTGCGTTGCATTGCTATATTTGCGTTGTCACTTAGAAATAACCAACATTAAAAACCAATAGCTTACTAAATATGAAGGCCACCACCTGCGCACAGGCCGCGGTCCTTCGCTCGCATTAGGCGTTTTTAATCGGTATCGGCCAGGGTGAATGTAGCGCACTGCAGTTGGATGTCTCAACGGCTACCGCAAGGCTTGGGCGGGCTACGCCCTCCGGTGGGGTGAAGCCCCATGGTGAGGGTCTGCCCATTGCGTCCCTGTTAGTACATTGTGCAATAGGAATGTCCATTAATATTAATAAAGAAATATGGCTTATTTCGAAATCAAAGAGAGTACAGTCAATTACGATGCTATTGTTGTGGGTTCGGGGGCAGGGGGCGGCATGGCGGGTTATGTTTTAGCAAATGCAGGGTTAAAAGTGCTGATGCTTGAGGCAGGTCCTTACTTCGACCCTGCCAAAGATGCACTTCAAATGCGGTGGCCGTGGGAGTCGCCACGGCGCGGCGCGGGAACGGTCAGGCCATTTGGTGATTTCGATGCGGCGTACGGTGGATGGGAGCTTGACGGTGAACCTTATACCCGTGCTTCGGGCACGCAGTTCGAATGGTTCAGGGCACGCATGCTGGGGGGCAGGACCAACCACTGGGGGCGTATATCATTGCGCATGGGGCCCGATGACTTTAAGCCTGTCGATGGAGTTACCGAGGAGTGGCCGATTACCTATGACGAGATTAAGCCATACTACGATCAAATCGACCGGATGATCGGCATATACGGTACGCAAGAAGGCATACGAAATGAGCCTGACGGTATTTTCTTGAAACCGCCTAAGCCCCGCCTGAATGAGCTATATATCCGTCGTGCGGCAGGAAAGGCAGGCGTTCCCGTGATTGCGGGGAGAGGGTCGGTGCTAACGGAGGCCTCCCCAACGATTAAGGATCGCGGGGTATGCTTCTATTGCGGGCAATGCGGTCGTGCCTGTAAAGTGTATGGCGACTTTTCCTCCTCGTCGTGTTTAGTGATCCCCGCAATTAAGACAGGCAATTTGACGGTGATTGACAATGCCATGGTTCGTGAAGTGCTGACAAACGAGGAGGGCATAGCCACGGGCGTATCCTACGTCAATACGGTCGACTTGCGAGAATACAGTGTCAAAGGCAAGATGGTCATTCTCGGCGCCAGCGCCTGTGAGAGTGCGCGTATTCTCCTCAACTCGAAATCCTCATACCACCCCGGTGGATTTGCCAATAGTAGTGGTTTGGTTGGACGATACTTGCACGATTCTACCGGTGCGAGTGCGGGAGGGATACTGCCGCAGCTCCTCGATAGGAAGCGGTATAATGAAGACGGCGTTGGAAGCGTCCATATTTACTCCCCCTGGTGGCTGGACAACAAGAATCTGGCTTTCCCCAGAGGTTATCATATCGAGTACGGCGGCGGAATGCACATGCCGTCCTTCGGCTTCCTGGACGGGGTGCCGCACGTCAATCATCTGGTGCCTACTAAAGATGGCGAAACCCGGGCGCGTGGGGGGTATGGTGAGCAATTGAAAAAGGATTATAGACGTTTTTATGGCGCAAGCGTCGGGATGGCCGGACGCGGCACCGCTATTGCCCGGTACGACAATTACTGCGAAATCGACCCCACAAGGGTTGATAAATATGGAATTCCCGTGCTCCGGTTTCATTATAAGTGGGCTGACGAGGAAGTGGCGCAGGCCAAGCACATGCAAGAAACGTTTCAGGAGATATTGCACGAGATGGGCGCGTTAGCGGTTTCGCCGATGCCTGGCCCCGAAACCTTGTACGGATTGGAAGCGCCGGGCAAGATTATACACGAAGGCGGCACGACCAGAATGGGCGACGATCCCAAAAAGTCGGTGCTCAACCGGTGGGGGCAGGCGCATGATTGCAAGAATCTGTTCGTCGTAGACGCTGGGCCCTTTGTGCAGCAGGGCGACAAAAACTTGACATGGACGATCCTGGCACTTTCCATGCGCACTTCGGAATATATACTTGAATCGCGAAGCAAACTGAATTTATAATGCATAATCCCTTGATATCATGAATAGAAGAGATTCCCTTAAGACATTAGGATTGGCCGTCGCCGGAGGAGCGCTGCTGTTGGATGGCTGCGGCCCCGCTACAGACTCCGACAAAGCAGGACTGCAGCTAAAAGCCGATAAACTTCCCGGCGTCACGGACGAAGAGCACGAACGCAATTTGGCGATGCTGAATGAGCGGTTTTTCAATGAACACGAAATGGCTACGATCGCCGTGCTGGCCAATATTATCATTCCCTCGGATAGCGTGTCTGGCAATGCGACAGATGCCGGTGTTCCGGAGTTTATCGAATTTATGGTGAAGGACATTCCCGCCTATAAGATTCCGCTTCGCGGCGGGTTGAAATGGCTGGATGTAAAGTGTTCCCAGCGATACGGGCATGCATTTGTTGATTGTGAGCAAGCGCAGAAAATCGAAATTGTGGATGCCATCGCTTACCCGGACAGCGTGGCGCCGGAGATGACCCAAGGAGCACAGTTTTTTAGTTTAATGCGCAACTTGACGGCCTCCGGTTTTTACACCAGCGAAATAGGCGTTAAGGATATTGGCTACGCCGGAAATCAACCGGGCTATTGGGATGGTGTGCCTGAGGATATTCTCAAGGAACACGGCTTTGAAAGCAGTTGGGGTTAACCCAAACAATCAGGATTGCTAGTAAAAAATGAGCTTGTAAATCGTCCGCGCGTATGAGACGGTTTACAAACCTAAACTATACATGATGAACAAAAAATTCTTGCCGTCTCGGCGGACATTCTTGCGAACTGCCACCACAGTGGCGATCGGAGCTCCCTTTTTTCTTGAAAACGCGATGGCGGGGATGAAAGCTAAAAAAGTGCGTCATGCTTGCATCGGCGTCGGGGGGATGGGAGCCCATGATCTGCAGAATTTCTTGGCGCACCCCGATGTAGAAATTGTTGCGCTGTGTGATGTCGATAAAGCGCACCTCGACCAAGCGTCAGCGATTCTGCCAAATGCGCGTACCTACACAGATTGGCGTGTGATGCTGGAAGCCGAGAAAAACAACATCGACTCGGTCAATGTGAGTGTTCCCGATCACAATCACTTCCCCATTGCCATGACTTCCATAAAAGCGGGGAAGCATGTGTATTGCCAGAAGCCCATGTGCCACGATGTAGCGGAAGTACGGGTACTCACGGAGGCTGCGGTAAAGGCGGGCGTGGTGACCCAATTGGGGACCCAGCATGCTTCGTCCAAAGGCGACCGGACGGGTGTGCGGTGGCTGAAAGAAAAGTTGATAGGTAAAGTTAAGCATGTTTATTTGTGTTCCAATAGATCGGGAATAGCAGGGTATAGGCTTGCGGGCCCCAGACCTGCAGCAGGAGACCCGGTGCCGGCCACCCTTGATTGGGATAAATGGATCGGTACCGCCCCGATGCGCCCTTACGTGAAGGGTATTTATCACCCCGGCATTTGGCGTACTTGGTTAGACTTCGGTACGGGATGGTCTGGCGATATTGGCTGCCACATATTTGATGCGGTATGGAAAGGGCTTGACCTGCAGGCTCCGTTGTCAGTTACTGCAGCGGTACAGCAATCCTGGGCAACGTCTGCAGCACGCCGGAACGATACGTGGTCTCAAGGCAATCATATCCAATGGGTGTTCCCGGGGAATGAAAACACAGAAAAGGATACGGTGCCTGTAGAATGGTTTGATGGGGAATTTTATCCGCCTGAGGAGGTGCGCGCGTTATTTGACGTGGCCAATTATCCAGAAGAGGCCGCGATGATTATCGGAACGGAAGGGGCATTGCTGATTCCGCATGGCGGAATGCCCAAACTGCTTCCGGAGTCTAAATTTTCGCAGATACAGTATCCCAGCTTAGAAGAACGCAACCACTATCATCATTATATAGACGCTTGTTTGGGCCGTGTTCAGACCGAATCGCACTTCGCCCAATCCGGCCCGATGACAGAAGCCATTTTATTGGGTACCGTCGCGATTCAGACACCCGGCAAGCTTCTTGAATGGGACGCCAAGAACATGCGCATACCTAATAACCCCGCCGCGGAGAAACTTTTAAAACGCACATACCGCAAAGGGTGGGAGATCGAAGGTTTTGGATAAAGTACCGGGACTCAATACGGCATAATAAGGCAGGGGAGTCTCTTCAAATGAGAATCAACCCCGAAGGGGTGCTATATGGATAGCGCCAGGGCAACGCCCGGCGCAAAAGAATGCCAATAGGCGGGTTTTCCGTATTCGCATATTCGCGCCAAACCGTCACCCCGGACTTGATCCGGGGTCTCTTGGTTACTGGCAGGTGCAACCGTATTCGCACAACAGGCACGAAAAAAGCAGAAGCAACAGGAAGGTTTGTGCTAACTATAAACAGATGTCGAATCAAGTTCTCCACCTTGCGGGACTAGCGGCATGACGCCGTGTAGATCGCCGTGTCGAATAGAACCCCAAACCGGTCATCGTGCACTGACGCGACAGCGCGAGATCAACTAATCGAGGCTTCATAAATCTTCTGTTTCGCGCCACAAATCATTCCAATGAGGGTTTTTCATTTCGATTAGTTTGTTCTTTTTAGATCTCCTCCATTTCTTCAATTGCTTTTCTCGTTGGATGGCTTCTTCGATCGAATCAAAATATTCGTAGTAAACGATATGCACCAGATTAAACCGTGCTGTAAAGGAGAGCGGGTAATGTCGTGTTTTGTGTTGATAAACACGCGATCTCAAGTCAGACGTAACGCCAATGTACAAGGTGCTTTGTGTTTTGTTGGTCATGATGTATATGTGTCCTCCTCGTACCATGATCGTAAGGCTTATATGTAGCGATTGGCAAATGCCGGCATTTTTGTCGGTTCAAAATTAAGAAAAGCTTCATTATCCCTACACGTCACCCCGAGTGCAGCGGAGCGAAACCGAGGGGTCGCATGGGATATGCTGTTGCGATGTCTCGATTCCCCGCTGGCCTCCGCTGACCCACACTCGACATGACGGTTTGTAATATTGTATACTTGATTTTCCGTTTAAGCAGAAAGCAACCCCTATGTCACAGCAGTGGGAAAGGAAACAACGTAAGGCGGTGTGGTTGGGATGCCTATTGTTCACTTCAGCAACGCCGAGGGCTGCGGGGGCGCCTGAAGCGGAGGCTTTGCAAAAGGCTCGAGTTGCCTCCTTTCCTGCGGACGGCACGAGCGCCAAGCGGCATTGAAATGGGAAAGAGGTTTGGGTTATTTTGCCACTACTCAGCCTGCCAGCCAGGCAGGTAACGAGGCAGATAACAAGTGAACCTCGCCTTATGTAGGCCGATGCTTATAAATCATTACATAAAAGGCAACCCCGAAGGGGTGCTATATGGATAGCGCCTGGGCAACGCCCGGCGCAAAAGATTGCCAAGTAGGCGGGTTTTGGCGCGTGTTTTTGCCGCATGTCGGACGAAAACCGTGACAAAATCCAGAAATAACGCCAAAACCAATTTCCCGTGGTGGGCGATCAGCATTATTTATGCCCTTTACCGTGCGTCACTAATTGGCAGGGGAATCGCTTTAAATGAGAGGCAACCCCGAAGGGGTGCTATATGGATAGCGCCTGGGCAACGCCCGGCGCAAA
>CAYUIZ010000039.1:0-282 GCA_964444885.1 uncultured Sphingobacteriaceae bacterium | reverse complement strand
AGATTGCCAATAGGCGTGTTTGGCGCGTGTTTTTGCCGCATAGCAGACAAAAACCGTGACAAACCCAAGGAGATAATTTAAAACGGTTTCCCTCAGCGCCGCTTTATTTTTCCATTTCTATGTGCAAAGCCGGGCAACCACGCGATTCGTAACAGTCGCTAAAGTCCGCTAAATCTTCACGAATCTCAGGGGAAACATTCGATTCCACCGCGTTCGCCAGCGAAACTTCAATCGCTTCCACCATCTCCCTATTACCCATAAACACAGGTGTGCGCTGGTGCA
>CAYUIZ010000038.1:0-24573 GCA_964444885.1 uncultured Sphingobacteriaceae bacterium | reverse complement strand
CTGGCATCAGCGTTGCCAAGGATCAGGGCTGTAAGAGGCCGTGCGGGAAGGCGGGGTATTGTTGTATTCAGTCTTTAATAGGGTAGGTCATCCGAATTCCATAGGTTCCTGCCGATTGTCCCAAAAGAAGAGTACCTGAATTCGGTCTTCCTTTACTTCATAAAATACAGACGACAGTTTGTCTATCAAAGCACGTCTGATGTTGGGGTCAAAAGCTGTGGCTTCGTATAGGTAAGGATTTTTGCTGATCAGTTCTAGTATTTTCACCGTGCTCTTCTCGAAACGCTTTTCCGACCTTTCCGCAAACCGATCGTTTATTTGCATACAAATGGCATCGAAAGTTTCGATGGCGTTTTCCGATAAATCGACGGGGCGTTTTACCGCTTACTCGCTATTTTTTCCTTAAATGCTTCAAGCGTGATAGTTCGTCCCGCTTCTATATCTGCTTGCCCCTTGCGGATACCAGCAATCACGTGAGGGGGTAATACATCATCGTTTTCACGCTCAAACGGTACATTTAGCGCTTCCAGAAACGCTCGTAAAGCCTTTTCCTGCGACTTGTCTGGATGTACGATGTATGTTTCCATGATTGTTCAACTTGTAAATGTTATGCTAATTTACGGAAATATTCTAAACGCTTAGGCATTTAAACCGTTTGCCGAGGTCAACAAGTCCCCGGCTTCGACCTTTACGGATTTCCCGAATTCGAACAGTCTTTCAATGGATGACTGTTTTTTTATTAGTGGCCAAACTGGTGACCTCTCCCACTCCCAGCACACGAGTGATGGATCCTCAGTTGGCAACATCGGTGCGGGTTGTTAGGTCCGTAGCCGGATGGGGCAGCCCTAGCGCACTGATGTCCTCGTATACAGCATCGCCTGCGCGTAGCCCCCATTTCCGAAAGAACTGGCTCAGGTCGTTTCCGGATAGTTGGCTCGCTTGTACCATGAAATAGCGCATCTTAGCGTTGCGTTCAGAAACATTTGGCCTATCCTCCCGAGTTTTTTTGTGGAGTTGCTGGAAAAAAGCGTCTCCGTATTCCAGCCAGAGCTGCTGAAACATGGCGAGTCGCACAAATACGCCCGTGCTGGGCGCGTTGTAGTCCCGCTCGCTGTCGGGGAGCGCTAGGTAAGCGGCTACGTCATTCCAAACGCCGTCGCGTGCCAATCTGGACTGTGCTGCGCCCATGGCCCGCTCCGCGGCCAGTGAATAGATGTTGACGGTGACCTCGCCGAGCTCCTCCCAGGTCCATGCATCTTGCTGGTGGTGATGCCCGAGTTCATGCCATGGCCCCCATCCATCGTCACGAAACCCCGGTACGGTCAGGATGTGGTTGACTACACTTCGGTGATACCACGTGCGGTACCATGTGGCGGCCATGAAGGTGTCGTCTTTATCAGTTTCCGTCATCACCAATTTGTGTGCGTTCCGTTGGTGTTCGGGAGCGGATCCGTCGAGGCCGCTGATTGCATATTCTGCTTGGAGCGCTTCATCGATCAGCCTTAAGAGCAAATTTTGGTTTTCGTTTCGGTATTCCAGCGCTTTTGACATGGAAGCTACCACGATAGCGCCCTCATTGACAAGGACAACGTCGGGTGCCTCATGCCATTCGTCCAGCATCGCGTGCCATTCTTGGTTTGTGGTTTTTCCCAACAAGAAATAGGGATGCGGTTTGTGGCCATTTGTGAGCGTCAGGCGAATCTGGCCCCTAGCTTGGACGTCGTCTTGCGCATTGTACCTGACATATAAGAGACCTCCGTGGGCGTCGCTGCGGATGGTATTATCGCCGAAGGACAGCGGTACGGACGTCGGATCCCACTTAGACTCATAGCGGGAATATGAGCCGACTAGCAATGTAGGCGTGCCGGTCCCTTGCGCTACTTGCTCGACTCGGATGTGCAGCGTGGTGTTTGGCGGGAGGTAGTAGCCTGTGGGCGTGAAATCAGACGCGGGTCCACGATCGCCACGGGCCATCCGCCTCGCTTCGCGCTGTCCGGAAGGCGTTTCGCTAACGATCAAAGCGACTTCCGTTTGGGGCGTTTCTGATTCTTCTTCCTCCGGGGTTGTCGGTTCCACCGCCTGATTCGAACAACCCAGCAGCAGCAAGATAATGGTTTTCAGCAGTAGAATCGTGTGCAGGAAAGGGGGCTTGATCATGATGTGGGCGTTTTTTTAGTGTTCGTTTTGGAAACACGTATAAAAAAAGACGGCAAGGGTTTAGCGCCTTGCCGTCTTTAGCTAGCTAAGTGAGCCGCCGTGGCATGGGTGATTTCGCTCTGACTCAAACGCCGGCATAACTTGCACGATTAGTAGGTGTACACGACAAATTCGGCCAGGAAGGCGACGTCTTGGCGCCCTTCCAATAGCGTCACCCGAATTTTCTGCAAGTCCTGTGGTTCAATCGGGTATTCTTGGTAAGCTGTGTTCCCTGGGTTGAAATCTAGTTCGCCGCTCAGGTCAAACCAAGTTGTTCCGTCGGCGCTTCCTTCCAGCTTGAACTTGGTGGGGCCGTTGCCGTTATTTTGCCGCGGAGCCATCGCAATCTTCGTGACATATACGGGTTTGAGCATATCGAAGCTCAGCCAGTGCGGGTAGCCAGGGCGCGTGGGGCTGTATTCCGAGTGCCATATGGTATTCAGGTCCCTGTCTATCAGAGCGCTAGCCTGACCAGTGTTTTCCCAGCCAAAACCTTGTTCCGACGAAGCCGTCGCAAGCCATCCAGTGGTGCTTGCCGGCCGCTCTTGTAGCTTAGGAGCAACGAAGAAGACGGTCTTCGTACCTGGATTGATACTGAAGCCTGATGCGCTCTGTATACTGAGGGGCAAAAGGTAATCTGTTTCAGCATCGAATTGTTCGGGGAAATACGTCAGCGTTGTCAAATCGGACGACATACCGCCTTTGGGGATGGTAAGGTTTAATTTGTCGATCTGGTACGCTCCCTGTGGGAAACGTTCATAGGGTGGCAGCCCGTTGAGTTCACGAATGACGTTCAGGCTGTCGAATGCCTGTATATCCTCCACTAGCGTAATTCCGATGTCGGAAGCGGGGAGGCCCAGTGCGCCAAAGCCTACACCAAACTGAACGCTTCGCTCTTCCGTATAGGGGAAGATCGTCAGGTTTTGATGTCCTTGGTGCGCTTTGGCGATAAAGACCGAAGCACCTTCCTTTGAGTCCGTCAGCTCTTCATAGGGCGGAACGTCGTCGTTGCATGCGAGAAATGCTGTAGACAAGCTCATCAGCATCCATGCGTATATTTTATGTGTTTTCATGATTCTTTTTTTCTTTGAGAACTACACGTTTCCTCTCGTTAATAGCCTGGGAATTGAACCAACTGTTTGTTGCGGTCCATTTCGTTCTGTCCGTACGGCATGAAGTAGTACCGGCGCTGCCATGGCGTACGGGTGAAGGCAGTGACGCGACTGTGGTAGGCCTGATCCGACAGCGTTGTGCCTGAATCCATGTCCATGCCTTCAAATACACCGCCTTGATTAGAGCCCGGCAGGTTGGGTATCTTCCATCTGCGGACGTCGAAATATCGGTGGCCCTCGAAGGAAAGCTCAATGCGGCGTTCGCGACGTATTTCGTCTCGCGTCTGCGCTTGGCTAAGCCCGGCGGGCAAGTCACCCAATCCGGCTCGGTTTCGCACGGCATTCAGGTAGGTGAACACGTCGGGATGGCTAGGCTCGGATTCGTTGAGCGCCTCGGCATAATTGAGGTAAAGCTCAGCTAGGCGAATAAGCATAGCTGGCCGTGCGACATTGATGCCCGGATTGACACTGAACGTAGGGTGCAGGTTTTTTCGTGCGGTATAGCCCGTCTTGGGCCAGTCGCGAGGCGAAGTGGCTTTGCCCGAGGTGCCGGTATTGAAAAATTCTACCCTTGAATTTTCCACGCCGGGTTTCGGCGATGTAGGGCTAACCGAGCCGTTGAAGGTAACGTACGCATAGAACCGTGGCTCGCGGTTGGTGTACATCGTGTTGGTTCCAGCCGCGTAGTAGGCGGTGCTTTCGTCGCTGTAGGTGTTCTCATTGTAGGCACTGTTATTGGTGATGGAGGATCCATCGGCCATACGGAAGTCGTCAACCAGTTGTTGCACGACCGCTAGTCCATTGTAGGCCGTGCCGGCCGTCGACCGTGGGGCAGCGTGGATTTCCCACTGGAAGTTATTGGAGCTGGGGCGCAGCCAGATTCCTTCGGTGCGCCAGCCATCCCAAAACAAGTCGCGGCTAGATAGGAAGCCCGCACGGAAAGGATCTTCGTGTGCCACTTTGAACAGCGCTTTTCCGTTGGCTTCGGCGATGTCGATGGCTGCCTTCGCGGCGGCGGCGGCAGTCGCCCAGCGGGAAGCGTCATAAGACTGGTTGATCAGGGCGGTACCGTCCAGGTTGCGGAAATCTGCCAATTCCGTATTACCGTTAAACAACGGACTGGCGTGAAAAAGCAGCACCTGTGATTCCAGTGCAGTGGCGATGATCTGGTTGATCCGCCCTACCTCGATACCGTCGATCTGCGTGGTGCCAGCGAGGTAATAGTCTACCGGCAGATCCTGCTTTGCCAGTGCGATTTCCGATAGCACGAACGCAACGCATTCGTCCCAAGTGCTTCTGGGGACTTGGAAATCGTCTTCGGGCGAGGCCGAAGAGGTCGGTGCAATTACAATTGGTCCAAGTTGCTTCATGAGCAACCAATGGTAGTACGCACGCAGGAATCGGGCTTCGCCTTTATAGTTCCGGATGATCTGCTCACCGTTGGCGAGGTCCCGGATTTCCTGGTTGTCATCGACCCGTTCGAGGAAAATGGTCGCCAGGCGGATTCGCTCATACAGTGCCATGAAATTTGCCGGGCTGGCATCAGCGTTGATAGCACCGCTGTTCATGCCTGGGTTCGTCCAGTTGCTGGCATCCATTTCATCGGTGATGATGCTATACCCGAAGTCGTACGGTTGATTCCAGATATCGGGTATATTGCTATACAAACCAGCCCACCAGCGCTCAGTCTGGCCACGATTGGCGAAGATTTCTTCGACGCTGACAATGTTGTCCGGTTGGGTGTCAAAATATCCTTTTTTGCAGCTGACCGAAAACAGCAGCAACAAGCCACAGAGGGCATACAATGTCGTTTTTATATTGATTATCCTTTTCATGGCTGTCTTTTATTGAAAGTTGATACGAACACCCAAGTTGTAGGTGGTTATGTTAGGGTAAACTGCGCCACGGCCATCACCTAATTCCGGATCCCAGAATTTCCAGGGCGAGACTGTGAACAGGTTAGTCCCGTTTGCATAGATCCGCAAGCGCTGAATGGCTAAGCGCTGCAGCAGGGCTTGGTTGGTGAAAGTATACCCAAGCTCCGCCTGTTTCAGACGCAGGTAATCCGCACGCTGTATCCACCAGGTGCTGGTGTAATAGTTTGTAGTAGCATCTTGGTTAGTCGACAAGCGCGGGTAAAATGGCCGCGGATTGGGGTTGTCCGGCGTCCAGCGGTCCAGCACTTGGCTGTACATGTTGCCATAGGTAGCACCTTGTGAAAATGGCGTGGTCCCGAACCCGCTCGCGTAGTTGAAGTCGACCATGCCCACTCCTTGGAAGAAGAGGCTTAAGTCAAAGCCAGCTATGCCGGCTCCAAAGTTAAGCCCATATACGATGCGGGGCACATGGCCGTAGCCAATCGCGGTCTGGTCGTTGCTATTGATGATCCCGTCACCGTTGAGGTCTTTGTAGCGGATATCCCCCACGCGCACGTCGCCCGCTTGTATGGCCGCGTTGTCGATTTCCTCTTGGTTTTGGAACAAGCCCGTTGCTATGTAGCCAAATCGTTGACTGATCGGTTGCCCGATGCGATCCAAATACGGATATCTCCATGGTGGCAGGCCATCAAACACCGCAAGGTTTTTATTGTAGTTGAAGGTGCCGCGGAATGAGAAGAAGTTCTTCTCCGTCCAGCTGTGGTTGTAGTCCAGCGTAGCGTCGATACCCTTATTGTTTGTCTTGCCGATGTTGTTATACGGGATGTTGCCCACGGTGAATCCGGACATGTAGGGAATCACGTAGTTAGGAAGCAAAATGCCCTCCCGCTTTTCCCTGAAAAGTTCGACAATCAGCTGCAGGTCATTATTGAGGAAGTTCATCTCCACGCCGAGGTTCTGGCGATAGGATGTTTCCCAGCGTACGTTGCCTCCCACGCGTGATTCGTTGTAACCGGTAAAGCCGCGCGTTGACCCAGGCACGCCAAATGTGTAACCGCCTGCATCACCGATTGTGGTCAGGTATAAGAAGCGCAAGTTGGGGTTGTCAACAGCCGCGTTGCCGGATAGCCCGTAGGTATAGCGGAGCTTGAAATGCTGCATGACGTCACGGATCGGTTCAAAGAAGGATTCGTTGGACACGACCCAGCCCACGCCGAAGGAAGGGAAAAATCCATATCGCTCACTGGGTACGAAGTTATCCGAACCGGAGTAGGAGAAGTTGGCTTCTGCGTAGTATTTGTCGGCATAGCCGTAGTTAGCCCGGCCTACAATATTGCGTTGGCGGTAGGGGATGGCTGCCGTGTATGTGCCCACGCGGCTGGTGGCATCGCTAAAGTCCGATTGGTTGAATAGTAACATGCCCGACACGTCGTGATTATCGAAGCGGTTGCTGTAGTTGGCAGCAGCCTCGGTATAGAAGCGGCGGTCTCCATAGCGGCTAAGGCCAAAGCCTAGCTCGTTTGATCCGGCGTGCGTAATGTCAGTGATTAACTCGCCGTCTGCATCGCGTCCGGTGGCCCAATAGGTTTGCAACGTACGGCTCCGTGTCAGGTTGTTGTTGACGTTGACGTCAAAAGCGAACATGCCTGTAGCGCTTAAGCCATCTAGGAGCATATTCAGGTCTTGGGTCACCCGGATATTGGAACGGACGGTGTTGTCATAGGAATTGACGACGCCCGACTGGGTAAGGGCCATATAAGGGCTCTGCAATGTGCCGGCCAGTTGGGGCCATTCTCCGTTGGAGTATTGGGGCGGAATGATGTGCGGCGCAGAACTCGTCGCCAGCCCGAATATGTCATTGACTCCATACGCCGGCCTGTTCAAGTTCGTGATGAAGCCGTTGACACCCAACGCCAGCTTGGTGGTGCGGGTGACATTGACGTCTACGTTGCTGGTGAAGTTAAACCGGTCAAGACGCAACGTCGAGTTATACGTCTGGACGTTGTCACGCTTAAACTGACCCACTTCGCCAAAATAGCCGGTGGATATGTAGTATGTAGCGTTTTCTGATCCGCCGTTGACGTTCAGCGTCGCACGGTTGTTCCTGCCGTATTTGTTGAACAGGATATCATACCAGTTGACGTTGGGATAGAGATCGGGATCTTCGCCGCTAGCATGGCGGGCAATGCGTTCTTCGGAATAGAGTGGCGTACGTCCGCGCATTTCAAGGCCTTCGTTAAAAAGCTCCATGAAGGCGGGACCATCGATGAAGTCCGGGAGAAAGGTGAACTGGTTGACGGCTTGGTTTATCTCCGCATTGATTTGCGGCTTGCCCGCCCGGCCTTTTTTCGTGTTGATAAGGATTACGCCGTTGGCGCCCCGGGTGCCGTAAACGGCTGTCGCTGTCGCGTCTTTCAGGACGGTGAAGCTTTCGATATCCTCGGGGTCGATATTGTTGATAGCGCGGTCAGGCACACCGTCGACAACTAAAAGCGGTCCTTGGGGACTGGAGGCAAACGTACCTACGCCCCGGATAAATAGATTGGCTCCGTCATTGCCGGGTCCGCCTCCGCGCTGTGTGGCTACTACGCCGGCTAGGCGGCCTGCAATGGCGGTGGTCAAGTCGCGAACGGGCACTTTCAGTTCTTGGGGTTGAATCGTGGCCTGGGCACCGACGACGCTTTGCTTCTTCTGCGTGCCAAAACCCACAATGACGACTTCCTCTAAGCCCGTAATGTCTTCGGCCAAGACGATGTCAATTACTTCCCGTCCGCTCACGGGCACTTCCTGTGTCAAGTAGCCAATGTACGTGAAGATGAGGGTGGCATCTTCCGGAACGTCTAAGATATACCGGCCATTGATGTCAGTAGTTGTCCCTTGGTCTTGGTGGTTTTTAACCACGACACTGACGCCCTGGAGGACAGTCCCAAAAGTGTCCCGTACGGTTCCCCGCACTTCAGTGCGTTGCTGGGTTGTTTTGTTGAAGGTGGTAGCGGTGCGTCCGTCGTTTGCCTGCACGTGCGATGCAAAGGAGAGCGCAAGGCATAGCAAGAAAGCGGACTTCACTACTTGTACTGCACGCGCTAGCGGAGCGGGTAGTTGCCCGCGTCCATGTCGCCGTGCTTTAGCGAAATGAATGTGTTTCATAGCTGTTAAATGGGTTACGTGGGTAAGTCTGATAGTTTGATGGTTTCGAGGTCACAATGGCCGTTGGTGTGACTGTGAGCTAGGCGCTGCATGCCGCCATTGTTAAAAGTCTGTTGTATGCGTTTCTTCATTTATCTTAATCTGGGTGTTTTGGTTTGTTGTTTGGTTAAATTATTTGATTTTTTCCGCCGATGGTATGTAGCATTATTTTTGTTCGTCCAAATCCTTCATTAAAAAGTAATCAAAGGGCGTAAAAGAGCTTAATTGGTTTTTTTTTATATAATAAAAGGTCATTTTGTTTGTAAAAAGTGGTCAGTTTCAGGCCGTGTTTTTGCCAAAATTCGGTGTCGATATTTGGCCCGTTAAACACGGTTGGAATGTTTGTCGAGAAGCAATTTAGGTAAACCTCGGTTGACTACAAAACGATAGGAGAACTCAACCGTTTGCGTAAAATGCGCAATCGGTTGTGTTACAGCAGTGATTTGTGTGGCGTGTTTGGCAACCTAAAAGTACTCCTCCACCCGCCGATGAATGACTTCCCGTGCGCTATTTGCTTCCAGCCATTGGATGGCAATGCCATCCTTTTCCATTTTCCGGAAGTAGGTCATTTGGCGTTTGGCGAAACGGTGTATTTCGGTATTGAGCCGTGCAAACAGGGTGGGGCAATCCAGTTGGCCGAGGAGGTACTCGGTCACGTATTTGTATTCGAGTCCGTAGCGAATCAGTTGCGCGGGTGAGAGGCTTTGGTCTAGCAACCGTTGGACTTCCGCGACCAAGCCGTGCTGCAGGCGGTGTTCTAGCCGTGTGGTGATTCGCTGGCGGCGTTCTTCGAGCGGCAGCTTCAGGCCAAAAACCAGCGCGTCTACGGGTTGGGCGGATGGAATACCCTGAGGGTTTTCCCGGTACCACGTGGCGATTTCCAGCGCGCGAATAATCCGTTTCCGGGTACTCGTGTCCGGCGTGAAATTTTCTGGCAGGGCGAGTTGCGAAAGCTGTTGGGTCAGCATTTCCGTTGGCAATTGTTCGAGGGAGCCGCGCAAATCCTCATCGACGGGGACATCACTGTAAGGCATGCCTTGCAACAGCGTTTGAATATACATGCCCGTGCCGCCGCACAGGATGGGCCATTTGCCCGACTGGCGGACTTCGTGGAGTGCAGCAAGCGCGTCTTGCCGGTATTGCGACACGTTGTAGGGCGTACCGGGATCGAGCGTGTCGATCAGGTAATACGGAATGGCACCGTATTCGGCGAGGTCTTTGCCCGTACCGATGTCCATGCCCCTAAAGAGCTGACGGGAATCGGCGCTGATGATCGCTCCGTCCAGCCGTTGGGCGAGCTCGACGGCCAGGCGCGTCTTGCCCGATGCAGTCGGACCCAGGATGACGATAAGCGGTTGCCGATGTTGACTCATTGGGGATGCGTAAAACGACCGAACGCCCCTTTATGGATTCGGGGCGCTCGGTTAAAGGGTTCAGTGCAAGTGAGGGTTACACGTCAAATTTTATCCACTTCTGCGTGCTGTTGGTACTTTCGACCACTTTGTCGATAAAGGCCATACCGCGAACGCCCTCGTGTACTTGTGGAAAATCCAGCATTTCGGGCGTGGGCTCCCGACCTTCCATTTTGGCCGATACGGTCAGTGTGAAATTGCGGTAAATGTTCGCAAATGCTTCCAGCAACCCTTCCGGATGCCCAGAAGGGATACGCGAATTGTGGGTGGCAAAGGAGCTGAGCGTATAGGGGGCCGCATAGCCGTAGGATGTGCGGTAGTGCTGCCGCGGTTTGTCCAACGGTTTTAGGATCAGTGTGTTCGGTTCTTCCTGTGCCCACTCCAATCCACCTTCCTCGCCATAAATCCGGATTCGCAACGCGTTTTCTTCACCCGCCGATATCTGCGATGCCATCAGCACGCCGCGCGCTCCATTGTCAAAACGGAGAAGCACGCTTCCATCATCGTCTAGTAGGCGGCCTTCTACCATCGTAGAGAGGTCAGCGCACAATTCGGATATTTTCAAGCCGGTCACGTACTCGGCGAGGTGAGCGGCATGCGTGCCGATATCGCCCATCGCACCGCTTTTTCCAGACCGCTTAGGGTCGGTGCGCCAGGCAGCTTGTACGTTGCCTTCTCGTTCTGATAACCGGCTGAGCCAGCCTTGTGGGTATTCCACCACGATTTTGCGGACCTTGCCGATGGCGCCTTCGCTGACCATCGCCTTCGCTTGCTTCACCATCGGGTATCCGCTATAGGTGTGCGTCAGACACAGGAGGTTGCCCGTACGCGCTACAATAGCTTCCAATTCCTTGGCCTCGTCTAAGCTGAAGGTCATCGGCTTTTCCACCACCACGTGGAATCCGTTTTCCAAGGCTAGTTTGGCTGGGTCAAAATGGATAAAGTTTGGGGTGACGATGGTCACGAAATCCATGCGCTCCCCTTCGGGCAATTGGCTCTCCTTTTCGATCATCTCCTGGTAGCTAGCGTACACGCGGTTTGCGGGGATGAACAGATCTACGGCCGTTTCCTGGGATACGGTAGCGTTGCTGCTGAATACGCCGCAAACCAGTTCGACTAAGCCATCCATATTGGCAGCGATGCGGTGTACTGCGCCGATAAAGGCGTCTTTTCCGCCGCCGACCATTCCCATTCTGAGTTTTCGTTTCATGTTTTGTTTTACGTGTTAATAGTCCGTGTATTAAGGTGTAAGGTGTGGCAGAAGACGTACTGCCCACAGCTTACCGTCGAAATTACTAAAAATTTTCAAACCGATCAGGCTTGTCGTTCCCTTCCACACTCAAAACGGTTCCGACTTTTGTGCTGATGCGGTTGCCAGGCGTCAAAAACGTTTCACCAATTTTAGGCTGCCGCTGTTGGTGACCGGCATGTAGCCGTCGTGACGCAGCGCTTCTTCGGTTTTGTTTGCCAAGGATTCAGGCAGGCTGTCTGCGGCATAGCGCGTCCAGGTGCGTGGATCCACCCAAAACACCCGGGGCTCGATTTCCCCAACGATCTCGAATCCTGTCTTTTCATAGCGCTGGCCATCGGTCCAGTCTTTATCGGCATAGGTCATGATGTCTCCGGGTTCGAAATCCTTCCGGAATCCCTCGATCAGCTTGGAGAGTCCGCCCACGACATGAAGGCCCTGCTTGTGGCAGAAACGCAACAGTTCGAAAGAGCGGTATTCCTCGGCTTGGTTCTGCATCCGCCGGCCCCCGCTATACACGGCGATGGCCGCCAGTTCGCCATCCAGGAATAATCCGTAGCGGTACTTGCCGGGCAAGGCTACGTTGAGATGGTGTTCGGCCTGGAAGGCCATGGCTACTTGCTTGTCGATGCGCGTAACGACGGTATCCCGCGCGTGTACTCGCGTAGCCTGCCCGGCCAGCGCGACAATACGCTGCAGCAACAAGTCAGGCTGGCTCATCCAAAGATCCTCGTCAATATGTATTTCCCGTTTTTCAGCTTCGCCGGCTGTCGTGCGGCCGTGCGCCTCCAACCGGTAATATATCAGGTTGATTTCCAGTTGGGGGCCATAGACCAAACATGCGTCAGGCGAAAGTGCCCTGAGGTCTAACTCCATTTCCAGCGCTCCCTGCAGAAGCGAGAAAAAACGAAAAAAACGGCTGTTGACGTTAAACATATTTTTCTGTCATAACGGGCGTAGCAAATATTACAAAAATTCCCTTACGAAATGAGGGTTTGCGCAAATAATATCGATATTAGCCGTATGAGACCCTATATATTGTGCTGTTTTGCGTTGTCCATGCTTTTTTGGACGGTTGTGGGGTATGCCCAGCAACATCCGACCGCGACCAATGAAACTGTTTTGCTGAACAACCAGCGTGGCTGGGTTCCCCTTACAGCACTCGATAAGCGCAATATCGCGACGGTTAGCCGGAGCGGGGTTGAGCTGCAGGTGATGCGGGATATGCTGGATAATTATGCGCTCGTCAAGCACCATGTGCTTCCCGAGGCTAATGAAGGGTTTTTTGCCCTCGACGAAGGGCTTAAATTCTTTAATACCTTGATATTTGCCGTGACGGAGCGAGACATGGGAGACGATTTCTTGCTCCATTTTATCAACAGCCAGGCAGTAGGCAAACAGGTAATCGTGGTGCTCATCGGCGACGGTCGCCTGCTCTCGCGCTTTAACCATGTTCATGTGCCTATTTTGTGGGTCTCGGATAGCGACGCAACAACCTTGAAAAACGCAGCGATGTCCGTATTCGGGGGCTTGGCCTGTACTAACCGTCTCGACCGTACCTACGCGGTGCGCTACACCCAAGGTTTGGGCTTCGCTACGGAGCGTATTCGCCTGGCCTATGCGGACCCCGCAGCGGCGGGGCTCGATCAGCAAGCCTTGGAAGCCGCTATCGACGGTATTGCTGCGGAGGCTATCCGCGAGCGCGCTGCCCCCGGAGCGGTGGTGATGGTCGCCAAAAATGGGGATGTTATTTTTCAAAAAGCGTATGGGCACCACACGTATGATAAGGCCCAACCTACACAGGTAAATGATATTTTTGACATGGCCTCCATTACCAAAATCGCGGCGACCACGCCCGTAGCCATGCGGCTCGCGGAACAGCGCGTGATTAACTTGGATAGCACGATGGGCCACTACCTGTTGCAAGCACAGGGTACCAACAAAGCGGATGTTACCCTGCGCGAAGTGATGCTTCATGAGGCCGGATTCATTCCGTATATTCCCTTCTACCGTGATCTGGAAGAGGGTGATTTGCAAACTGATTCGTCAGCGACCCATTCGGTCAAGGTGGCGGACAACGCCTACATCAAGACCAACTATTATGAGAATGTGATGTGGCCGGTGATGCTGCAGTCAAAGCGCAATCCGGGTGGCAAATACGTGTACAGCGATATCAGCATGTATGTGATCAAGGAGGTGGCTGAGCATCAAACGGGTATCCCCATGCAAGACTACGTGCAGGATGAGTTTTATCGGCCATTGGGGATGAAAACCGCCGGATACAACCCGCGCGAGCGTTTCGAACGCGACCGAATCGTACCTACCGAGTACGATAAGGCGTTTCGCGGCGTGCTGCTACAGGGATACGTGCACGACCAGGGGGCGGCGATGGCCGGCGGTATCGCCGGGCATGCTGGACTGTTTGCTTCCGCCAATGATTTGGCGATATACGCCCAGCTGATGCTGAATCGCGGGCACTATGGTGGGCAACAATACTTCAAGCCGGAGACCGTCGATTTGTTTACGTCCAAACAGTCGGCCACCAGCAGGCGAGGGCTCGGCTTCGACCGTAAGGAACCGGGGCCGGAAAGCCAGTATCCGTCCCTGCTCGCCTCCGAAGCGACGTACGGGCACACCGGCTATACGGGCACTTGTATCTGGATCGATCCCGAAGAGCAGCTGGTCTATATTTTCTTGTCTAACCGGGTGCATCCGGAGGTGAGCCCGAAACTGGGGGAGCTCCGTATCCGGGGTCGTATACAAGACGCCGTGTACGAGGCTATTTCGGCCAGCCGCGGTCAACAGGCTCCGTAATCTTCGGTTAAATCGTTATGCATAGCAAACTGTTTTTCCTTTTCGGACTGCTCCTGGGGGTGTATTTCCCCGTTATTGCGCAGGATGCCACGTGCATCCACCAAGATGCCATCGTGTTGGACGCGCACAACGACGTGCTGTATGCGTCGGTGAGCAAGGGAAAGGATATCGGTAAGCGAATCGAAACGGGACACACCGATATCCCCCGGTTGCAGGAGGGTCAAGTCAATGTGCAGGTATTTGCCGTGTGGGGCGACGAGCGGCAGGGGCCGGGCAAGGGCTTTGACTATGCTAACCGGCAAATCGACGGACTCATGCGTGTCATTGCTGCCAATCCGGATGCGATTGCGCTGACCCGGACAGTCGACGAAATAAAAACTGCCGTTTGGCAAGGTAAAATCGCCGCCCTGATCGGTATTGAGGGCGGCCACCTGATCGAAGGAAGGATCGATTACCTCGATAGCCTGCACCGGCGGGGCGCGCTATACATGACACTTACTTGGAATAACAGCTTGCCCTGGATTTCGTCGGCTCGTGATGAAGTGCGTTTTCCTTCGCGGTTGAAGCACAAAGGGCTGAGCGACTTTGGCCGGCAGATCGTCAGGCGGATGAACGAGCTCGGTATGGTCGTCGATTTATCGCACGTCGGCAGGCAGGCTTTTTTTGATGTGCTGGCGGTGACAGACCGGCCCGTACTGGTGTCGCACAGCAATGCTTACGCACTTGCCGCGCACTACCGAAACCTGCAGGACGACCAAATCCGGGCAGTACGGGACAACGGCGGGGTGATTTGCGTGAACTTTTATTCCGCTTTTTTAGATCCGATGTTTTATTCGCGCGTCAATCAGGCTTACACGCGCTACGTGACCGCTCAGGATACGGTAAATCGGTCGTCTGACGCCAAGTATAGGCTTCTGCCGGCCAAGGCGAAGGAAGCGGTCAGGCCGCCTTTGTCCGTCGTAATCGACCATATTGACTATCTGGTGAAAATTGCCGGGATTGACCACGTGGGTATCGGCAGCGACTTTGACGGGATCGATAGCACGCCGAAAGGGCTGGACGATTGCAGTGACTTTCCCAAACTGACCGAAGCGCTGGTGGAACGCGGCTATTCGGAGGAAGCCATCCGGAAAATATTAGGCGAAAACGTGCTGCGGGTATTGCGGGAGAACGAGGAGTGAGATCGAAGAAGGGAGACCGGAGATGGGACTTAGTGATCAGCTATGGAAGAGAAATTTAAATTTGAAAAATTAGTCGTTTGGCAACGGGCTATGGACTTAGGCGAAGATGTTCATGTGATCTGTGGGCGTTTCCCCGAAAAGGAAGTTTTCAACCTCACGTCCCAGGTGCGTAGAGCCATGGACTCGGTGGCGCTCAACATCGCGGAAGGGAGCATTGGGCAATCTATCGCTGAACAGAAGCGTTTCGTCAGTTACGCAATCCGCTCGTTGGCGGAAGTCGTAACCTGTTTGCACAAGGCGATAAGAAGGGGCTATATTGACAATGGCGTGTTTAATGAAAAGTATTTGGAAGCGTTTCATTTGATGAATATGCTGATTGGATTTAGAAATAACGTTAGATAGGAAAGAGACAAGTGACGAGGCTGGGTGGCACCTGACCGAAATTGGCGCTATGATAATGACGCGCTTGGCAACCTTCGGTCTTCGGTCTTCGGTCTTCTGTCTTCTGTCTTCGGTCATATACAAGCAATCATGGCTAAAACAAAAACAACATTTTTTTGCCAAAACTGTGGACACGAATCGCCCAAATGGTTGGGACAGTGCCCGTCGTGCCGCGAGTGGAACACGCTCGTGGAGGAGATCGTGGAAAAGACTAGCGCGCGCGTGCCCAGTTGGCAGACGGCTCCGGTGCCCGGACGTACGGGCAATAAGGCAGCCGCCATCCATGAAATCGTATACCGCGAAGAGGACCGGATTATGACGCCCGACAAAGAGTTTAACCGCGTGCTAGGTGGGGGAATCGTGCGCGGCTCGCTCGTCCTAATCGGTGGCGAACCCGGCATCGGCAAATCGACCTTGGCACTGCAACTGGCACTCACACTGCCGCAAACGAAGACTTTGTATGTGTCCGGCGAGGAGAGCGAGCAGCAGATCAAGATGCGCGCCGAGCGCTTGGTGCAATCGTCGCGTGCCGCCTGCTATATCCTGACGGAAACCTCAACCCAGCAGATTTTCAAGCAGGTGGGCGAGGTTGAGCCGGATTTGGTTATTATCGATTCCATACAGACCCTGCATTCCGCTCAGGTGGAATCTGCCCCGGGTAGCGTGTCGCAAGTACGGGAATGCACCGCGGAGCTTTTGCGGTTTGCCAAGGAAAGCGGTACGCCTGTATTTATCATCGGCCACATCACCAAAGACGGCGCCATAGCGGGACCCAAAGTGCTGGAGCATATGGTCGACACGGTGTTGCAGTTTGAGGGCGACCGTCACCACGTATACCGGATCCTGCGGGCGGTGAAGAACCGCTTCGGCTCGTCATCCGAGATCGGTATTTACGAAATGCAGGGCGCCGGCTTGCGGCAGGTATCAAACCCTTCCGAAATATTGCTTTCGCAACGCGAAGGCGCCATGAGCGGCATTGCCATCGCGGCCATGCTCGAAGGTATGCGCCCGATGCTCATCGAGGTGCAAGCGTTGGTAGGTACGGCCGCCTTCGGCACGCCGCAGCGCTCCTCCACGGGGTTCGATACGCGTCGGATGAACATGTTGCTTGCGGTATTGGAAAAGCGTTTTGGATTTAGGCTCAGCGCGCAAGACGTGTTCCTCAATATTGCCGGCGGCCTGCGCGTGGAAGACCCAGGCATCGACCTCGCGGTGCTCGTGGCGATTATATCGTCGCAGCAGGATATGCCGGTTTCCGCAGGCATTGCTTTCGCCGGAGAGGTGGGATTGTCTGGCGAGATCCGCGCCGTTAATCGTATTGAACAACGCATTGCTGAGGCCGAAAAATTAGGATTCGAGACCATATTCATCTCCAAATACAATACAAAAGGCCTTAACGCCAAGGCGTACAATATCGTCATCCGCCCAGTAGCTAAAGTGGAGGAGGTGTTTCAGACGGTGTTTGGGTAGACAAGTGCCCTACACTTATATTATAGCGTGGAAAAGTCCGTGTGCGGGCTTGCGAGGCGCCAACCGAAGCAAACCCTACTCCGCAAACAGCATCGCTGCGATGTGGTCGGCCATGAGCTTGCCTTTGTCGGTTAGTAGGAGGGTGTTTGCATCTAGCGTGATCTCGTCTTTTGCCAGGAATGGCGCGGCTTCCCGGCGAATCCGTTCGGTTTGGGCGGATCCAAAGCGCTCTTCGACATCGCCAAGGCTGATTCCCCACTTGGTGCGCAGCGCCGTCATGATGTATTCGTTGAGCCGGTCGGACGGGCTTAGCTGTTCAGCTTCGAAGGGCAGTTTTCCTTCGGCGAGCGAGCGAACATACAGCGCATTGTTGCGGATGTTCCATTGCCGTGTTTGGCCGTCGAAGGAGTGGGCCGATGGGCCGATACCCAAGTACGGCACGCCTTTCCAGTAATTCGTGTTATGGCGGGCGATGTGGCCCAGTTTGGCGAAATTAGATATTTCGTACTGTTCATAGCCGGCGGTGCGCAGCGCTTCTACGAGCGTGAGAAACTGCCGTGCGCTTTGTTCGTCGTCCATCCCGCGCTCGCGCCCCTTTTGAATGAAGGACGCTAAGGCTGTCCGGCTTTCGACCGTCATGCTATAGGCTGAAATGTGCGGAATCCCAAACTGCACTAGCTTGCTGATGTTCGCGTCCCATTTTTCGTCGGTTAGTAGCGGAAACCCATAAATCAGATCGGCGGTAAGGTTATCATAACCCGCGTCCCGTAGGCGAAATAGGACGGTTTCGGCTTCGGATGCGGTGTGGACGCGGTTCATCCAGCGCAGGTCTTCCTCGTGGAATGACTGTATACCGATGCTGAACCGGTTGATGGGCGTCTGCTGTCGGTAAGCCGCCAGCTTTTGGGGATCCAAATCATCCGGATTAGCCTCCAGCGTCACTTCCAAATCCCTGCCCAGCGCGAAGTGGGCATCCACCTCATCCAGCAGGCCCATGATCTCGGCAGCATTCAGTAAGGAGGGCGTGCCACCGCCAAAATAAAGGGTTTCCACTGTTTGGCCCTGCAAATAGCCCGCTTGCATGCGTATTTCTTTACGCATAGCATCCAGCAAGCCGTCTTTCTGTTTGAGGGAAGTGGAAAAATGAAAGTCACAGTAGTGGCAGGCTTGCTTGCAAAAGGGAATATGAAAATAGATGCCGGCCATGTCGGGGCAAAGGTAATCACTTCTTCCTTATTGCAAGGACAAGATAATAGCATCGGCGGACAAGGCGTTGCTGGGCAACGGGCTGTGCGCGCCGAACACCCGCAGCTCGTCCGGAGCAAGCACCGTGACGAATCCTTCATCGATCTCTCCGGCGTCATTTTGGATGCGGCGCAAGTCGAGATTGAGGTGCTCGGCTAGGAAGTGGTAGACGGCTTGTCGTTTGGACGGGCCAAAGTCGTGTTCCTCGTCGGGGAAGTGAGCCGACTCCACCCGGTGTTCTTGGCCGTAGAGGCGATAGATTTGCTGGATGTAGGGAAATTCCACTTTGGGCGTGTTTCGCGTCCAGTCGCCACCCACAGATACCAATAGCATCGGGCGCGGCGCCGCCAGCGCGGCAATCTCCACGTTGTTGGTCTGAAAATCGCCGTGCTTGTGTATGGGCATGCCGCTCTCGCAGACACAACCACCAAAAAAATGTGCCGATACCATCACGCACGGCGCGACGACTTTAACGCGGTCATCAAGCGCGGCGAGCAGAAAGCTCTGCGTTCCGCCACCCGACGCACCCGTCACGGCAATCCGTTGTGGGTCGACCCCAGGCAGAGCGAGCAGAAAATCAAGTGCCCGGATACTGTTGATCGTCTGCAGTTTCAGTGCTTTGGGGAATTTGTGTTCGATCTGTTGGGCATCGCCGTAGCCCACCATGTCCCACGCAAAAACCACGGCGCCCATCCGCGCCAGGCTGGCACAACGCATTTGCATCGCCTCACGCAGGCGTCCGTCCGGATCGCTCCAATGTCCATGCGGACACAACACACCCGCATAGGAGGAGTGCTCCCCGAGGGGGCGGTATAGATTGCCCGTGACATAGACGCCGGGCATGCTTTCGAAAGCAATATTTTCGACGATGTAGCCGTCCATGACGCGGCGGCTATGAATAATAGGCTCCGCGTTTGGTTTTTCCGGCAAGACGCCGATCTCCATCCCCGTTCGGATTTGATGCAGAATCTGCGCTCGTCGTTTCTGCCAGGCCTCCGGTGTGGCGGGTGTCTGCGCTTGAAGAAAACGCTTGCCTTCTTCTTCAGTAAAATAATGGCCGACGCATAGTTCGGAATGTTCCTGGGCTGACGCAAACATAACGGGAAACAAACAGACTAAAGTTAAGATAACGTACCTCATCATAACGGTTCACATGGGTTTGTGTCGTTAAAGGTAAGTAAACCAAGTGGGAATTTTCCTCCGAACCGCGTTGTAGCACATCCTACACGACAAGCGGATTGGCACGGCGGACAGGGGGCAAAAAAAATCCGCCCCGTGTATGACCACGGAGCGGATAATCCTTAGTGAAGTTAGTTAAGGAATTGTTTGTTTTCTATTGCGCTTCGCGTAACGCTTCTTGTTTCATCTTGTCGTTGGCCACGATTACGATTTCCACACGGCGGTTTTCTGCACGGCCCGCTTCGGTATCGTTATCCGCGATAGGCTCGTGGAAGCTGCGACCTTGCGTTGAGATGCGTGATTTGGTCAAGCCTTGGCCTACGGCGTACGTCGCCACGGCACTCGCCCGGCGCTCGGATAAGCCTTGGTTGTAGCGGTCGGTTCCTTTCGAGTCCGTATGCCCTATCACCATGATATCCGTGTCGGGGTTGGCGTTCAGGGAAGCGACTAAGTTTTTGATGTTCTCGCGTGCGGCGGGCTTTACTTCCGTTTTGTCGAAGTCAAACAGGATGCCAGAGTCAAACTTGACGATGATACCTTCGTCAGCCTTGATTACCTCCGCGCCAGCTACCGTGCGCTCTATCTCGGCAGCTTGCTTGTCCATCTTGCGTCCGATAAGACCACCTGCTACGCCACCGAGCGCCGCGCCTGCGATGGCGCCTACCGCTGTATTGCCGGCTTTGTTGCCAATGATAGCGCCGATGGCGCCTCCGGCTACTGCGCCACCTGCGGCGCCTTTTTGCGTGCTGTTCATCGACTGAATCGTTCCGCAGCCGCTAAAAAGCATCATCGAGGTTGCTACGGTCAATCCAAAGATTCCGAATCGTTTATTCAATATTTTCATCGCTCCGTTAAATTTAGTTGTTAGTACTTTTTTGTTTCAACCCTAATCGGTGCAAATGGGATGCCAAAGGCGAAGACTGATTTTGCAAGCGGCGTTTATCCGTTAGGAATCAGCGTGATAAAAATGGCTTGGTGGACAGCGAAGCGCGCTCAACGGACTTCGATATGCTTCGAGAACATACGGGCGCGTGGAGCCGGGGGCAACGGTTCGCTGAACGGAGTTGGCCGACGCGCGATACCGGTTATTTTTGCAGTTGCGGTGCCCCCAGTTTCGGAAGGGTGGGCGCAGCGGGGCGGCCATCGCGGTCAAATTGCTTGAACGAAGTTTGGATGTAGAGCATGATGTCGTATTCGCCCCAATTGGCGGTTTTCTCGTAGCTGGGCCGGTACCAGCGCATAAAATTCACCAAATCCTGGCCCTCCAGACCCGTCAACTCCTGCACCCGTGTTTGGTTAAAGAGCCGGTCTACGGCGGTTTCGCTTAACTCCCATTCCATCGTGTTGCGAAAGCGCCGTGCGTTTTGCGGCGTGCGGCCCAGCAGTTCGTAGAGCGAGGTGATTGGGTTGGCAATGTATTGGAGGACGCCGGGCTTGCCTTCAAAATACACCCCCTGTTTGCGGTAACTTTCCATCACGTCTTCCAATTCCGCTTTCTTGCTTAGCCGCTCGACGTTCACCGTTTCGATTTGGATCGCGTCGCGATGAAAATTGATGAGAATGTCGCTCAGGGTTTTAATCTCGGTAATCACCGTCTGGTAACCGACTTTTGAGATCACAATACTGTCGCCGACCGTCGCTTCGATCTGGAATTCGCCCGTCGGTGATGACACGGAGACTTGCCGGTTCTGTAGGTTGGTAATGTTGGCCTGCCCCACGCGTGCACTGCCGCTTGCTTCTACCACCAGGCCACGCACGGTACCGCGCTCTTGTGCGATGAGGGCGAAAGGCAGGCAAAGGCAAGCAATCAGCACTATGTACGGGAACAGTTTTTTCATCTAACGGTATTGTGCACGCTGCGTCCGTGCCATTGTCTTTTTAGACCCACGTTGCACCTGAAGGTTTAACCTTCGGCTACGTTGTTTTTTCGCCTTTCGGCTGGTAAGGATAGAACACAAAGTTGGCCCCGGCTGGCACCACGACAAAGAGGCACATAAAGTCCTCGGGCTTTTTATATTGCTTGATGAAACGTTGCTTGCGGTCTTCTTTAATCACACCGCGCTCTACGAAATCTTCAAGCGTGGAGGCGTGGATGGACCATTCGGTTCCGAGTTCCCGGTGGTCCAGGATGAGCTCGCCCAGCGCCACTTCGTGTTGGTGAGCGATGAAGATGGGGTAGGCGGAAAGCCCTTCGGCAATAATGTCAACGGCGACCTCGCGGATGGATGCGCTGTAGAGGTCCAAATCCTTTCGCAAGCTTTTCAGGGGGCTTGCCGCTTGGGGCTGGTCCCCGCCGGCAGCCTGTGCGGCCAGTAAATCCTCGATATTCATGTTATCCGTTTTTTAAAGTTAACAAAACCACGTTTTCAACGTGCTGGGTCTGAGGGAACATGTCGACCGGCCGAATCCGGGCTACGTCGTACTTGGCCGCCAAAATGGCCAAGTCGCGCGCTTGGGTCGATGCATTACAACTCACATATACGATTTTGGGTGCCTCCATCTCCAGCAACCGGTCGACGACGTCGCCATGCATGCCCGCCCGCGGGGGGTCGGTGATGACCACGTCCGGCCTGCCGTGCTGGGCAACAAATTCGGGCGTCAGGATGTCTTTCATGTCGCCCGCATAGAACGTTGTGTTGGTAATGCCGTTGAGTGCAGCGTTCACGTTGGCGTCGGCGATGGCCTCGGGCACGTATTCGATGCCAACAACCTCCGCTACGTGGCGCGCAACGAAATTGGCAATCGTGCCAGCACCGGTGTAAAGATCGTAAACGCGTTCATTTCCCGAAAAGCCGGCAAAGTCCCGCGTTATTTTGTACAGTTCGTAAGCCTGTGCCGAATTGGTCTGGTAGAACGTTTTTGGCCCGATTTTGAACCGCAGTCCTTCCATTTCCTCGAAAATATGGTCGCGGCCGGCAAACAAATGGATGTCTTGGTCGGAAATCGTGTCGTTTTTCTTTTGGTTGACAACGTACAGCAAAGAGGTAAGTTGCGGGAATTCGCCTTGCAAGTACGTCATGGTTTGCTGTATTTCGTCGTCGCTGGGATAGGCAAAAATGACAATAACCATCACTTCGCCCGTGCTGGCCGTACGAATAATCAGGTTGCGAAGCGCACCACTATGCGCACGCAGGTCGTAGAATGAAATCCCCTGCCGCAATGCGAAGGCGCGCAAGCTGTTCCGAATGGCATTAGAGGGGTCGCCCTGCAAGTAGCAGTGGTTGATATCCAGAATCTTGTCAAACCGGAGTGGGACGTGAAATCCCAACGCGTTCATGTCGTTGTCCGCCGTGTCGGCATCCGGATTGGTCAGCCATCGCTTGTTTGAAAACGTATATTCCAGCTTGTTTCGGTAGTAGCGGGTATGGGCCGAAGGCAAGATGCTTTCCATGGAGGAGGTGTCTGCTTTTCCGATGCGGGCCAGCGCGCTTTCTACGCTTTGATGCTTGAAAAGGAGCTGGGCATCGTAGCTCATGTGTTGCCACTTGCAGCCGCCGCATACCCCAAAATGTTCGCAAAAAGGTTCCGTCCGGTGTTCTGAAGGCGTCGTCAGGCGGGTGATGCGGGCTTCAGCCAGGTTCTTTTTCTTGCGGGTCAACTCCACGTCCACGACATCGCCTGGGATCGCCTTGTCGACAAATACGACCAAATCGTCAATTTTTCCTACACCCTTGCCTTGCTCAGCGATATCAATAATCGTGATGCCCGTGCGTTGGCGCTCTTCCGGTAAAAGTCTTCTTCTGCCCATAACGTGCAAAAGTACGGCTTTTTTGGCATTGTTCGGATGAGGGAGTATGCAGGAACCGGGAAATGTTAGGGGTGTTCTATTTCTAGCCCCGGGTGGCAACCCCGGGGGCTAGACATGAAGAACCGTCGTTTTGGTGAAAGATTTTGGGGTGAATAGCCCTTTTATAATCGGAACTTCGGTTAAACATGCATGCAGCAAAGACGGAAGTCGCCCGCCGGCTGCCGGAGAAGAAGGCCATCCGGGAAACAGGCCCGTCTGTCGGCCAAAAATCCCTTACCGCCTAAAAACCAAAAAAACATATCTTTGTGGCATGACCAAGGAACAATTACAAGACTTGAGGGACAGATTGACTGCCCTGAGGAGGCATCTTTGACGTCGATGTCCGCAAATCCGAGATAGAAGCCGAGCAGGCCCTGACGCTGGAGCCCACCTTCTGGGATGACTCAAAAGCGGCGGAAAAAGTCCTGCTATCCATCAAAAGCAAAAAAGTCTGGACAGAACATTACGATGAGGTGGCTTCCGCGGTGGACGACGTCGTGGTGATGTATGAGTTTTTCCAATCCGGCGACGCCTCCGAAGCAGAGCTGCAGGAGCAATACGATGCAACGCTGAAAAATATTGAAGCGCTGGAATTTAAAAATATGCTTAGCGCCGAGGAAGATCAGCTCGATGCCATTTTGCAAGTGACGGCAGGGGCGGGCGGAACCGAAAGTTGTGACTGGGCCGGCATGCTGATGCGGATGTACATCATGTGGGGCGAACGGCATGGCTATAAGGTGACCGAACAGGATTACCTTGAGGGCGAAGTGGCCGGCATTAAGTCGGTGACGCTGCAACTTTCCGGACAGTTTGCCTACGGCTACCTCAAAGGCGAAAACGGCGTGCACCGGCTGGTGCGCATATCGCCGTTTGATTCCAACGCAAAGCGCCATACGTCTTTTGCTTCGGTGTATGTGTACCCGCTTATCGACGACAACATCGAGATTGATGTCAAAGACTCGGAGATCGAATGGGATACCTTCCGCTCGGGAGGCGCTGGCGGGCAGAACGTCAACAAAGTGGAAACGGCCGTGCGCCTGCACCACAAACCCACAGGCATCATCATCAAAAACCAGGAAACGCGCTCGCAGCTCCAGAATAAGGAAAACGCGCTGCGCCTGTTGAAATCGCAGCTGTACGAGATTGAGATGCGTAAACGCCAAGAGGCAACCAATGCCATCGAGGGGAGCAAAAAGCGTATCGAGTGGGGGTCCCAGATACGCAACTACGTGCTGCACCCGTACAAGATGGTCAAAGATTTGCGCACGCAGGTGGAGACTTCCGATACGCAGGGCGTGCTCGATGGCGACCTCGATGAATTTATCAAGGCGTACTTGATGGAATTTGATTAATCGCAGCCTTGGCATGCGTAGTTGTCCGCAAAATCCTTACTTTTAAGGCTACAACTGATTAATAAACTAAGA
>CAYUIZ010000037.1:0-24581 GCA_964444885.1 uncultured Sphingobacteriaceae bacterium | reverse complement strand
AACCGAAGGCCACTCTACAACAGACAATGCGTAAATCTAATTTCGGAATCGCTGGTTTCCCCATAAAAATTTTCGCCAAAACGATGGTTCTCCATGGCTAACGCCCGGGTTGAAAGCCGGGGTTAGAAATAGGACACCCCTGCGGGGAGGTAGAGACGTTTTGAAAAGCGATTTCCCTGCACGGGAACAGCACAACACGGCTTCGCATGGATACCGGCTCCCGGCCCACGTTAATCAGACAGCGCACACCACGATAGCCCCAATACCACATCACCGTTCGCGCGGCCCGAGAAAACCGGAAACGCGTTAAGGTTAAAGCCGTTGCGCAATCGCGTAACCGCTGGCCCAGGCCCACTGGAAGTTATATCCGCCGAGCCAGCCTGTCACATCCACGCACTCGCCGCCAAAAAACAAACCCGGTACTTCTTTCGCTTCGAGGCTATCCGGATCGAGCTCGTCAGTAGCCACGCCGCCGCGCATCACTTCCGCTTTATCATACCCTTTGTCGCCAGCCGGCTTCACCACAAAACGGTGGATCGTGTCCGCCACCTTCTTGGCGTCGGCTTTGCTCAAGGACGCAATTTTGGTATCGATGGGTAGAAACTTGGCCAGAGCCTCCACCAGCCGTTTGGAAAAATGGTCGTGCAGCAATTGCGCGATGAGACGTTTGCCGCCAGCGTTCCGTTCGCTTTTGATGAGCGCGTCCACCGACAGGTGGGGCAATAGATCGATCGTCAACTGTTCGCCGGCGCGCCAATAAGACGAAATCTGCAGGATGGCAGGCCCGCTTAGGCCCCAATGCGTAAATAGGATATTCTCTTCAAAAGAAACGCCGTTGCAGGTCACCCGGCTGAAAACGCTGTTTCCAGCCAAGGCGGCAAACCAATCCGCATCCTTGCCGGTGATGGCCAAGGGAACCAACGCGGGAGCCGTTTGCACGACTTCGAGGCCAAACTGCCGCGCAGACCGAAGCGCAAAATCCGAAGCGCCAAGCTTAGCGACAGGAAGCCCGCCACTAGCCATTACCACGCTGCGCGCGGATACGGTTTCACTCAAGCCATTGCGTTCGACCTCCACCTCAAAGCTTCCGGCTGCCGTCCGGCGCACCGCTATCCCAAGGGTATCAAGCCACAGCTCCTGGCCGTAAGCGTCCAACAGCCGCTCAAATACGGCAACCACATCCTTGGCTTTATTCGTCGTAGGGAAAAGCTGTCCTAAGGTTTTTTCTTGCCCGTAAATGTCATTCGCTTCAAAAAATGAAAGGGTATCCGCCACGCTCCATTGCGCCAGCACCGAAGCACTGAACGCTGGCGAGTCAGACACAAAATTGGCGATTGTCGTATGGAGATTCGTATAATTGCAACGTCCGCCGCCAGAAATCAGGATTTTCGCGCCCGGACGGTTATTCCGTTCGAGCACAAGTGTTTTTTTTCCGCGCATTCCGGCTTGCACAGCGCACATCAGCCCGCAGGCCCCGCCCCCGATGATAACAGCGTCCAGCATATTAGGCTTTTGGATCCATCGTCACGTCTACCGTACGCCGCTCTGCCCAGCTTTGTTCGGCCAGTTCGATGATCCGGATCACGTTGCGTGCCTGGCGTGGCTGGACGAGCAGCGGCGCGTCGCCGACGAGCGCATCATAGATGTTCTGGTAAAATGCCGGATAATTTCCGCGCTTGCTTTCTACGAAACGGACCTGATCACTCCCATCTGGCGCCAATACATTGAGTTTTCCGTGTATCGCGGCAGGCTCCCTGCCCCAGTCGGGATCATTCTTTGGCGACTTCCCCTCTTTCAGCGCAGCCTCTTGCGGATCGACTCCGTATTTGACGAACGCGCCGTTTAGGCCGTATAACGCATAACGGGGCGAGGGTTCTTTGACCAGCATAGCACCACGCAAGGAAACTTTAAGCTGTGGATAATGCAGGATGAGCTCAAAGTCATCAACCGCCATCGCGCCCGGACGCTGCTTCCTCAGGTCTGCATTGATCGCCTCGGGCAAGCCAAACAACTCAATGGCTTGATCAATTAAGTGCGCACCCAAATCGTACAGGATACCCGAACCGGGCAGATCCTCTTCACGCCAGGCGTTCTCCTTTAGGGCGTTGCGAAACCGGTCATAACGCGCCTCGAAAGATACCAGCCTCCCCAATACCCGACTGGAAATAATTTCCTTGACCGTTAGGTAATCACTATTCCACCTTGCGTTATGATGAACGCTGAGCAATAGTCCTTTTTCCTCAGCTAGCTGAAGTAATTCATCAGCTTCTTCACTCGTATTGGTAAACGGTTTTTCGACCACGACGGCTTTGCCTGCCAGCAACGCCGCCTTGGCTAGCGGATAATGCATGTCATTGGATGTTGCAATGACCACGAGATCAATATCGGGTGCCTGAATGATCTCATCCGCATGCGCGACCACCGTCGCAGCAGGATAGCGCACTTGAAGCAGTTGACGGCGTTCGGGATGCCGTGCGCTTACTTTGTGCAGCACCATGCCGTCGATTGCCATGATGACAGGCGCATGAAACACTTGCCCCGCCATTCCGAAACCAATTAACCCAACACGGATAGGTTGTTTTGCCATAATTTATATGTTGTCCTTTTCTGCGCGATTACCGACTGCTTGCATGTTCGCAATAATCGCTGATCCAAATTCACTCGTTTTCAATAAGGTGCCGTCCGTCATCTGATTGAAGAAGTCCACGGTTACGGTTTTATCCAAAATCGTTTCGCTAAGTGCCCGAACGATTAAATCGGCGGCTTCTTTCCAGCCGATATATTCCAACATCATCACCCCGCTCAGGATCAGGGAGGATGGATTCATCGTGTCCGTATCGGCGAACCGAGGTGCCGTGCCGTGGGTGGCTTCGAATACGGCGTAGCCGGTTTTGTAGTTGATGTTGGCGCCAGGCGCAATACCAATGCCGCCAACAATCGCCGCCAGCGCGTCTGAAATATAGTCGCCATTGAGGTTCATGGTTGCAATCACGCTGTAGTCGCGCGGATTGAGCAAGATCTGTTGCAGGAAATTATCGGCAATTACGTCTTTGATGATGATTTTCCCTTGCGCTACCGCCTCCGCCATCGCGGCATTGGCGCGCTCCTCGCCTGCTTGCTGCTTCGTGGCTTCCCACTGACCCCAGGTGTAGGTTGACTCGCTGTATTCCTCTTCAGCCACCGCGTAGCCCCATTGCTTGAATGCGCCTTCGGTAAACTTCATAATATTGCCTTTGTGCACAAGCGCCACCGACGGGCGGCCTTCTGCCAGCGCGAAATCGATCGCCGCCCGCACCAGCCGCTTGGCACCCATCTCCGACATCACTTTGATCCCTATTCCTGTATTGCTATCGAAGTCGTGGTCCACATTCATTTCATCGCCGAGAAAACGGGCAAGCCTGCCGGCCTCGTCCGTGCCTGCCTGGAACTCAATACCGGCGTAGATGTCTTCCGTATTTTCACGGAATATGACCATATCGACGTATTCGGGGTGCTTTACTGGCGACGGAACGCCCTCAAACCAGCGTGTGGGACGCTGGCACACGTACAGGTCCAGCGCCTTGCGAATGGCCACATTCAGCGACCGAATACCGCCGCCGATAGGCGTCGTCAACGGACCCTTTATCGAAACGATGTATTCACGCATGGTGTCTAGCGTATCCTTGGGTAGCCATTCGCCAGTAAGCCCCTGGGCTTTTTCGCCAGCCAGTACCTCTTTCCAGCTAATCCGCCGCTGCCCCTCGTAGGCCTTTTCCACGGCCGTGTCGAACACGCGCTCGGCCGCCCGCCAGATATCAGGACCAATACCGTCGCCCACCACAAAAGGAATTGTCACACGGTCCGGAACCTGCAGGGATCCGTCAACTACTGTAATTTTTTCAGTCATCTCTTATTTCGTTTAAACCTTTCAAACCTACGCGCCGTAGGACTAGCTCCGTGATTGTCCTTCGGGAAATGCCCTAGCGGAATTGGATTGCTTTGACAGGACTCACCTTGCTGATGAGGTACGATGGAATCAGCAATACCAGCAAGGAGATGAATAGCACGCCCAAATTCAAGACAAGCACCTCTAAAAAAGATATGGAAACCGGCACGTAAGACACATAATACGAGGCCTCGTCCAGCTTAATATATTGGGTGGCGGACTGGAAGTAATACAGACCCAGCCCAAGGGCATTCCCAATCAACAGCCCCAATCCAATTAAATAAGCGGCATTATACAAAAAAACTTGCTGCAGACCGCCATTGGTATAACCCAAAGCCTTGAGCACACCGATCATACTGGTACGCTCCAGAATAATGATTAACAATGCAGAGATCATGTTGATAATGGATACGACCATCATCAGAATCAGGATAATCTGGGGGTTGGCGTCCAGCATATCCAGCCACTGGAACAACTCCGGAAAACGGTCGCGCAAACTAATGGCGTCTACATCAAGCGGTAGGATTTCATTGATTTCCTTGGTGATAGGCCCCGCGGAAGCAAAATTATCGACAGCCACCTCATAGCCCCCCACCTCCGTACTGTCCCAGTCATTCAAGCGTTGGATCAGCGCCAAGTTGCCCACAACGTACACTTTGTCCAATTCCTCGGCGCTTGTATTATACATACCGACCACCTCCAGCTTGCGCCGCCGGATCGGCTCCTGGACGAAATACATGACAAACGCATCACCGACGTCCAAGAGCAGGCGCGACGCCGTATAACTGGAAATCACCACTTGCGTCAATGCACGCGTCGTATCCGAAAAATCGACGGTTTGCCCCTCAACGAGCACCGATGCGAGAAAAGACTGGCTATAGGCCGAGTCGATCCCCTTCAACACCACGCCTTCAACCTCGCCGTTGACATTAATAATGCCCGCTTTGGTGGCGTAGCGCTGTATGCCCGTCACCCCGGGGATAGCCGCTACTTCGGCGAGTTTATCGGTGCGCAACGAAAACGGCGTTGTTTCGAAGGACTGATTGAGGTTATATTTCGTGATCTCGATATCGCCGAAAAAACCGCGTTGCTTCGCCGTCACTTCCCTCTTAAAACCGTTAAGCACGGCTACTGCCAAAATCATGGCGGCAATGCCAATGGCGATGGCTCCCACGCCTACCCGGACGATGAGCTTGGAGAATGTCCGCTTGCCGGCTCCAATAATTCGCTTGGCTAAAAAGAAAGGAAAATTCAAGTCAAGTGATATAATTTGTACCTTCGCAAAGGTAAAGAAATTACGTCGTCAGCACACCGAAATAACAAATAATATGCGTATCGTCTTCATGGGCACCCCCGATTTCGCGGTAGCATCGCTCGCCGCCTTGCTAGACGCCGGACAGCAAATCGTAGGCGTCGTCACGGCACCGGACAAACCCGCAGGCCGTGGCCAGCAACTGCAGCAACCAGCGGTGAAGAAGTACGCCCTGGCCCACGACATTCCGATCTTACAGCCCGAAAAGCTCCGGGATCCCGACTTTCTTGCCGCGCTGAAGGCGTGGCAGGCTGACTTGCAAATCGTGGTTGCTTTTCGCATGCTTCCTGAGGTAGTGTGGAACATGCCTCCGCACGGTACGGTCAATTTGCATGCCTCCCTGCTGCCGCAATATCGCGGGGCGGCCCCGATTAACCACGCGATCATCCATGGCGAAACCGAAAGCGGCGTGACGACGTTTTTGCTCCAGCACGAAATTGACACCGGCCACATCCTGTTTGCCGAAAAGGTCGAAATCGGCCCGGATGATAACGCCGGCGAGCTGCACGACCGCTTGATGCACGTGGGTGCGAACCTGCTGGTCAAAACGGTGCTGGCTATCGATAGCGGCCGGGTGGCGCCGCATCCGCAAGCCCCCCTCGCGCAAGGCGTGATGTTGCGGCATGCCCCGAAAATTTTCAAGGCCGACTGCGAAATCAACTGGGAACGGCCCGTAGCGGAGGTGCACAACTTCGTTCGCGGACTGAGCCCGTATCCCACCGCCTACACCCTACTCGACGGTAAAACCCTGAAAATCTTCCGTGCGTCTATCGACCGGACAACGCCTGACAAGGCGCCCGGCAGGCTCGATTCTGACGGAAAAACATACATAAAATACGCTTGCACAGATGGTTGGCTCGTACTCAATGAGGTGCAGCTTGAAGGCAAGAAGCGGATGGATGTCGCTGAATTTCTCCGGGGCTACCGGTTGGGCGGTACCTAAACCGCTACATAAAACGGCCTGCCGATCGCGCCAAGATAACCGTCGTGGCGCGCCCTTTCGTCACGAGGGTGTCCGCTTTGGGAACTCCGTCCGCCAACCGCAATAATGGAACACTTTTTGCGGTAACAAAAAGCGAAGGTCGCCGAAGTTAATTTCCTCACTATCAGAAACCTTTTCTCTCGAAAAAGGTTATTTTATCAGAAATTCTTCGTATTTTTGCACACTTTTTAGTAAGAAAGGAACGTTAAATAATTCAATGAGACAACTCAAAATCACGCAATCGATCACCAATCGTGAGTCCCAGTCCTTGGACAAGTACTTGCACGAGATCGGCAAAGTAGACTTAATCACCGCCGAGGAAGAGGTGATCTTGGCCCAGAAAATCCGTGAGGGCGACCAAGCCGCCCTGGAACGCCTGACCAAGACCAACCTGCGCTTCGTTGTGTCCGTCGCCAAGCAATACCAAAACCAGGGATTGACCTTGGGCGACTTGATTAACGAGGGCAACTTGGGTTTGATCAAAGCTGCCAAGCGCTTTGACGAGACCAAGGGCTTTAAGTTCATCTCCTATGCCGTTTGGTGGATTCGCCAGTCAATCTTGCAAGCTATTGCCGAGCAGTCGCGCATCGTGCGCCTGCCGCTGAACCAAGTCGGTTCGTTGAGCAAGATTAGTAAGGCGTTTTCCAAACTCGAGCAGGAGTACGAACGCGAGCCTTCGCCCGAGGAACTGGCCGACATCCTGGAGACGACGGTCGACAAGGTATCCGATACGCTGAGCAATTCGGGCCGGCACGTATCCATGGACGCTCCCTTTGTGCAGGGTGAGGAAAACACCCTGCTGGACGTATTGGAAAACGCCGATCCCGACACGGACAGCACGCTGATCGACGAGTCGCTTTCCGAGGAGATCAAGCGGTCGTTGGCGACGCTGACAGAGCGGGAGCGCGAAATCATCATCCTGTTCTTTGGCTTGACTGGCGTAAACCATCAACTATCGCTCGAGGAAATCGGCGAGAAGTTTAGCCTGACGCGCGAACGCGTCCGTCAGATCAAGGACAAGGCGCTGCAACGTCTCCGCCACACCTCACGAAGCAGGATCCTGAAATCGTACTTGGGCTAACCGCCCGGATATTTCTAAAAAACACGGGAAAGCCGCAGGTGATGAACTTGCGGCTTTATTTTTTGGCCGGCTCACGGGCAAGTAAAAGCAAATATTTTTTATGTTTTCGGGAATTTTATCTTAGGTTTGCGCTTGTCGAAAAACTGTAAAAAAATAACTAAAAAAATGAATAAAACGTTTAAATCCTTTTTGCAGGCTGGGGCGGCCGTCATGGCTGTAGCGGTGATGGCGTCTTGCAACCAAGGAACAAACTCGGGCAGTACGGTCGCGCGCAGCACCGA
Source organism: uncultured Sphingobacteriaceae bacterium (assembly GCA_964444885.1). Classification (GTDB taxonomy): domain Bacteria; phylum Bacteroidota; class Bacteroidia; order Sphingobacteriales; family Sphingobacteriaceae; genus CAYRGQ01. The sequence continues at coordinate 17,000 of CAYUIZ010000037.1, read as the reverse complement.
TTCGCTGAACACACAAGCCGTGGCCGAGCAAATCGTGTATGTCAATTCGGACACACTGCTGGAGAACTACGAATACTTTAAGGAGATCCGTACGCGACTGGAAGACAAAGCTCAGAAGGCGCAGGCCGACCTCCAAAGCCGCAGCACCGCTTTCCAGCGCGAAATAGCCGACTATCAGCAGAAGGCGCCAACGATGAGTGCGGCCGACCGCCAAAGCACGGAAGAGCGCCTGGCCCGCAAACAGGATGAATTGGCTCGCCACCAGCAAAATGCCGGAACAGCCTTCGCCCAGGAAGAAGCGGATGAAAACGAGAAGCTCTACACGAAAATAACCGAGTACCTGAAGGAACACGCTAAGCAGAACGGATACAAACTCGTACTCACCTATTCAACAACCAGCCCAGCGGTACTGTATGCCGACGAAAGCCTTGAGATTACCCAAGAGGTGCTTACCGCGCTGAACGCGGCCTACGCGAAGGATAAGAAATAATATTTCCCCGTTTATCGGGAGAAAAAACGGCTGTCCATGAAACCACGGGCAGCCGTTTTCTTTTGTCACCAGGCAAGTGATCGCTGGAAGCATCGTATCCATGCCCCCAAATCAGAAATCCCCACGGGAATTCCTCCACAAATAGTATCTTTGACGCTTATGGACGTGCATCTGCTTTTGGCCGAATACCTGCCCCACCTTCTCCTGGGTACCTGCGGTTTCTTCCTGCTTATTCAACTCTACTACATCCTGTTTGTTTACAGCAGATTGGCGCGCCACAAGCCAAAAACAGCGGAGGAGGGCACGCTCCCGCCCGTCACGGTCATCATTTGCGCCCGCAATGAAGAGGAAAACCTTCGCAACTTCTTGCCGTCTGTCCTCAATCAGGACTATCCCGAATTTGAAGTTATCCTAGTGAACGACTATTCCGAAGACGACTCCAAATGGCTGCTCAAGGATTTCACCCAATCCCACCCCAATCTCCGGGTAATTGAAATTGCGGAGCACATCCGCCTGAAACACGGAAAGAAATTCGCGGTCACCCTTGGGGTCAAGGGCGCAAAGTACGAGCATCTCGTATTCACGGACGCCGACTGCCAACCCGATTCGGACCAATGGCTGCGGAAAATGGCCGCTGCGTTCGGTACGGATAAATCGATTGTCCTCGGCTATTCTCCCTATTTGAAACAAGACGGCCTGTTGGGCCTGCTCATCCAGTTTGAGACGTACCACACCGCCATGAGTTACCTGTCGTACGCGCTGGGGGGTCGGGCGTACATGGGCGTCGGGCGCAACATGGCTTACACCAAATCGTTGTTCTTTGACGGAAAAGGATTCGCCTCGCACATGCACATCCCTTCGGGCGATGACGACCTTTTCGTCAACCAAAACGCCACACGCACCAACACGGCGATATGCATTGAGCCGGATGCCCATGTATGGAGTCGCCCGAAAGAGACATTCTCCGCCTATTATCGTCAAAAAACCCGGCATGCCGGCGCCTCAAAGGCCTACAAGCCCACGCATCGGCGGATGCTGGCGCGACAGCTCGTGTCCGCTGTGCTGTTTTACTTGGCCTGCATTGTGGCCGTAGCCGTCCTTCCGCATTATTGGCCTTACGTATTGGGCATGTACCTCCTCCGGTTGCTGGCACAGCTACTGGTCTACTACCCCATCATGAAGAAACTTCAGGCCAAACGCCTCTTCTGGTGGCTACCGCTGGCCGACGTATTTTACTATTTTTATATTTGCATTAATGGCTTTTTCGCCTTGTTCAAGACCGATGTACAATGGAAGTAACGTACTCAGGCGATCAACACCGTACGCAGTAAATATTTAATCCGCCATGCTCGATCCCACCGTTGATATTATTTATCAGCATTTTCCGCACCTTTCCGAAAGGCAACGGCAGCAATTTGACGCCTTAGGGCAATTGTACCCGCATTGGAATGCGCAGATCAATGTGATTTCCCGAAAAGACATCGAGCGCTTGTATTTGCATCACGTGCTGCATTCGTTGGGCATTGCCAACGTGCTGCGTTTCAAGGCGGGCACCCGTGTGCTGGACGTCGGCACAGGTGGTGGCTTTCCCGGAATTCCGCTGGCCATCCTCTTTCCGGAGGTATCGTTTGACCTGGTGGATTCCATTGGCAAAAAAATCAAAGTCGTCCGCGAAGTAGCCTCCGCCATCGGACTGGAAAATGTGGACGCTTACCACATCCGCGCCGAACAGATCGACGGGAAATATGATTTTGTGGTGTCTCGCGCTGTGACGCGCTTGGCACAATTTTATCCGTGGATACACAACAAGTTCCTTAAGCAGGACAAAAATGCGTTGCCCAACGGCCTACTTTATCTAAAAGGCGGTGACCTAACGGAGGAAATACGCGAAGCCAAACTCAAAGCGACCATACACCCGCTTTCTGATTTTTATAGCGACGATTTTTTTCAGACCAAATACGTGGTCTACGTACAGGGCTAGCTAGGCCTGCCCTACCCAGCGCACCGTTACCAGCAACTGTCCGACGTGCCGTTGGATATGCTCGGCAGCATGGAACAACAGACCGGCCTGGGTTGTGGGAATTCGCTTTCGCCCAAGATACCGGGCCTCACTCAATTTCGATTCATCTGTCCCCCGCAATTGCGCTACGGCCATCTGAACCTGCTGGCCAAAGGCCTCCACCAGTTTCGGTGAGGAAATACCGGCATCGGCCTGTCCCTCCGCACGGAGAGCAGCAAATTGTGCCGCTGAAAGGGCCTCTTCCCGGGCATAGGTAAACAGCCGGTCGACCACCCCCGAAAGATGCTGCAAATGGAAGCCCACCGCCGCCATCCCGCCGGGCTTTTCCCACAATAGGTTGTCGTCAAACCCCGCAAGATATCGTTCTACTTCTTCATGCGCCTGCAATAACGCATGGGCAACGGGCTGTAACAAGGGTGGCACGTCGGCGACGGGTCCACGCATCCAGACTTCCGGCTGTTTGATGTCAATACTCATATAGGATGATGTTGATGTACGATTAGTTCGCTGCCCCGGCTACCGCCTCGGCCAGCCAAAGGAATTCGGTCATAAAACTGTCGATAGCCGGCTGGAAACCGCTGTCGAGCAAATTTCCGGACTCGTCAAACTTGCTGGTTACTGAGGGGGTAATGAGCATTCGCGGAGAAAGCACGCCAAAGAGCGCAACCACGTAATGCTGCAGCGCCAAGGACGCGCGCATGCCGCCCATCAGGCCTGTAGACGAGGTGGCGATGCCAAAGACTTTCTTCGATTGCTTGTTGAAATGATCGAACAGGCGTTTCATCGCGAAGGGATAGCCTCCATTGTATTCGGGCGACACCAGAATAAACGCGTCCGTAGCGTCCATGATATCATACAGCGCCAACAGTTGTTCGGGACAATTCTCCCGCTTGCGGTACACCGCTTGTCCTTCGGGAAAATGGCCCAGCCATTCGCGGACATCGAGCAAGGTAATCGCATGGCTAGTCCGCTGTCCAAATAGCCGTTCCAAATGCATGGCGACGCGTACGCTTACGCTTTCTGGCCGCGGGCTGGAGGAAATAATGGTGATATTCATGGGCAATCTCGTAGTTTGGTCATGATTGTCTTTCTACGATCGCCTGCCCGATGGCATTTACTTCCTCATCCAGACCGAAAAGGGGCAATCCGGATTCGGGGTCTAGCTTTAGCCATTGCGTGTCGGTGTCTTTCTGGATCTGAAGGTACTCCTTGCCTTCCTTGTAGATCGTGAACACGTCCTCTCCGTCCGGGAAAATTGCGTAGGCCGTGCCATGTACGACGAGATCAAAAGGTTCGATCATTTGCTTGTGTTTTATGGTAAAGTTAATGATTTTTTTGGAAGGAAAATAGCGCGTAATGTCTCCATGGCGAGCGCCCGGGGTTGATTATCGCTTAAAGGCGAATTTCCTGAATATTTAACGTAAAGCCCCTCCACTCCAGGGCTGGTGTTCCACAGCTCCTATTGTCGGGCTGAACGAAACGAACACAACGTTTGCGAAACGGGGTAAGCCTTCCAGGTCAAAACCTCACCAGGCCCATTTCGATCCCCATTCCAACACTTTTCACATCGTTACTTGCGGTTCGAAATCCGGTTTGGCCTGAGCGGATTGGCACAAAAAAGCCGCTCTACATTAATAGAACGGCTGTTTCTGTACGCCAATCAGGATTCGAACCTGAGACCGACGGTTTAGAAAACCGTTGCTCTATCCAGCTGAGCTATTGGCGCGTGCGCGATAAGCTGCAAAAATAAGAATTTATCCTGTATTCCGAGCGGAATATGCCCGTAAAAAAACCGGGGCCGTACGACCAGCCCCGTGTCCCTATTCCCCTACGCGTGACCTTATTCGAAGTACTCTTTCACGCGTTCGAAAAACGACTTCTCGCTACGTCCAGGTTGCGGCTTGAAATTCGGCGAATTACGCAGCGATTCCAACAGGCTCTTCTCTTCCGCCGAAAGTACTTTGGGCGTCCACACATTGACATACACCAATTGGTCGCCCCGATGGTAGGAATTCACTTCCGGGACACCTTTGCCTTTTAAGCGCAGGATTTTACCTCCTTGCGTGCCGGGCTCTACTTTAATTTTGGCTTTGCCATCGATCGTCGGTACCTCGACGCTCGTGCCGATCGCCGCATCGACAAAATTCACGTATAGATCATAGATGATGTTCATTCCCTCCCGCTTGAGGTGCTCATGCGGCACCTCTTCGATCAGGATAATCAAATCGCCGGGGATACCGCTCCGGGGCGCGGCATTGCCCTTGCCGCTCATCGACAGCTGCATGCCTTCGCTGACGCCGGCAGGGATATTGATGGTAATCGTTTCCTCGCCGCGCACCAAGCCGTCGCCACGGCAGGCCGTACATTTTGCAGTTATTTCCACGCCTTCGCCGCCGCACGCATTACAGGTACTGGTGGTTTGCATTTGGCCCAGAATGGTATTTGTCACCCGCCTAACGGTGCCCGAGCCGTTACAATTACGGCAGGTATGGAAGGATGATTTATCCTTGGCTCCGCTTCCGTCGCACGAAGAACAGATCACTTGTTTGTTGACCTTGATTTTCTTCTCCGCACCCTTGGCAATTTCCTCGAGCGTGAGTTTGACCTTGATGCGTAGGTTGCTTCCTTTGGACACCCGGCGTCCGCCCTGACGTCCGCCGCCACCAAAGAAGCTGTCGAAAGGGCTTCCTCCGCCACCGAATATATCTCCAAACTGGCTGAATATGTCTTCCATATTCATGCTGCCACCGCCGCCAAAGCCACCTTGCCCGCCCGCATGGCCAAACTGGTCATAGCGCTGCTTTTTCTCGGGGTTGCTCAGTACCTCGTAAGCCTCCGCGGCTTCCTTAAACTTCTCTTCGGCTTCCTTGTTATCGGGATTTTTGTCGGGGTGGTATTTGATGGCCAGTTTCCGGTACGCGGACTTGATCTCCGCTGAATCAGCATTTTTGGACACACCCAACACATCATAGTAATCTCTCTTCGCCATGTTTTTTTGTTGTATTAATTTCCGACCACTACTTTGGCGTGCCGCAGCACGAGGTCGTTAAGGAAATAGCCTTTTTCGATTTCGTCGATCACTTTTCCTTTCATTTCATCGCTAGGTGCCGGCACGCTCGTGATGGCCTCCTGCAAGTCGGCATCAAACGGTCTGCCGATGGATTCCATCTCTTTGAGGCCCTGCTGCCCAAGTGTTTTCTTTAGTTTTTGGCTCACCAGCACAATACCTTCGCGAATGGAGTCGATATTGCTGGCCTGCTCCATGGCGTTCAATGCCCGGTCAAAATCATCCAAAATAGGCAGCAAACTGGAGATCACGTCTTTGCCTGCACTCTGGATGAGTGCAACGCGCTCTTTGGCCGTCCGCCGTTTGTAGTTATCGAATTCGGCATACAGCCTGATATATTTATCGTTTGCGGCTTCTATCGCGGCCTGCAAATCGGGTTCAGCATTTTCTACGGTCTCTTCACTTTCTTGCACAACCTGCTCCTGTGCCATTTCTTGCTGTTCGTCCATCATCGCTTTCGCATCGTTATTTTTCTTGTTTTCTCCCATGGTATCAGTCAATTATAACCTATCAAATACTGATAAAATGTTTTATCAAACGCTTTGCCAACCTCCAAAACACCGCCATGCTGTCAGTTTTCAGCACGCAAAACACGCATTTTGACGGAAATATGAGGGTTTTGGCAGTTGCCTGGCTAGATCGTCACATTATCTTCCAACGCGGTGTCCGCGGTTCGGATGATGCGCGATGGCATATTGCGTATAATCTGGTAATCGTGGGTGGCCATGAGAATCGCCGTACCCGACCGGCTGATTTCTTTCAAAAGGAGTACGATACCTTCGGATGTTTCGGGATCCAGGTTCCCGGTGGGTTCGTCGGCCAGTATAATTTCGGGATTATTAAGCAAGGCTCGAGCAATCACTACGCGCTGCTGCTCTCCGCCGGATAGCTCGTGGGGCATTTTCTTCAACTTGGACCGCAGGCCAACCTTTTCCAGCACGTCCAGCATACGGTTTTTGATCAACTGCTTGTCTTTCCAGCCGGTCGCCCGCAAGGCGAATTCGAGGTTTTTTTCGACGGTACGGTCCGTCAGCAGATGAAAGTCCTGAAAGACGATACCCAGTTTGCGCCGCAGGAAGGGCACTTCGCTTTCGCGCAGGCGCTTCAAGTCAAACCCGGCCACCATCCCCTCGCCACTGGCAATGTGCAGTTCCCCGTAGATGACCTTCAGCAAGCTGCTTTTGCCACTGCCCGTCTGCCCAATCAGAAAGACAAACTCGCCTTTGTCAATTTTCAGGTTGACGTTGGTCAACACCAAGTGCTTAGGCTGGTAAATGTCAACGTTCTTAAGCGTGATAACGGTATCTCCGACCATAGGTTCTACAAGTCTAATTTTTTGATTTCACCAAAAGGCATTGCGCGCACGATGTCCATGATCTGATCAGCTTTGTCCAACAAGCCCAGTTTTTCGAGGGACTTGTCTGGGCGGTCGACCCGAAAATAAGCCAACAAGGTAAATTCCTCATCGCGCAATTGCACGTAATCCGGAATCTTGGCTACTCCTTTTACTTTGATGACATACATGGCATCGCAAAGGTAGCATAAATCAGTATGTAAACACAACGGGGGCACAGTTTATTTGCACCGATTCGCGGGACGCGGGCTATCGGTGCCGGGCTAGAAAGTCCAGCGTATTCACACCGTCGGCATAGTCGTCCAGCTCGGGCTTCTGGCTGTACCCAAATGGGAATACCGGCACCGAAGTCGGCAGGCCTTGCCGGCTGACAACGCACTGCAACAGACCGGCATCTGCATCGAGACGCTGCACCAGCGCCTGCTTGTCGCTGTATTCCTCGCTGTACAGCACCGCAAGCGGCGACGCGATCCGCGTATCCGGCTTAAGGAGCACAAAGCCATTGTCCCAATGCGTATCGCCGTTGATCAGGTAAATGGACTTATTATAGTCGTAATTATTGGCGTACTTGTGGTGGTCCAGCACCTTTTGAAACGACGCAATACCCTCAAAAAAGGTTGCGATAGCGTACCCTTCCGGCAAATAGACCTTCGACACATTGCGGCATCCCAGACCGAAATAGTCGAAAATATCGTGCCCCAGCGCGGCCAGTTCGGCAGGGCTCTCTCCCCCATCCAGCACAGCCACGCTATTGCGGTTCTTGCGGATGATGTGGGGTTTGTTGCCGAAATAATGTTCGAAATAACGCGAGCTGTTGTCGCTTCCCGTTGCGATGACCAAATCAAAACCCTGCAGGCGTTCCACCACGGTTACTTGCTTGGCAAAACCCGGCTCAATTTCGAATAGTTTGTGCAACAGGTGCTTCGTCAATTGGCTATCGGCAGAAGACAATTTGACTTGCGCGTGAAAGCCTGCCGCCAGCACACAAATCATATCGTGCAACCCGACAAGCGGAATATTACCCGCCAAAATCAGCCCCACGCTACGTGCGGATTCTTCTTCGAACCCATAGGGCGCGAGCCAAGAGTCTAGCTTTTCGGGTGTGAGCACCGCGGCCCAAGCACGCAACGCCTGCCACGAACTCTCCGGGGTGTACCACGGGTTTTGAGCATACGCCCGCGCCACGGCTTCGTCTAGGGATGTGCCGGGTGTGGCGAGGTAGGCGCCCAATCGGGCAAACGCTTCTATTCGTTGTTGCTTTGTCAAAATATGCTTTCCTTATCCAAGTAACCTGAGATTTATTGTATATTTGCCACAAAAATTTGGGAGTCCGAAAAAGACTACTATACTTGTAGATTATTATGTTTTCCTGTCGGAATACCGTTAGGCAAACATAGGAAATAGTTTCTTGATCATAAAGGGAGGATATCGAATAAATGGCTATTAAGATAACAGACGAATGCATCAACTGCGGGGCCTGCGAGCCGGAATGCCCAAACAACGCCATCTATGACGCGGGCGTGGCTTGGCGTTTCGCCGACGGTACGGCGCTGGCGGGAATGATTGACTTTGGAGACGGTACAACACTGAACGCAGACGAGGAGCAGGCCGCCATTTCGGACGAGGTATATTACATTGTGTCGGACAAATGTACGGAATGCGTTGGTTTCCACGATGAACCGCAATGCGCCGCCGTGTGCCCGGTCGACTGCTGCGTCGATGACGAAGACGTGCGGGAAACGGAGGAGGAATTGCTCGCTAAGAAAGCTTGGCTACACGCCGAATAAGCACGCCAACCAGCACCCTATTGCACAAGCCCGACAGCGCATCTCGTTGTCGGGCTTTTGTATGCCGTAATCGCTAGGGGTTGCTACTTGCAGGGCACGACCAAAACGGGGCACTGCGACCGCCGAACGACGCTTTCTGAGACGCTGCCAGACAGAAAGTGGTCGAAACCCGTTCGCCCGTGGGTACCCATGATAATGAGATCAGCGTTCCATTCGGCCGCTACGTCGAGGATTTCCTGCCGGGGTATGCCCACGCGGCTAAACGTGTACACTTCCCGCACGCCCGAAAACTGCTCCGCTATTTCGGCGAGTAAGGATTTTGCGTGCTCCATTTGCACCTCTGTTGTATCCGGCACAACAATAGGTTGCTGGCCCAGCAAGGGATCGGACACATAGTTTGTCTGGGCGGCAACCTCCATCACGTGTACGAGTGCGACCGACGCGTTATTGATTTCGGCGATGTTTCGCGCATGTTCGAGCGCCTTTTTCGCACACTCGCTTTCGTCGGTGGCCACGAGGATCCGGCTGTACTGAATACGTTGGCTTTCCATGGTCTTATTTGCTTGGTTAATGTGTTTTTAAAAATAAACAATTTAAACCGGATATTGATTCCCATTTAAAAATTTGCCGGTCTATGCGGCTCACATCGCGCACAAAACCTTGCACCAACGCCGGCAGCGTCCCCGAGCTACCGCACTTAGCTAAGCTCTTTCATCAGGCTATCGAAAGCCGCCCGTAATTCCGCAAGCTCGTGTTCCACCTTTGCCAACCGTTCTTCGAGGTGGGACGGCTGCCCCCCTCCTGCCGCGTAATTTCCCTCGGCCGGATCTTCGTCCACGATATCCGTACCGCCCAGCAAGTGCGCATAGCGAGCTTCCTTTTGCCCGGGCCGTTTGGGCAACTGCACCACGTAGGGCACCTCCTCACTGGCCAATTTATCCAACAAAGCTTGCACCTCATCCAACGTTTCAAATTCGTACAGCCTGCCTGAGTTGGTGTTGATCTCGCCGGGCGTGAGCGGCCCGCGCAACAACAGCAAACAAATCACTGAAACCTCGGCAGGAACCAAGGGATAAACGACCGCAAAATTATGCTTGTATTTTGTCACACGGCTGGATCCGCCCGTAGCGGTAGACACTAACCCCTTGCGTTTGAGGCTATCCAACGTACTGATGACAGTGTGTTCATCATAGCTGACCACTGGCTTGCGCGAGGTCTTTTGGTTGCACGCGGCTAGCAAGGCATTGAGTGTGAGCGGGTAATATTCAGGCGTGGTCCGCGCTTTTTCCATCAAGGCGCCTAGCACGCGCTGTTCTTCGGCTGTCAATACGGGCAATGCAGGTATAGTTTCCATGTAAGTTTATCGAGATTGATTGATCCCAAAAATGTAACATTTTAAGCAATTACGCAACTTCCGTTGATAGCGGGCTGGCAGACGTCTATTCTTTTTGCCCGCGTGGCGCGCAGGTGCTCCCGTCCAAGGGCTAGCGGTCACTACGCAAGACGAACCGCCTGGCGGTAGATGTCCATCAGCAACACGCGATTCGTCTCGCTACGATATTTGTTCTCAAATTCGTGCCTGGCCGCATCGCCCATCGCTTGTTTGGCCTGAGTATCCAAGGCTGTCCATCGCGTAGCGGCATCACGCAAGGCTTGCACATCCCCAGGAGGGAAAAGCAATCCGTTTTCTCCGTCAGCGATCATGGTCTGCATGGCTCCTAGGTTGCTGGCGAGCACCGCCGTACCCGCAGCAAAGGCTTCGATGAGGGTCATGGGCATTCCTTCGTACCAGATCGACGGAAAGACCAGAGCTGTGCATCGGCTTAGCCATTGGGCCACTTCGGTACGCGATACGGCACCCTCATATCGAATATTGGGATGCAAAGCGGTATACTGCAGCACGAGATCCTTTAACGGGCCGTCCCCTGCCACAACCAATTGAGCGCCACTTTCCGCAAAGGCCCGAAGCAGCGTATCCACGCCTTTCTCAGCACTAAGCCTGCCGACGAACAGAAAAAAGTCTTCGCGCTGGGCAGTTCGGGTAGTCGATTCGACAACGAAATTCTGTTTCACCGAAATTTTTTCGGGCGGAATACCGAGGGCGGATTTCACGAACAGTTGCTTGGCAAAAGGCGTGAGCGCGATGTAGCGGTCAACGAGTTTCCACGTGCCCAACACGCTGTGCATCCAGGTTGTCAGCGCCAGCCAAAACGTCTTCACGACCGAGTTGCTGTGCACGCCTTTCGCGATGGCCCGCCAAGGGAACGCCACAGGTATGCTGTGCGTGAACAGCTCCCCGTTGTGGAACAGCGTAGCCGACGGGCACAGCAGCCGGTAATTATGTAGGGTCATGACCACCGGTACGGCCAGGCGTTTGGCGACCCGTACAGCAACAGGACCAATCGCGTAGTGCAAATTGTGGATGTGGACCACGTCAGGCTTAAACTGGCGGATGGCCTTTTCGAGCGTCCGGGCCGCCCGGAAGTTCCAGGGCGAAAGCGCCGTCTGGACCAATCCCCGCCAGCCTTTCCGGTTTTGGAAAGTCAGCAACGACACCTCCTCCGTGGCAGCCAACAGGTGCTTCTCCTGGCTGACGACGGTATCCTCGCCTCCGGCATCTTGGTAATAACTGTGCACGATTAAAATTCGCATGGACGCTTGGCTTATAGGGCAAAGCTACAAATCGCGACCGGATTTGGAAATCCGATTCGACGGTTTACGTGCGGGTAGCCCCCGGGTGAAAGCCGGGGGTAAAAGTAGGCTCCCCCCTTCGGAACAAGAGAATGTTTCAGAAACGATTTACCTGTCTCGGTGCGCAAGCTGTGTCTCCCTACCAGAAAAAGCCTTATATTTAGCTCATTATTTGCAACAAGACGAACACGCCAGCCATGGAAAAAGTATGTTTAGATTGTGGGCAAGCCCTGATTGGCCGCGCAGACAAGAAGTTCTGTGACGATGCCTGCCGCAGCAACTACAACAACCGCCAGTCTAGCGAAGAGACGGCCCTGCTGCGCCAGATAAATACGATATTAAAACGCAATCGGCGTATTCTCGAGAAGCTAAATCCGGACGGCAAAGTGAAGCTAAAACGCAAAATGCTGGTGAGCGAAGGCTTTCATTTCGACTACATTACCAGCACGTACGATACCGCCAAAGGCGACCAATACCGCTTTTGCTACGAATACGGTTATCTTTTATTAGACAAGGATGAAGTATTGCTGGTCAAACGTACCGAAGCTTAAGATTGACCTGCCCCAAAGAACATCAAGGCACTTTAAACCCAAACGAACAATTTCCAGGGCAATTTCGCGCCTTTCACGCGAATCACTTCGTTGGATACAACCTTTCCGAACACCCTTACCGCTGGTGTTAAACCACAGAATTTTATGACTCAAAAATCGGAATTCAGAATTACGAAAATGGATTGCCCAAGTGAGGAACAGCTCATTCGCATGAAATTGCAAAACTTGAATGCTGTAAAATCATTGGAATTTGACATAGCCAACAGAAAGCTAACTATTTATCACCACGGAACTACAGCGCCGATTTTAACCGCTTTGGAAACGCTGAACTTAAACACCACATTGATTTCTACCGAAACAAGTGAAGGCCATGTTGATGAAAATTCCGACCAACAGCAAAAGAAATTACTTTGGGCAGTATTAATCATCAATTTCGCTTTCTTCGGGATTGAAATGGCGTATGGACTTTTTTCCAATTCTATGGGCTTGGTTGCAGACAGCCTGGATATGCTGGCGGACAGTATTGTTTATGCCTTGGCGTTATTAGCCGTTGGTGGAAGTATAGCGTTCAAAAACAACATCGCTAAATTTGCCGGCTATTTTCAAATCATTCTCGCCCTTATCGGTTTTGTGGAAGTCATCAGACGTTTTATTGGAATAGAAGCCATACCCGACTTCAAAACGATGATTGTTGTTTCATTCCTCGCTTTAATTGCCAACGTCATTTGCCTCTATCTCTTGCAAAAAAACACAAGCAAGGAAGCCCATATGCAGGCTTCGATGATTTTCACCTCCAACGATGTCATTATAAATTCAGGGGTTATCATAGCCGGAACGATGGTCTATTTACTCGACTCGAGCTATCCAGATCTAATCATTGGAGGAATTGTCTTTATAATCGTGGCCCGAGGTGCATATCGAATATTAAAATTAGCGAAGTAATGAGGAATCCTATGCAACCCATTGAGCAAAAACGTATTTGCCTTGATTCATGATAATCCGGTTTTACCCGCTCACCTAGTCATCTCAAATCGTCACGCATGAAAAACGCCCTCAACAATCAGATTATCAATACGTCAAAGAACAATTTAGGTTGCTTTAGTAGACACGAATGGGTTGAACTATTGAACAAACACCAAGTTTTGGTTTCCCTGAAGGAAAGAATCAGGTTATCGCAACGAACACATCCTTATTACGTGGTGAATATGTTGACCAATTCCTAAGGGAACAAGTTATATCTGGGAAATAAATACACGGAACCGACAGCATAGCGTTGCGCGTATGGATAAGTTAGGAAAATGCTACAAGCGCAAACGCAAAAAACCAAAAGAGCCGTTTATTTTCCCACCGCACGGACTAAAAATCGAACAGAAAGGACTAACTTAACCAACTGAAAAAAAGACCTAGCGTAAATGAAGATAAACCGATTGAAACCAAAAAAGGCGCTGAACAAAGCTTTTCTGAAAGTAAAACCGAACCGGACTGACATCGAAGGTTTCAAAACCAATCTCATCCAACTTCTCGACCGGACAAATGACACCGAAAGTGAAGAATTCCATAAAAACCTTGTCATCGATTTTCTGAAAAAGACATATTACGACCCCAACCATTTTATAAACACCAAAGGTCGAAACGACCTTGTCATCCACAACGGAGACAAAGCAAAAAGTTCGGTCGGTGTCATTCTCGAAGCGAAAAAACCGACTAATAGATCAGAGATGGTAACATCCGAAAAGCTGAACACAAAAGCTTTTCAAGAATTGGTGCTGTACTACTTACGTGAACGGATTACCCACAAAAACCTGGAAGTAAAACATTTGGTCATCACCAACATCAACGAATGGTACATTTTTGATGCGACCACTTTTGACCGGCTTTTTGCCCAGAACAAAAACTTCGTCAAGCAATTCAACGACTTTGAAGGCGGACGTTTGGCAGATACCCGAACCGATTTTTTTTACAGACAAATTGCCGAGCCATTTATTGCCGAGATTACCGCAGAAATTGAATTTACCTACTTCAATTTCAACGATTATTATAACCCACGAATTAACTCGTGGGCAATGGGTGATAATGCGCTCATCGCTTTATTCAAGTTGCTTTCGCCCGAGCATCTTTTAAAACTTCCGTTTACCAACGATAGCAACAGCCTTGACAAACGTTTTTACAGCGAATTGTTGCACATAATCGGCCTGACCGAAACCAAACAAGGAAGCAAAAAACTGATAGAACGAAACAAACCCGGCCATCGGAATAAAGGCAGTTTGCTCGAAAATGCCATCGTCCAATTGGATAGTCTAGATAAATTGAGCCAACTGGAAAAACCTTCCCAATTCGGGAAAACGCAGGAAGAAAAGCTTTTTAATGTGGGGCTTGAACTGGCCATCACTTGGATCAACCGAATTTTATTCTTGAAATTACTGGAAGCGCAGTTGATCTCCTATCATAGCTCCGATGGCAAAAGCACAGAAAAGAATCTTGATTATGCATTCTTCAATAGTGGAAAAATAAAGAACTATGACGATCTCAATGGGTTGTTCTTTTCGGTATTGGCAAGAAAACACGAGGATAGAAATGAATACGTAAAAAATATTTTCGAGAAAGTGCCATACCTCAACTCTTCACTTTTTGAACCCACTGATATTGAGCACGCCACGTTGTTTATCAGCAACTTACGAGATGAAGTGCAAATTCCTATTTTGTCGAATACGGTTTTAAAAGATCAAAATGGAAAAAGACGAACAGGAACGCTTACGACGTTAGAATATCTTTTTGCGTTCTTGGATGCCTATGACTTTAGCAGTGAAGGATCGGAAGAAATCCAGGAAGACAACAAAACGCTGATTAACGCTTCGGTTCTCGGATTGATTTTCGAGAAAATAAACGGCTATAAGGACGGTTCGTTTTTCACTCCGGGTTTCATCACGATGTATATGTGCCGTGAAACCATTCGCAAAGCCGTTGTGCAGAAATTCAACGAAACCAAAAAATGGAATTGCAAAGACATTGACGAACTCTACGACAAAATAGACGACCGAAAAGAAGCCAACGACATTGTAAACAGCATCAAAATTTGCGACCCGGCCGTGGGTTCAGGACACTTTTTGGTTTCGGCACTCAACGAAATGATTGCCGTAAAAAACGACTTGAAAATTCTGCAAGACCGAGACGGAAAACGCCTGAAAGAATATCAGGTGGAAGTGGTCAATGACGAACTCATTGTCACAGACGAAGAGGGCGAACTTTTTGAATACAATCCCGGTTCGACAGGCTCACCGGCCAATAGAGAATCACAGCGCATACAGGAAACGCTTTTCCACGAGAAACAGACCATTATCGAAAATTGCCTTTTTGGTGTGGATATTAATCCTAATTCCGTGAAAATTTGCCGTTTGCGGTTATGGATTGAGCTTTTGAAAAATGCCTATTATAAGCAAGACCTGACAGGTTTTGAAAACCTGTCAGGTCTAAAGGCTCTTGAAACCTTGCCCAACATCGACATCAACATCAAATGCGGAAACTCATTGGTAAGCCGGTTCCCATTAGACCAGTCCATAACCCACGTTTTCAAACGTGGGAGCAAATGGACGATCGACAGCTACCGAATAGCCGTAGCCACCTACCGGAATGCCCAAAGCAAAGCGCAAAAGCGGGAAATGGAACGCCTGATTGCCGACATAAAATCAGATTTCAGAAGTGAAATATCGTTGAACGACCCCAAAGCAAAGAAGCTGCGCAAACTATCGGGCGAACTGTTTCAAATGACACAGCAGACCCAACTTTTTGAAATGAGCAAAAGGGAAAAAACCGCTTGGGACAAAAAAGTACAACAACTCACCAAAGACACCAAAAAGATTGAAGCCGAAATCGAGGCAATCAAAGCCAACAAGATTTTTGAAAATGCCTTTGAATGGCGGTTTGAATTTCCCGAAGTGCTCAACGATGATGGCGATTTTGTGGGCTTTGATGTGGTGATTGGGAATCCGCCTTATATTTCATTATCTAAAGTAAAAGAACAATCAGATTACTATTCAAAAGCAAATTACGAAACGTATTCTAAAGGTGCAGACATCTATTGCCTATTCTATGAATTAGGTGGTAATATCTTAAAGCCATTTGGTTTTTTAACTTACATTACTTCTAATTCTTGGTTAAGGGCAATTTATGGAGAGCTTCTCAAAAAATACTTCATTGAAAAATTACAACCAATAGCATTAATAAATATTGAAGATGTTCAAATATTTGAAGAAGCTACCGTTGGGTCAAATATTATTACACTTAAAAAACAATCAATTCAAAACCTTTTCCGGTGGTTAATCTTTCGAAAGATTACGTGCCTGGCGATTCGTTAAGTGATTATTTTCAACAAAATAGTTTTGAATTCACGCCTCCCGATACCGCTGAATGGTTTATCGGCAATGAAGCTGCCGGTATTTTAAAAGCAAAAATTGAAACCGGCGCAAAGCTCCTGAAAGAGTTCAATATTTCGATTAATAGAGGGTTTTTGACCGGTTATAACGAAGCTTTCATTATAGACGAACATAAAAAGAATGAATTAATACAAGCCGATGGTAAAAATGCTGAAATCATCAAACCAATACTTCGGGGACGGGATTTAAAAAAATATAGCTATGTGTTTTCAGGTCAATGGGCTATATGCACTTTTCCCGGTTTGGAAATAGATATTGATTCTTATCCATTTGTAAAAAATTATTTTATCGGGTTGGGAAAAAGAAGATTAGACCAATCTGGTGAAAAAGGCAGTAGAAAGAAAACAAACAATAAATGGTTTGAAACCCAGGATTCAATAAGCTATTGGGAAGATTTTGAAAAGCCAAAAATTGTCTGGGGCGAAATATCCGATAAGCCAAAATTTGCGTTTGACGATGCAGGTTACTATGCAGAAGCAACCACGTTTTTGATGACGGGCGAGAAACTAAAATTTCTTTTGGCGATATTAAATTCCAAAGTTTCGGAGTGGTATTTCAATTTAATTGGGACAACAACAGGAATGGGAACAAACCGATGGAAAAAATACAA
>CAYUIZ010000036.1:22463-24770 GCA_964444885.1 uncultured Sphingobacteriaceae bacterium | reverse complement strand
TTCACGGATACCGTGACGCCCGCAACGGGTTCCCCTTCCGCATCCCGGATATGGCCGGTGACGATGCGGTGCTGGATCCGGTCGGTCCGTCTGGCCGGTTCGGCAATCGGTGTAGCATGGATTTCACGCTTTCTTTTGATGACGATGGTTTCCCGTTCATTAAAGATAAATTCAAAGCGATCGGTATCAAAACATGCGTTGAGCACGGTTTGCAACGTGGCGTCTTGCATATTCAGGCTGATCGGCTCCAAGCCCTTCAGTTCATCGGCATCCGCAATAAAGTTATATCCGGTCTTTTTTGTCAGTTCGTACAACACATCCTTCACAGGCATGTTCCTGACGTTCAAACTGAGCTCCTGGGCCAGTCCCGCGGCACTCACCTGTACAAAAAAGACAGTCAGAAATAGTATGGTCAGTTTCATAGCGACAATATATTTCAAGATATTATTACAGGATCCGTCGGACACCTGGTCTAAATATTTTTTATACATTTGGTTTAAATTATAAATGGTTAATTGGCTACAGTTAATTGTTGTAATATTGATGGCAAGTCCATCAATTAATCGGGAGTGTTCGCACCACTTCCGATTTTTTGTTTATCAGAAGGTCAATTTCTCGTCACATAAATCCTCCTTTCGTCACTATAACTTTGATCGATCCGAAACTGTACGCTACCGATCGCCTCCAGATTCTCCAATAAATTCAATAGCCCTTTGTCCCGGAAGTAGTTCCCTTGGAATCTTATATCCCGCAAATCGCTTTCGTACGTGAATGACACGTTATACCATCTTGAAACCCGCTTCAATAAGTCTGGCAACGGCTCGTTGTTGAATATGAAAAGGCCTTCCTTCCAGGCCAGGACTTCATTCAAATCCGCATGTTCCCTACGGACGATGGAGGCGGTCTCCGGTGCTGATTGGAAAACAGACTGTTGGCCGGACTCAAGCAATACGTGGTCGGCACCGTCACCGCTCACCTGCACTCGCCCTCCTACCACCGTTGTCAGGATAGCCGCTTCCCGATCGTAGGAATTGACATTAAATTCTGTCCCCAACACCCGGATCTGCTGGTGGCCGTGAGCCGATGCCGTCTTGACCACAAACGCTCGCTGCGGATCAGAAACAACCTCAAAATATCCTTCGCCTTCAAATTCAACCAAACGCTCCCCAACTTCAGGAAACATCTGGGGGTACCGCAATGACGATGATGCATTCAGCATCACCTTGGTTCCATCGGGCAACATCACTTGGTATTGCCCACCGGCCGGCGTAGTTAACGTATTATACTTCAACCCCGCTCCGAGGTGTGGCGAAGTGCTCCCCCTCAACGATTCGTACACCAGCACATCATCGGATGTCTTGCTGATTTGCAGGAACGAGTCTGACATGATTTTTCCTTCGCCCATTTCATCGAGTAGCACTTGGCTACCATCGGCTAATGTCAAGATCGCCTTATCCGTACCTGGTTCGATATGGACACCGGCTTGTGTCAAGCTCACCGTTTCATTAGCTTGCCGATCAAACATCCCATGGTGGTAAAAAAATGACACGGTCGCCACAATCACGGCCGCTGCCGACCAAATCCCAATCCGACGATGCCTCGTAGCGCGTTTGCTTTTCTTCAATATCCGACCCAACAGTGCTCTTCTCCGCTCTTCGGACACATCCGCGAGCAATTCATCGTCGAGGTCTTCCCATGTTGCGTCGAGCCAACTGATGACTTGGTGCCCATCGTCCTGGTCAGACAATAAGGATTTGAGTTCGCTCAACTCATCGTCGGTCGCAATACCCCGTACATATCGCTCGTAAAGATATTGGATGTGTGTTTTTTCCATTTCAGATAAACCCGAGGTCAACAGCCCGCTGCGATCCATGTTAACTAGATCCTGCGTCAGGCGCTTTAACTATAAGACCCACGGTCAGCCGGATCGGAGTAATGGGAATTGAAAAAATTATTCGTGGAGGCGTAGGTTTGTTGTATTCGTGGAGGAACGGTGAACGGAAAACTACACGTATCTTGTCATCCCGATGCTAAGAGGGATCTAACTCATGATAGCGGAGCGATCTACTTTCGTTGGGTAAGAGATCCTTCACTCCGTTCAGGATGACAAAAGGGTGGTGTTTTGCTTGTTGAGTCGTTGATTTGTGGATGCGTGGATGCGTGGATGCGTAGAGTCGTGAAGGCATCCTCACCGGTATGGTCGGGCCTGTGCCGTAGAAGACGCGATTAATCACGTCTGTACAATTCGAACGCCACAGGGGCAATAAAAAAACGAATGGCAACCCAAACAAAGCAAAAGCGCTGATT
>CAYUIZ010000036.1:0-22363 GCA_964444885.1 uncultured Sphingobacteriaceae bacterium | reverse complement strand
AGTTACAAACTCGCGCTAAATGGGTCAAAACCCAAACAAAGCAAAAGCGCTGATTTGCGAATTCGCAAAAGAGCAAACAGATAGACATCTCCATTCCCCACGGCCCCACCGCTAACCGACAGTCGACATGACGGCCGGGAGTAGATGGCTGCGGTGTTGGGGAAGGTGTTTGGTAACAAAGCACGAGTTACAAACTCGCGCTAAATGGGTCAAAACCCAAACAAAGCAACGGCAAATCAAGCCGGGAAAATCCTAAAGAAAACGGATGACCGCCAATAGCAGTACCAGGCCGGAATACTTGCTCACATAATTCCGCAGGAAACGCAAAGCATGCTGCATGTGCGTCTTCACGGTTAATGGCGACAGGTTCATCCGCTCAGCCACTTCGTCATACTTTAGCCCTTCCTCCCTACACAGCAGGAAAACCTGCTTTCGCTGGGGCGACAAACGGGAGATCGCATTCAATAACATTTCCTGGGTTTCGTTATAAGCGATGGCTTCGTCGGTACACAAGTCGGAGTGGGGTTCCAATTTGCCAATATCCCTGGCGGTACGATGTACCAACACCTGTCTTCGCAAAACTTTCAAGGTATGGTTTCGGGTGACAACACGCAAAAAACCATCGACGTTTTCGACCTCCATCCCACCGTTATCCCACAATTTCACAAAAACGTCGTGCACAATATCCTCTGCCATCTCGACAGAACGCGTGATTTTCAGGGCGTAAGAATAGACTTTGGGCCGATAGCGGTCATACAATGCGCAAAAGGCAGCCTCATCGCCTGTCGACGCTCGGTTTAGAAGCTTGGAAACGGACATAACTTTTTCCGGTTAATGCTGCACGAATTTCCCTCTACCGGCTAACGCCACCTTTAAAAACCAATAATCGACTTATTCGCCGACAGACGTGTCGCATGCAAAACGTGGGAAACGACGTAGTGTTTATAATTTGTTACCTCAAAGTAACCACTCCTTCGGCCCAATTCAAACCACTGACATACCCTAATCTGACTGTTTTTTGTCACTACCGCCCCAAAAAACCTTTGTAACGGACGGAACTAGACAAAAAGAAGCCACTTCTAGGGAAGCTGTTCGACGCCAACCTGCAATTTTGTCGCACATTTCTGCCAAACCGTCTCCTGGCAACACGCCCATCGCCTTCCGTGTAATAAAATTGTAACCTTTGCACCTCCTACCGCGTATAAGCCTATCTTTACCGTCTATTTGCAGGAAGCACGGTACGTTTTTTGCAATTGGATCAACGTAATAATGAACATTAACAACGAATAAAGATATTATGGGATTTTACTGGATTCTTTTTATTGGAATTATGCTGGCCAGCATGATTGTTCAATGGCGTTTTAAAAACAAATTCAAAAAATACTCGGAAATGCCCCTGAGCAGCGGACTGACAGGCCGGGACATCGCGCAGCAAATGTTGCACGACAATGGCATCTACGATGTACAGATTATTTCAGTGCAAGGTCAGCTCACCGACCACTACAATCCGCAAAACCGCACGGTCAACCTGAGTCCAGACGTGTACCAAGGCCGTAGCATAGCCGCCGCCGCCGTTGCCGCCCACGAATGCGGCCACGCCATCCAACATGCCAAGGCCTACAGCTGGTTGCAGTTTCGCTCCGCGATGGTGCCTGCGGTTAACGTGGCGTCCAAAATGACGACTTGGGTACTGTTGATTGGTGTTATCCTTGCTTTCTCGGGCAACATTTGGGTGCTGGCCATTGGTGTCGCGGCGCTGGCGATTACCACGCTGTTTACCTTCGTCACGTTGCCGGTCGAGTTTGACGCATCGAGACGCGCGCTGGTTTGGTTAAACACGAAAAACATCACGCACAGCACCACGGAGCACGAAGGGGCGAAAGATGCACTGTGGTGGGCAGCCATGACCTACGTTGTTGCCGCGCTTTCATCGCTGGTGACATTGCTCTATTACGCCAGCTTGCTGTTTGGCCGCCGCGATTAACGCATAAAATATACGTTCAGAAAGGCCTGCATCACGTCCAAGTTGATGCAGGCCTTTTTGTTTAGGCATTCCCAAACGGAATTCGCTGGAAAGCGTAAGCCGTTCCATCGCCAACATCCGGATCCATTTTGTATTTTTACCGTGGCCGAGTCACTTCAGTGATTTTCGCGCTGCGCCACTAACATGGGATTTAAACGTTTGCTGTACATAGGTTCCGCCGCGCTGCTACTGCTTGGTGCAGCGGTTTGGCTGGGCTATTTTCCGTGGTTCGTGCTGCCCATTGCCTTCTTGGTCGCACTGAGCGTGGTGGCCGTTGGCGCAGTACGGATAGACTCCGGATTTTTCCTCCCGGTGGCCACGCAATACCCCGCTGGGGCGCAGAAAATAGCCGTTACCTTTGACGATGGGCCTGATCCGGACTTCACCTTAGCCGTAGCCGCCCTGATTGAGCAATATGGCGGCCGTTCGACCTTTTTCTGTATCGGGCACCGGGCAGCGGAACATCCGGAACTCGTGCGGGAACTGCACAATCGAGGCCACCAAGTCGCCAACCATTCCTTCAGTCACGCCACATGGATAGATTTTAAAACCAAGCGGGGTTGGCTGGACGAAATCCAACAGACCGACGCCATCCTGTCCCTTGCCACCAACGGCCGGCGAAACAGATTCTTTCGGCCACCCTACGGTGTCACCACGCCCCATTTGGCCGCCGCCGTCCGCGAAACGGGCCACCTTGTCGTGGGCTGGCGCGTACGTCCGTACGACACGGCTGTGGATGACCCCGCCCGCATCGCCAGGCGCATACTGAAAAAAGCCAGGGACGGAGACATCGTCCTGCTCCACGATACGCATACGCGTATTATCCCCGCTTTGGAACAGTTGTTGCCTATATTGGTTAATTATGGATTTAAACTTGTCACCGTCGAAGAACTCGCCCGCGATGCATAGCCTATTGCGATATTGTATGGTGGTTTGCATGGGCGTGACCTTGCTGGCTGGCGTAGCCTACGCCCAACCGGCCAGCCTGTCGACTTCGGAGATTCTGGAGCTGAAGAAAAACGTCGCTGCGCAATCAGCCGCAATGCAATCGTTGGAGAGCGATTTCGTCCAGCTCAAGCACTTGGACTTTGTCGACAAAGCAATCAAGTCAACCGGCAAGCTCTACTTTAAAAAGCCGCAACACATCCGTTGGGAATATACTTCACCGTTCTCCTACTACGTGGTGTTTGATGATACGCGGATGTTCATCAACGATGGCGGAAACACGAAAGACGTTAACCTCACGTCCAACGCCCTGCTTCGCGACATCAATAAGATGCTGACCGGCACCGTGCAGGGAGATGCCATTTTCGACGATAAGCGGTTTGACATTGCGTATCACCGCGTCAACGCGCAGTACCGCGCTACCTTTACGCCGAAGGAAAAAACCCTGGCTAGGTACATGAAGCAAATTGAAATGACTTTTGACCCGAATTCGTATGCGGTAACACGGATTAAGATGATTGAACCTTCGATGGATTATACCGAGATTACATTTTCGGGCCAGAAGCGAAACACCCCGATTCCGGATGAGAAATTCATGGCTCATTAGCCTCCTGTGGGTGGTGTTGCTAGGCGGATGCCGCAGTTATTCGCAACGGTTTATCCCGCTGGAGACTGCCGCAAAGCCGTTCACCCCCGCATTTCTGGACACCGCTCATTTCGAACACAGCTTCCGGGCGCGCATCGATGCCTACGGGCACACGATGGGTGGGATATTCATCATCAAAAAGCTAGACACTAATCACTACCGTATGGCCCTGCTCAACGAATTTGGCGGTACCCTGCTGGGTTTTGAACTAGCGGACGGCGACTTCACGCTGCACCACGCCATTGCGCCCCTGCGCCGCAAGCCCGTGCTGGATTTGCTCAAGCGCGATTTCTTACTACTGCTCCAAGACAATGCACCCGTCAAACAGCACTATATCCACGGCGACAGCTTGGTGTACGAAACGGTAGTGGCAGACAAGCGCGCCTACCATTACCTACGCCAACCGGACAGCGTGCTGGTCAAAACCGTCCGTGCTGAACGGGGCCGCGAACGAACTACCATTACCTACGACTACCGGGATCCTGATTTTCCGGACATCACGCTGTCCCACCGGGGCGGCAAGTTAAATATTTTCCTATTTTTGCTTCAGGAAGTCGACTCCGAGCCGGAATCGTCCCGCTAATAAACACGCCCTATGCCACTGCTAAAAGACTTTTATACCATCCTATCGTTCGAAACCACGCCAGATAATACGGCCAAGGCATTGTTGCGCCTCAACAAAGACCATCCGGTTTTTGCCGGCCATTTTCCGGGTCAACCGGTGACACCGGGGGTATGCATGATGCAAATCATCAAAGAACTCGGCGAAAAGTGGGCAAATATGCCTTTACAGCTTCAAACAGCCCGCAACGTCAAGTTCATGGCAGTCATTAACCCATTCGAAACATCCGATATCGACATCGCGCTGCAATTTGAGCAGGTGGACGAGGGGTTGTCAATCAAGAGCACAACGTCATTTGCCGAAACCACGGCACTGAAGTTCAGTGGGATATTCAAAAAAAAGACGCCATGAAATCCATTCTTTTCGCCTGTATAATCACGGTCTTAACGCTCTCTGCGCGTGCTCAGTCGCTTGACGAGATCCGCTTGCGCTATCGGGATGCTACGGAATCCCAGGCGTCTGCCCAGCATTTTTACGAACAGGTGAAAGACGTATCCAAGGAAAGCAAACCCGTGATGGTTGCTTACAAGGGCGCCGGACTGATGTTGCTGGCGCGCTACACCAAGCTTTCAGAGCGGGGTGCCAAGGTGCGGGAAGCAGCAACGTGGATTGAGGATGCCGTAGCGCGCGCTCCTAACGACGCTGAGATCCGCCTCGTGCGCCTGAGCGTACAGGAACATCTGCCCAAAATCGTACGGTACAACCAGCATATCCGTGCGGACCGCGAGTTTGTCGAGGCTGCGCTTCCAGCCGTAGAAGATAGCGTGCTGCGCACGATGATCACCAGTTACTTTGAAAAGTATTCCAAATAAACCGGATGCCCGCCAACCCGCTTACCGACGTGCTGCAACCCATTGCGGCCTGTGCAATCGTACCTACGTATAACAATGCAGCGACGTTGCGACGGGTACTCGACGGGCTGGCCGCATTGACGGAACACATCCTCGTTGTCAACGACGGCTCAACAGACGGAACGGCCGCTATTTTAGCCCAATACCCTCAAATTCGGACAATCCATTTGCCACAGAACAGCGGCAAGGGATACGCTTTGCAGACGGGATTTGCCGAAGCGACCAAGGCGGGATACCGGTATGCCGTGACGATTGACTCGGACGGCCAGCACTACCCGGCTGAGTTACCCGTTTTCGTTGACGATATTATCGCCAACGGCGAAGCGTTGCTCATCGGCGCGCGAGACATGGCCCACGAGGATGTGCCCGGCAAAAGCAGCTTCGGCAACCGGTTCTCGAATTTTTGGTTCTGGTTCGAAACGGGAATCCGCCTCCAAGATACGCAATGCGGCTACCGTCTTTATCCGCTGGCCGCCCTGCAGGGCATCCGGTTCTACACCCGCAAGTTTGAGTTCGAAATCGAAGTAATTGTGAAGGCGGCATGGCGGGGCGTGGCCGTCCGAAACGTGCCCGTGCGCGTGCTGTACGACCCAGCCGAGCGCGTGTCCCACTTTCGTCCATTCCGCGATTTTGCGCGCATTAGCGTCCTCAACACGTGGCTGGTGGCGGTATCCCTGTTGTACATCCGACCCCGAAACCATTTCCGGTCGTTGAAAAAAAAAGGACTTAAAAAGTTCTTTATTGAGGATTTTCTACAAAGCCGGGACACACCGGCGACAAAAGCGCTCTCCGTATTTCTAGGCGTACTGATCGGCATGTCTCCCCTGTGGGGCTTACATACGGTGACGGTACTCTTCCTCGCCTATCTTTTTCGGCTAAACAAAGTCATCGCGTTTGCGTGCTCGAATATCAGCCTTCCGCCGATGATTCCAGTCATCATTTACGGCGGGCTCCAAGTGGGCGCGTTCTTATTGCAGTCGCCACTCACCCTGCCCCCGCGCAGCGGCGATGCGATGGTGTATTGGCAATATGCCAAAAACCACCTGGCGCAATACTTGGTAGGGAGTGCGGCACTGGCGCTCGCAAGCGCCGCTGTGCTCGGTTTGCTAGCCTATACCCTGCTGTCGTGGCGGCAGGGGCGGAAACGGTAAAATTGAAAAAGAGCGTTCAGAAAAAATGTCATCGCAGGAAGTGCAGCGATATGAAAAGCCCATTCCCCAAAAAGCAAGACCTTCCCTAAACTTACTTATCCAGGTCCACGAGTTTCATGCGCGGCACCAAAGCCTTCATAATAGCCCAACCGATCAGGTAGGTAACCGCGCAAATCGAGAAGATGATGAAATAGCCCGCATGCACGCCTTCAAATCCGAAAAACTGCATATTTGTCTGGTCCGCGTGGTCAAACAACGTCCCTGAACCCTTGTTGATCAGGAAGGCACCGATACCGCCTGCCATACCGCCAATCCCGGTCACGGTAGCGATCGCAGACTTGGGGAACATGTCACCAATGGTCGAGAAAATATTGGCGCTCCACGCTTGGTGCGCCGCGCCGGCGATGCCGATGATGAGTACCGGAAACCAGACTGAAATAGAACCTAATGGCTGAGCCAACAGCGCCAACAAGGGGAAAAAGGCAAAAATAAGCATCGAACGCATCCGACCCGCGTAGGGATTCATCCCCTTTTTTTCGACGAAGTAAGTCGGCAACCAACCGCCTATAATAGACAAGAGGGTGATCAAGTACAGCACAAAAATCATGGGTGCCGCCGCCGTCGACGACAAGCCGTACACCGAATGCAGGTAAGCGGGTATCCAGAAAAGGTAAAACCACCACACCCCGTCGGTCATAAACTTGCCCAGCGCAAAAGCCCAGGTCTGCCGGTACCGCAACAACTTCGTGAACGGCGCCGGCTTGTACGGCGCGTCGGCCGCCGGTGGTGCTTCTCCGCCATCGGCTTCGCTTACGTCGTCCTGATTAATATACGCAAGCTCGGCTTGGTTTAATTTGGGATGTTTGTGCGGCTTTTCGTACATTACGATCCAAAAACCCATCCAGCCAAAACCTAGCGCGCCGATGATGAGGAAAGCGGCCTCCCAGCCCCAGGCAGCCGCAATAAAGGGAATGGTCAGCGGGGCCAGCAGTGCGCCTATGGTCGCGCCCGCATTGAAAATACTGGTGGCAAAACCCCGGTCTTTTTTGGGGAAAAATTCGGCCGTGGCTTTGATTGCCGCCGGAAAGTTCCCGGCCTCGCCTACTGCCAGCACAACACGTGCTGCAATAAATAGGGTGACACTGGTGGAAGCGACCAAGGCCGTGTCCCCAATTTTGGAAATAACATCACGCGCTCCCGCAAAACTCACAAACCATTCGCCGGTGAGGATTCCCGAGGTAGCAATCCCGGCCAAGGCATGAATACATGCACCGATCGACCAAATGAAGATCGCCCACAGAAAGCCCTTCTTGGTATCCATCCAGTCGATAAATTTCCCGGCAAACAGCATGGAAATCGCATAAACCAACGAAAAAATGCCAGCTACGTTGCCGTAGTCTTCGTTTGTCCAGTGGAATTCGGGCTGGATCCAATCCGTCCACGTGAGGGAAAGGACCTGCCGGTCCAGGTAGTTGATCGTTGTGGCAAAAAACAAAAGCGCACATATCTTCCACCGGTATTTCGTTGCTGTTTGGAATGCTGTCGTCATAATCTGGTTAAACTCGTAATCGGTTTTAAAAGGCCCTGTTCAAAGAATAACCAAATATATCAATACTAGACTGCCTACCCGTATTTAAGGCTAATATTCTTCGAAAACGATTTCGCTTGGCCCGCACAGGAGTCTGGCGCTCCAAACGGGGTAAATGGGTATAGCGTTGCGCAAACAACCGGTTACCGGACACCTATGCCCGCTTGGCGTTCGGTTTCAAGTCGGTCAACGTGTCGATCTTGATTGCCTTGCCCTGCTCGATACTTCGACGGGCTGCCACGCCCACTAATACGGACATCACACCATCGCGCACGCCGGCTGCTCGGCCGTAGGGGTCTTCCGCCTGGCCTGCGTCCGCAAAAATGCTGTCGTGCAACCTCCGGTCGCCGCCGCCATGCCCCGCCCGTTCGCTCGCTACCTGGATAATCTTATAATCCTCCCTGTTTTTGTAAAGGACGATCGGCTCGTGAATGACGTCCCCATTTTCTGCCTGTTGCATTTCCGCTGCATGCAGGCTCGCCTGGTCTAGGTTTTCATTTTTCATCCAGGGAATATCGAGCCAGGCTTCAATGCGTCCCTTCTGCCCGTTAAACGCGATGCGCCACCCTTCGAAGGGCGAATAGGTGGTTAGGGAATAGTTTGCAATGACGTCATTGGCATATTTAATCTGCGCCGACATCTTGTCGTAGATATCAATCTCATTGCGATAAACGCAACCATCACGGATGTAACCGTCGTGCTCCTCGTGGGCCACATACAAGTTCATGGCGTGCGTATCGCGGGTAATATCCCAGTAATAATCACATTCGTTCTGGTGCGCACAGCTGCGGCAGCTGCTCCCTCTGAACGGGCCATTCTTGCCATAATGCTCCAGTGCGCCGTAGGCGAACACCTCGGCCGGTTCCGAGTCGAGCCACCAGTTGAGCAGATCGAAATGGTGCGTGGCTTTATGCACCCAGAGCGAGCCGCCCTTGTCCATCAGCCCATGCCATCGCCGAAAATACGAAGCGCCGTGATGGATATTGAGGTACCAGTTAAAATCGACGGAAGTGATGTCCCCGATCTCTCCACTCATCAGGAGCTCCTTGATTTTCGTAGCGTACGGACTCCAGCGGTAGTTGAATCCCACAATCAGGTTTTTGCCAGACTTGCGCTCGGCATCCAGAATAGCCTGGGCCTTGGTCTCGTCGGTGGTCAATGGCTTTTCGGTGAGCACATCGCATCCAGCCGCCAGTCCGTTAATAATCTGTTCGTGATGTGAGGAATCCGTCGTGCACACGATCACTAAATCGGGTTTGGTCTGCCTGAGCATGGCATCAAAATCGACAAAAGTCGGGCAGTCCACCTTCATATATTCCTTGCCAAATTGCAGACGGCCGGGATTAATGTCGCTCAAGCCTACAAACTCCAGCTGCGCGGGATATTGCTCCGCCAACCGGCGCCCCCAAAACGAGATGCCCCGGACGCCGGTACCGACGAGTACCACGCGCAATTTGCGCCCCAGGCCAAACCCCTGCGACGGCAACGGAATAGCCGCCCCGGCTGCTAATAATGCGACGGCTTGCAAAAACGATCGTCTAGAAAACTTGTCCATGTTCTATCGGTCTATGTATGGTTATTGGTGTTTGGTTGTTCACGTTTAGCGTGAATCTTCCTGCCCGAAGGCACATCAAGGTTTTTCACCGTTACGGCGGCTAGCGTACAGCGCTGCCGCAGTGCCACAAGGCAATAACAAGTATACGGTATCTTCGCGTAGTTTTGGTAATCTAGCGCCAATTATTTTCGCAGCATCGTGACGATAGGCCCGTAGGCCCCTTTCGCGCCGGCGATACGAACCCGCCATACCGCGAAAAATAAAACTTTCTGCCCCCCAATCTGTTTCATGAATACACGAAATCTAAAAACGATACACCATGTCCGTAACGAACTTTAAAAATTTACATAAAAACGAAAAGCCCTTCTTGCTGGGAAATGTGTGGGACGCGCATTCGACACAACTGGCTGAGAAAGCAGGCTTTGCCGCGTTAGGCACGTCCAGCCATGCCATTGCCAATTTACTGGGCTACGAAGACGGGGAAAACATGAGTTTTGAAGAGCACTTCTTCATCATCGAACGGATTATGAAAGCGGCCAGTATCCCCGTTTCTGTCGACTTTGAGGCGGGATATTCCGACGACCCGAAAACAGTAGCTGCCCGTGTCAAAAAATTGACGGACATTGGCGTGGTCGGTATCAACCTCGAGGATGGCGTCGTCGATAGCGGAAAACGTCAATTGGGATCCGCCACGAAATTGGCCGATAAGATCAAGGCCATCAAGGACGCAACGGACATCTACATCAATGCGCGGGCAGACACCTACACGACTAAACATGCAGCAGCGCTGTCGGAATCGATCGAGCGAGCGGGCATATACCAAGATGCGGGCGCAGACGGCATATTTATCCCCTTAATCGACACGCCGGACGACATCCGTACCTTCACCGATGCGATAACCCTGCCGCTTAACGTGTTCCTGACACCCACCCTCCCGAAATATGACGAACTGGGCGCACTGGGCGTCAAACGGATCAGCCACGGTGGCAAAGTGTATGCCTGGGTGGTGGAGCAGGCCGAACAAGCGTTGCGAAACGTACTGCAGGATAAAGTATTGCCAAAGTAGGCCGCCATCAAGGCGGCCCCTTGGCGATTAATTCTTTTTCAACTTCAAATCCACGGTCTTCGTTCCGGTCAGCGGCGTGATTCCCATCTCTGGCGTATTGGTGTATTGTGCCGTGATTCGCAGGGTCACCTCATCGCTTTCCTTGACGTCGGCCGGAAGCTGGGCTACAATTTCTCCCTGAGCGGGCAATGTGCTCCGCTTCGAATGATCATCATCCAGCGACATAATCCATTGCACCATCTGCCGGGCTTCGTCGGGCTTGATATCGGGGTGGGCAGCCATGGCCACCATTCCCCATGCGCCGCTTCCTCCATTAATGATTTTGTCAGACAGGTAAGACACGACATCCGGATTCCCTTTGTATCGCTTCGCCACGTCTGCATACATCGGGCCGACGCTCGGCGTGTTTACGGTATGGCAAGACCGACAGTCGGACGCCAGTACCAAGTTGCGGCCCATGACAATGTCGGACACCTGCTGGTGGCCCTGTCCGGCACCGGCCTGCTCACTGCTCTGGAGGTAGTTGACGGAAACCACCAGATTTTCGGGATCGAAAGCCCGCCCGTTATCGTCCACGACTACCTCGTAAGCGATGCGGTCGCCCGGAACGAATGTCGTCGCATTGCTGCCCAGCTTAATATCCACACCCGGGGTCGTGTTACCCGCATAAACCGTGACCGGTTCCGCCGCGATAACCGCACCACTATCATCCGCTATGCGAACCCCAATCGTGTACTCGCCTGCTACGGTCAATTCATGCGCAAGACGGGGTTCGGTAGTCTGCACTTCCTCCTCGCCAATGCGCCACGTGTACGTCATGGTCTTTCCTTCCGGATCCACCGCGTCTACGGTGGCCTTGACGGTAAAGGGCAAGTTGCCATTGGCCTGCTCCACGGTGAGCTCACCAACTTGGGGAGGCAAGTTATCGGCATAGTAATCGATCCGCACGATACCCGCGTCTACGTTCTTTGCAAACCAGCCGCGCCCGTACTCCAGGATATAAAGCCGGCCGTCTTTGCCTACTTCCATGTCAATGGGATTGGCAAAAGACTCATCGGCTAAAAACGGCTCCATCTTATCATAATCGCCGTTCTCCCGCATGGTCACGACCTTAATCCAGCCGCGTATCCAATCATAGATAAAGAGCTTGCCGTCAAAATAATCGGAATACCGGGTTTTCTTATCGTATAAATCGGTGTGATACACCGGTCCGGGCATCGCGTTGCGCCCGCCGCTGCCCAATTGGGGGAATTCGTCGGACTGCGCATAAGGGTACCAGATAAATGCCGGTTGCGCGGGAGGCAATTCCCGCAGACCCGTATTATTCGGCGATTCGTTGATGGGCTTCGTGGCGTCAAAAAACTCACCGCTTTCTCCTGTCTCATAATTATACGCCCGATAAGCGTAGTTGTCGCCAATCAATAGCGGCCAGCCGTAAAAACCTGCCTTGCGCGCCTGGTTGATCTCGTCATAACCGCGTGGACCGCGTGCTTCCTCATCGTTTGAGGCATCTGGTCCGACATCGCCCCAGTACAGGTAGTTGTTCTTTTGGTCGATCGTGATGCGGTACGCATTGCGCGTACCCATCGTATAAATCTCAGGGCGCGTCTTTTCCTGCCCGGCGGGGAACAGGTTGCCTTCCGGAATTTCATAGCTGCCGTCGGCTAGCATGCGGATACGAAGCACGCTGCCGCGCAAGTCGTTCGTGTTGCTTGCGGATCGCCGGGCGTCGTACTGCTCAAAACCCGCGCGGCTGTCAATTGGTGCAAAGCCTTTATTTTGGTAGGTTGTGGGCTGATCAAAAGGCGTCGCGTTGTCGCCGGTAGCCAAATACAGCAATCCGTCCGGGCCGAACGCGATAGACCCGCCTGTATGGCAGCAGATCTGGCGCTGGGAGTAAAATTCCAGCACTATTTTTTCAGACTCGAGGTCAAGTTTTCCATCCGCAAAACGGAAGCGGGATAGCCGGTTTACCGACGTGTCAACCGGGCTATAGAAGGCGTACAGGAATTGGTTGTTGGCATAATCCGGATCCAGCGCCAGTCCCATGAATCCCTCTTCGGCGTTTACATTTGGCACGCCCGACTGATGGTACACCTCTAGGAATCCGACCTGCTCCACTTCGCCGGTTTCTTGCTTAAACAGCATCAGCTCGCCGCGCCGTTGTGCCACCAGCAAATCATAGTTAGGCAATATAGCCAGTTCCGTGGGCTCAAACAGCTCTCCCGTCAGCAGCTGCGTACGGACAAAGCGCTCGCGCTCCGGCACGGGCAACGTACGTGCCTTTTTGTAGTCCAGTTTGAGGTTGTCGCCGATGGCATACTGGATCCCGCCCAGGATATGCTGCAGAATGAGCGTGTCGGCGAAGGATTTGTCCGAATGCCCAAAACCTGTGAAAAACGAGCGTCCGCCATCATATTCGTGGTACCATGCCATCGGATGCTGTCCTTCGTGCTTGCTGCCTTCGTAGCTGGTCGGGTCGATGGTTATCAGGACGTTGATATCCGGATTGACATTATAGAAATTATACCATTCATCGTCGTAGGTAAATGTCTCGGGCATGTGCGCCGTGGACGCATGGCTGGGATCCAAGACGCTTAACGTCGCCGCCTGCGGTTTGGGGTGATCCTGGAAATAGGCGCCTACGAGGCGGCCAAACCATCCCCAATGATACTCCGTCGTGCTCGCGCCGTGCACCCCGACAAAACCGCCTCCCGACTGGATGTAGCGTTCGAAAGCAGCTTCTTGTATGTGATCGAGCACGTCGCCGCTCGTATTGAGGAAGACAACCGCTGCGTATTGCGCCAAGCTGTCCTCATTAAACCATTCGGCATTGGTGGTGGTGTCTACGACAAAGCCGTTATCTTGGCCGAGCTGCATCAACGCCTGATTGCCCGCACCGATGGACGAATGGACGAAGCCCTCCGTTTTGCTAAAAACAAGCACTTTTGGCGGGCCTTTGCGCTTGTTGCTACAGCCTGCCAATTGGAATACAAGAAATATTCCCACAAAAAATACGGAAGCGACCAGACGCCCTGGCCTAATTGGAAAACGCATCATAGAAAATGAGACAGTGAAATATATTTGGACTTGGCTATTTACCAAGCGGAAGCAAATTTAAATTTAAATTGGCATTAACCAACAATAAACTTTGGCGCGTGTTATTGTCACAAGATTTTGACGAAATCGCTTTCTCTTGCTGTTTTTAAAGGCGCGCAACGTCCTGCACGGCTTCTGCATCGTGCCTCCAGCGCACGACAAAATACGCCTTCTGTGGGCAAGCATCGTATATTATCCTTACCTTTGCGCCCTATGATGTACATTACCAGACGTGAGCGATTTAATGCGGCCCACAAGCTTTACCGCGATGAGTGGACCCTGGAAGAAAACGAACGCATCTTCGGCAAGTGCGCCAACCCCAATTGGCACGGACACAACTACGAGTTGTTTGTGACAGTCCGAGGTAACATCGATCCCAAAACGGGATTCCTGATCGATCTCAAACTACTGAAGTCCATCATCGAAACGCACGTGATCGAGAAACTCGACCACCGCAACATCAATCTCGACGTCGACTTCATGAAAGGGAAGATGGCTTCTACCGAGGTATTGGCGATGGCGATCTTCGAAGAGCTCAAGGCGCCCATCGAAGCGCACGGCGTCACCTTGCACGCCATTCGCGTGCATGAAACCGAAAACAATTATGTCGAATATTTTGGGGAATGATCACTTTCGTCAGCATATGAACACACCCTTGCCACCGAACGAAGAAGAAATTGATGGTTACGTCAAGATAGACCGCTATAATCCGGAAATTGCCGAGCGCATCGCAGGGCACTACGGCGATATCCTAAACGCATTGGGCGAAGACTCGGCCCGTGAGGGGCTCACCAAAACGCCGGAACGCGTCGCCAAAGCCCTATTATACCTCACCCACGGCTACGATCTGGACGCCTCGGCGGTATTGCGCAGCGCCATGTTTGAAGAAGACTACAGCCAGATGGTCGTCGTCAAGGATATCGAAGTATTCTCCATGTGTGAGCACCACATGCTGCCGTTTCTCGGCAAAGCGCACGTGGCGTACATCCCAAACGGGCATATCGTGGGCCTGAGCAAAATTCCGCGGGTAGTCGATATTTTTGCACGCCGCTTGCAGGTACAGGAACGCCTGACCAACGAGATCAGGGATTGTATCCAGGAAACGCTCAACCCAGCGGGTGTAGCCGTCGTCATCGAGTGCAAGCACCTGTGCATGGCGATGCGGGGCGTACAAAAGCAAAACTCCATGACAACCACGTCGGCCTTTACTGGCGAATTTGCGAATGAGCGCACCCGGAGCGAATTCCTGAAACTGATTACCTCTTCGTTGGGTTAGCGCTCAAGCGTCATCGACTGTCGCCCTGCCCGATTAGGTTGAGCAGGGTTGCGCGCCGCATGATGTGGTCGAAGGAGACCGTCTGATGCACTTCCTCCAGCACATCGTACAAGCAGATCACTTTTTCCCACAACGATCGTTGGGCTGCTGGGTCGGCATGGAGCTGGGCGGCCAGGTCGATGAAATCGGCAAGCCGCGCGAGCTCTTCGGCGGCAAATTGCTGCTCGAGGAGCTGCTGCTTGAACGCGCCGGCAGGCGTGGTGACCAGGTCCGCTACCCGCGTGCCGTAGTAGTCGGCCAGCACGGACTCGATCGCCTGCGCGGCTTCCACGGGCTCGTTGTCCAGCACCAACCGTTTTACCTTGGCCAGTGTATGACTGAGCTGTTGCATTTGTGCCGTTAATGAATCGCGTTTCAGCATAACATCCGATTAATTGTCTGAGACATAGCCCAGCATGTATTCATTAAAACGTTCGTAGTAGACTTTAAACGTATCTTTCCGTCCGGGCGCGTCGAGATCGAGCATCAATACCCCTTGGTCTTGGTATTCGAATGGATGCACGGTCATATCGTCTTTAAACGACACCCCTTTGTTGCCCTGCAGCTTGTACACCGCTTCCTTGGCGCACCAGCAGGCGTAGAGTTGTTCGATTTCGGTGTCGGGGTGGATGAGCGCGAGTTCCTCGGGCTTCATGAATTTGTCGGCAATGCGTGTGATTTTTGGCTTAATGATTTCCAAATCAATACCGACTTCGCGATCATCGCTCATCATCACGGCCGCGTACTCGTAGGAGTGCGTCAGCGAAATACGTTGCGGAAAATTGGCGAGGTAAGGCTTGCCGTTTTCGTCCGACGGACAGTCGATGTAGTCAGTCGTGCCCAGCATGTGCCGGAGCAAAACACGCGTGGCCAACCAGTGCAAGGTGCGCTTGCCCTTGTTGAGCCCTTCTACGAGCGCCTTCTCCCGGCCGTTGAGTTGCACGTTGCCGATCAGCTCCGCTGCCGTTTCCTCGATTCGCCAAATCGCGAAGCGCGTCTTGCTATCCAATTCCCGTAAGTAAACTAATGCCATGCTTCAAAAATAACACATTCAAGCAAAATTGCGCTTTTAAATTAATAACGTATTTTTGGCGACGATTAACACCCGATCACACATGATTTTATCCGATAAGCGTATCCTCGAAGAAATTGACAAAGGCAATATCGTCATCGAGCCCTTTGACCGTTCGTGCCTGGGTACGAACTCGTACGACGTGCACCTGGGCAAGTACCTAGCCACGTATAAGGACCGTGTCCTGGATGCCAAGCGCCACAACGAGATCACGCACTTCGAAATTCCCGCCGAAGGCTACGTGCTGGAACCCCATACGCTCTACCTGGGCGTGACGCTTGAATATACCGAGACGCATCGCCATGTACCTTTTCTGGAAGGCAAATCGAGCACGGGTCGGCTGGGCATCGACATCCATGCCACCGCGGGCAAAGGCGACGTCGGCTTTTGCAATACCTGGACCCTCGAGATCTCTGTGGCCCAGCCTGTGCGTATCTACGCCGGCATGCCCATCGGCCAGCTGATCTACTTCGTGGTAGAGGGCGATATCGAAACGTTTTACAACACCAAGGGCAACGCCAAATACAACGCCAAAACTACACGGCCTGTCGAGAGCATGATGTGGAAGAACGACTTTTAGCGAACGCCCCGCTTTGAGCTTCCGCCGATCCATAGCACTCGGACTGCCAAAAACGACCGATGGAACCGAAATCCTTTCCCACGCTCCGGACGGACAGACTGTTGCTCCGCCAGATCAAACCCGACGACATCACCCATATTTATGACGGGCTGTCCCATCCCGATGTCATCCAATATTACGGCGTCAGCTATGGTTCCTTATCGGAGACAGCCGCGCAAATAGCATGGTACGACGAGCTGGAGCAAAACGAGACCGGGATTTGGTGGGCGGTTTGCTCGCGCGACAACCGGATCTTCCATGGTGCTGGCGGCTTTAATAACTGGAATAAAGACCACAGGAAAGCGGAAATCGGATTTTGGCTACTCCCTCAGTTTTGGGGCTCCGGTTTCATGCAGGAAGCTTTCCCCGTGCTCTGCGACTTTGGCTTTCAGACGCTGGATCTGCACCGCATCGAAGGATTCGTAGAACCTGCGAACACCCCGTGCAAGCGGGCGATCGAAAAATTGGGATTCACACACGAGGGGACGATGCGCGAGTGCGAAATGAAGGCCGGCCAATTTCTGGATGTCGACATCTACGCAAAACTAAAAACCGATTAACCGGGCATACTAGACCACTGCGTGCGCCAGCCCCGACACGCTGCCCAAGCCGCGGCACTAATCGTAAAACTTCCACGCCGCCCCGATCCGCAGGTTGGCGTTGTTCATCGGATAGCGGCGCACGGTGTAGTAGCCTACTGGGTAGTTGAGGTGCTGGTTGACAAAATTATAGCTCAGAAATAAATTCATCCGGCTAACCGTAGCCGTCACCCAAGCATCTACGATCGGGTACGTCGAAAACTCGATCCCCGCATTATCGTTGTAGAACTGACCGATGTTAATCGCGTACGACGGCGTCGTGAATGGCGTGTTGAACCGCGCATCAAGCCCGATACTAAAATCCACTACTTCGTACAGCTTATTGGTATAGAACAGGCTATGCCACGTGTAGAGCTGGGGAATGGCAAGCACGTCGTTGAAGTCCGATTGCTGGTACACCG
The DNA here is from genome assembly GCA_964444885.1 of uncultured Sphingobacteriaceae bacterium. GTDB lineage: Bacteria > Bacteroidota > Bacteroidia > Sphingobacteriales > Sphingobacteriaceae > CAYRGQ01. Next base: position 4,811 of record CAYUIZ010000036.1, on the reverse strand, counting down.
CCAAGTTGTTGAGCCGGAAATTGCCCAGCCGGAAATTCTGTCCCACGCTTATCTTCAGCAAGTTGATATTCGTGCCGAATTGTGCCGGTTCGATCACCCGGAGAAGTGCGGGATCCTGCCGCTCGTTGGCGACTTCCCTAAAATACATGTGGTTGGCGATCAGGTAATATTCTGCGCGCCCCGAAAACCCGATGACGGGATTTTCGTACCGAAACGAAAAGTTGGTGGTTTTGGTTTTGTCAAAGTCGCCCGCCCACTGGTGATAGGTGTAGTTCATCCGCTGGAATACCATCTCCGGCGATTTGTTTTGGGTGTACGCATTGAGAATAATCCGGCCGACGGCCCCGCCAAGCGAGATATCGGCTTGTGCCTCGTACAGGTAATCGCCAAAATGCTGGCCCAGCACAATCTGGTTCAGGTCTGCTGTCACCGCCACACGGTCGCTAAACCGATAACCCACTCCTGCTTTCAGCATGCTGTTTTGCATAAAGGCGCTGTACGCAGGATCGTCATACCACACCATATCATGCTGGAATCCGAGGTCCAGTTTGATCTCGTTTCTCACAAAGGCTACCGAGTTTCCGCGGAGGTAGAAGCTGTACCCAAAATCGTTGGTAATGGTGTGTACAAGGGTGGTATCCTCGGTCAGCGTATAGTTTGCCAGCGGGAACGCGTCATTGGCGTCCGCTTCGTTCTTGAAAAACTGAAAATCCTGCCGCCGCAGCCGCAGGCTATGCGACATCCGGTTGGTGGGCAGGATCTGCTGCTCGGGTTCGCCCGCGTTGATGGTGTCGAGCCGGCCAGCAAACAGGCTTTGCCGGATGAAAAATGTTTGGTCGCGCCAGATATGGCGGGGCCGGTTGTCCCGTTGCCCGCGCAGCCGCGTGAGTTCGGATTCGCTCGGCTGCCGGTCCTCCTGCCGGAACAGCGTATCGTTCAGCACCGCACCGTTCTCGGTCGAGGTGAGCCGGTTGGTGACGTAGTTGGCGAGCAGGTTATAGCGATGATTGGGTGATTCGTACCACGAGAACACCGACGCTTTCAGATCGCCGTACCCTTGGTTGAAATAGAACCCGTCAGCACGGGCCGTATGGAACTCTGCGCCCGCGTTTAGCTGCGGATTGATATTCTGCGTCACTTTGGCGCGCAACACTTGGTCGCCGAAAAAAAATCCGACATTGTACAATTCGGAAAAGGGGGCCCGTGCGCGGTAATACTTAATGGAATCCGAGGGGTACATATAGCGTTCCAGCGCATGGTACCCCGGCTGGAAACCGATCGTCTTATTGGGTTCGAAAAGCAAGTCGCGGGTAGCCAATCCATAGCTTCCCAGGTTGATGCTCGGGCGACCGGGCAGGTTCTGCGGATTGTAATAATGAAAATTATGGTGCGTCGTGTCGATCTGGTAGGTGAACGTGCCCCGCTTCATCATATCCAGCGTGGTGTAGCGCACGTAGCGTGCCGTATAAATCACCGTATCGGGTTTTTCGTCCTCGGCAGCCCGGGCAGAATCCAGCGCGTTGCTAAAGTCCACTTGCGCATGCGCGGCCGGCCAGCCCACGCACAGGCAAAAAAACAACGCCAGAAACCGCATGCTCTTGACCATTAGCGCAAAGCTACCAATTCTTTCAAAATTTGTGTCAGCGAGGGTTCTGCCTTGGCCGCGACCGCGACAATATCGTCCAGGGAAACGGGCGACAATTCGTCGTGGTACCCTTCGTCCGTCACCACGGATATCGCGAAAACGGGCAAGCCCATATGCTTGGCCACGATGACTTCCGGCACCGTGCTCATGCCCACGATATCGCCGCCGATAATCCGCATATAACGGTACTCCGCACGGGTTTCCAAGTTGGGGCCCGGCACCGACACATACACCGCCTTGTGGACAACTATACCATGTTTCTTAGCGATTTCCAAGCCTACTTCGATCATCTTTTTATTATACGGCTCGCTCATATCGGGGAAGCGCGGCCCGAAGGCTTCGCTATTGCCCCCCCGCAAGGGATTGTCCGGCAGCAAGTTAATGTGGTCATGGATAATGGCCAAGTCGCCCTTGCCAATACCGGGACGCAAGGAGCCCGACGCATTGGACACGAATAGGGTGTGGATACCCAGCACCTTCATCACCCGTACGGGGAAGGTAATCTGCTGCATAGTGTACCCTTCGTAGTAGTGAAACCGTCCTTGCATGGCAATGACGCGCCTCCCCTCCAAGGTGCCAAAAATCAGCTTGCCGGAATGGAACTCTACCGTAGAAATCGGGAAATTAGGAATGTTGGAGTACATCAGCTGGTACTCGACCTCGATTTCCTGGACTAGGTTGCCCAGTCCGGTTCCTAGGATAATGCCGATTTCCGGCTGGAAATCGTCCGTCCGCTTCTTGATGAATGCGACGGTCTCTTCAATATATTGGTACATACGTAATCAGTCTAAAAACCCAAACTTAGTTTATTTTTCCGAATCCTGTCCGATGGCGTGCCGCGAGCGAAGGGCAATCGCTTTTAAAACGTCTCCAACCCCCGAAGGGGTGTGATTCGTATCGCGCTGGGCCAACGGCCAGCGCGAAAGGAGACGGACACGAATATTTTGGCGCGTGTTTTTGTTGCATAGCCGACAAAAACCGTGACAAAATCCGATTATATCGTCAGAAGCGGTGCTAGCCCGCCAGCTGCACTTTCACTACCTCGGCGATGGTTTTGCCATCGGCGCGGCCAGCCAGCGTTTTGTTGGCCAGTCCCATGATTTTGCCCATGTCTTTCATGCCGTTCGCCTGATGGTCCGCGATAAGCTGTTTGACCAGCGCTTCGATTTCGGCACGGTCAAGCTGCTGCGGCAGGTAAGCCTCAATAACGGCGATTTCCTCCATTTCAATCTGCTGAAGATCAACGCGGTTTTGTTGTTGGTAAATATCGGCAGATTCCTTGCGCTGTTTTACCAGCCGCTGCAGCACCTTGATTTCCGCGTCTTCCGTCAGGTCCTGTGAAGCGCCTTTCTCCGTCCTAGCCAGCAGCAAGGCCGCCTTGATGGCGCGCAAACCGCGCAGCCGGGCGTCGTCTTTGGCCAGCATCGCCGTTTTGATATCTTGGTCTATTGTTGTTTGAAGAGCCATAACTATATGGTTATTGTGTTTATTACGTGTAATTTCTCCTATATTTTTTCGTGTCGGACTACCTGCGTGGCCGATGCTTGGGCCGTAGGCATAATGAGCATGTCGTTGATGGTGACATGCGCTGGCCGGGAGGCCGCAAACCAAACCGCCTCGGCCACATCCATGGCCGAAAGCGGCGTCAAATCGTGGTAAACCGCCTTCGCGCGCGCCGCGTCCCCTTTAAAACGCACTTCCGAAAACTCCGTTTCCACCATGCCCGGATTAACCGCCGTCACCCGGATACCAGCCGGCAGCAGGTCGATGCGCATCCCCTGCGTCAGCGCGTCAACGGCGTGCTTGGTGGCACAATAGACGTTGCCATTGGGGTACACTTCCTTGCCGGCGATGGAACCGATATTGATGATGTGCCCCGACTGGCGGGCCACCATGGCGGGCGATACCGCACGACTAACGTACAGCAAGCCTTTGACGTTCGTATCAATCATCCGTTCCCAGTCGTCGATGTCGCCCGACTGTACCGGATCCAGTCCCTGGCTCAGGCCTGCGTTGTTGACCAGCACGTCAATGCGCTTCCAATTTTCCGGCAACGACGCAAAAGCGTCTGCCACGGCTCCCCGGTCGGAGACATCCAACGCAAACACATGGATATTCACACCGTGCGCTTCGCGGAGCCGCGCCGCCAGCTCCTCGACCCGTCCGACCCGCCGCGCGCAGAGGAGCAGGTCGTAGCCCTCCCGGGCGAATACCTCGGCACACGCGTAGCCGATGCCCGCGCTAGCGCCCGTGATGCATGTTAGTTTGCTCGTGTTTGCCATCTCATAATCTCCTTAATATCCTCACCGAAAGACTGCCCTATTCGAAAAAGAGGCTGAACTGCAGATTTCGAAGCATCAGCCGTTCGATGGGATGGTTAAACATGTTCGCTTGCCGGTCGTCGAGCAAGTTTCCGAGGCTCTGGCTCCAACGGATTTCAGGCGACATTTTAAAAAAATCGAAATAGAACTCGAAGCCGATGCCCGCCTCATAGGAAAAGTATCCGGGATTGGTTTTTAGCTCTTTTCCATATGGGGGTGCGTCGCTATCGTCGTAACGCCGTTTGGATACGACGTTGACCGAATATTTCCCGCCGGCAATCAAATAGCCGCGATAGTTGTTTTTGCGATCGGACCTCAATTTAAGGAACAGCGGGATATCCACGTAGGACGCCCGAACGAGTTTGGAAATTTGATCATCGTGGGGATACCCTGCGTTATCATCAAACTGGTATTCGACCCGCTTATTGGAAAACACAATGTTCGGTGTAAGCCGCAGGTGGATGTTATCATTTAGTTTCGCATTCGCCAGCAAGCCCAGCCCCACCCCATGGGTGAAGGGTGAATGAATGGACACAGGCTGACCCATGACGGCTCCGTTCTCGTCCGTATACGGCAATTGCCAATCATCTCGAAATTTGATTTTGTAGTCTGCATGCACGTAATGGAAGCTGAATCCATAGTGCAGCACTTCGTCATCCACGCCGCCGGCCCACCGTTGGAACGGTTGCTGGGCAACGACTACGATGGGCAACAGGAGTATCGCCGACATCAAGCCACGCCGGATATATCCCATTCCACTCATTTGGTCCCGACGTATATCGTACAAATCCCAAAAGTCTGCGGCATCACCCGGCTTTCGGAGAAGCCTACCCGTTGCATGATCG
>CAYUIZ010000035.1:0-25456 GCA_964444885.1 uncultured Sphingobacteriaceae bacterium | reverse complement strand
GGGGCCGGTAGTGACCTTAAACTTGTTGATGGCGTCAGACACGCCCTGCTTGGCGGCGATGTTAAAGCGCGATCCCGCATTGCGTTTGCCCCGCTTGGTGGTGATGACCACGACGCCGTTCGAGCCTTGGGAGCCGTATATCGCGGTCGCGTTCGCATCTTTCAGCAAGGTGATGCTCTCAATGTCGGCGGGGTTGATGTCGGCCAAGGGGCTCGACTGCAGGTTGCCGCCTAGACCTCCTATAGGTAGATTGGTATTCAGAAAGATACCATCCACCACGTAAAGAGGTTCTACACTTCCGCCGATGGAGTTGTTGCCCCGGATGACGAAACTAACACCGCCTCCCGGCGATCCTGATGTGGCGGTGACCTGTACGCCGGCCGCCGTACCCTGCAGCAATTTGATGGGGTCCTGATCGGCTTGTGCTGCCTGCGCTTCGCTAAAGGTGACCGTTGTGATCGCACCCGTGATGTTCTTGCGTTGCTGGGTGGTGTATCCCGTAATGACCACTTCCTCCAGAAAACTGGCATCTTCTTTCAGAAGCACCGTAATGGGATTTTGAGTGTCGGCGACCGTCACCTCTTGTTGCTCATAGCCGAGGTATGTCAGCCGGATCTGGATCGGGAATTGTGGAGCGGTGAGGGTAAACTTACCGTCCTGATCGGTCAGCGTTCCGTTGTTTGCGCCGTTCTGATGGATTGATACGCCAACAATGGGCTGGCGGCTAGCCTCGTCGACGACCGTACCGCGGACCGTTTCCTGTGCATGGGATAGTGTCCACGGCACCAAGGTGCCAAGCACGATAAGCACCGTGAGTTTCCGGGCTTTTTGTAAGATAGCTCGTATGGAATATAGCATTTTCGTATGGGTTTAAATCATGTGATATACTGTGCGCCGGGAAATCGATTTTACGGCGTCTTGATATTTCGTCATGCTTTTCGTCCGCTACGCGGCGAAAAAACACGCCAAAATCCTCTTGGCCACCCTTGCCGGGTGACAGCGACGTCCTACAAGCGATCTCCCTGATACTGTGCGCTTGCGTTTGGATAAAGAAACTAAGGGCATGAAAGTCCTGATCGGATGGGCAATCCATCCGTTACCTTTCACTAATAAGAAGGTGTTGGGGTATTACATACAGCGGCACATACACATTCGGCGTGCCACGAAGGAAGGAAGCAGTTGAAGGTGGGGTTCGGCAAGATCACTTACCGGCGGCGTGGGAACATCGTTCACGTTGTACATAAAACTATAAATATAAAACAAAATTTAATGTCTACCTTATCAGTAGTCTTTTATTAAGTGCAAATGTAGGGGCTGCTTCCGAACATACCAACCCATTAAATGTGCATGTATGCGCATAAATCATGCGTATTTTTGATTGGCGCGGTATGCCGCGCCTTACTTTACGGTGATTTCAGCCACCTTCGCCAACCGTTCGATAGCACGATTCAGCGTTTCGGTCGTTTTGGCAAAGCAAATCCGGGCGAGTGATTGCTCGTGTCCGCCGTCGTAGAACGCCGATACCGGGATGGTGGCGACTCCATATTGCTTGGCCAGTTCCGTACAGAACAGGCCCTCGGGCAATTGGCTCACCGCCTCATAATTCACTAAAAGAAAGTAGGTGCCTTCGCAAGGGAGCGGTTTGAAAGGCGTGCCAGCCAGTGCGTGGACGAGTAGGTCGCGCTTTTCTTGGAAAAAAGTGTTGAGGCTGAGGTAGGATTCTTTGTCGGTGAGGTAGTCAGCCAGGGCATATTGCACGGGTGTGTTCACGCTAAACACGTTAAACTGATGCAGCTTGCGAAATTCGGTGGTGAGATCCGCGGGTGCCAAGCAGTACCCGATTTTCCAGCCCGTGGTATGGAATAATTTTCCGAAGGATGCCATGACGAAAGTCCGTTGGCGAAGCTCGGGGTGCTGTGCGGCACTGGCGTGCGATCTCCCGTCAAAAATAATATGTTCGTAAACCTCATCGCTGATGATGCAGATGGAGGTGCCGCGGACGATTCCGGCTAAGGCGCTGAGGTCGGCTTCGGTCAGCAGCCGCGCCGAGGGGTTCGTCGGATTATTGATGATAATCAGTTTGGTCTTGGGGGTAAGCAGCTGGGCCACCCCTTCCCAATCGATTTTAAACGTGGGCGCGTGCAGGGCCACACGCGTTGCCGTGCCACCGAATGCGCGGATCGCTGGCTCATAAGCGTCATACGCCGGATCAAAAATCAATGCTTCGTCGCCGTGGCCGACAATCGCACCCACAGCCGTGAAAATAGCTTGCGTTGCGCCGGCGGTGATGGTAACTTCGCTTTCCGGGTGATAATAGGCCTGGTGCTGTTCGGCGGTTTTTTCGCTGATACGCTCGCGCAGGGACGCAACTCCAGGCATCGGCGCATATTGGTTGTGACCGAGGCGCATGTACTTGGTCACGAGCTCCACCAGCTTGGGGTCGCAGTCAAAATCCGGAAAACCTTGGGACAGGTTGATGGCATCGCAGGATGCCGCCAGTTGTGACATGGCCGAAAAGATGGATGCCCCGACGTGCGGCAGTTTCGAAGGTGGCCTAAGGAAGGAGTTGGACATGTGGTTTGCGTTCAACAATTATACGACCTTGTTTAGGGGCTCATGCGTTCGCGCAGGATTTCCCGGTAAAACCGGACGCTTTCTTCCAGTTGCGTGATGTAAATCTCTTTTTCCTGAATGATTTTCCTATAGAGCTCTTTTTCGCGGCTGGTCGCTGCCGCCGCTTTCCCCGCTCCTTCTCCCATTCCCATCAAGCTGGGCAGATCCGAATCTAATACGTCGGCAATTTGCTCCAGGCGCTCGATATCAATCCGCGTGAATCCGCTTTCAATATTTTGGTAGGTCTTCAACGCGACGTGCAACGACGCTGCCATTTCGGCCTGCGAGAACCCGCGGTCTTTCCGCAACCGCTTAATCTGGGAAAGAATTTGTTGTGTTGCCATGTCTTCCTGAAATCTTGGATATGCGTATTAGCCTGTGGGCCGTGCATACCGTCACGCAAATATAGATGGTTTTCCGAAATAAGTCTACCTAATCAATAGATTATTATTAGGGAATAGGCTTCAGGGCTGGATTCCATGCTAACGAAATCGCTTTTTAACGATAGAATTGGATTTCGTTATTGGATTTTGTCATTGGATTTCGTTATTGGATTTTGTCACGGTTTTTGTCAGCTATGCAGCAACAAAAACACGCGCCAAAATCGTTTGTACGCGCGGGCTTAGCCCCCGGGTTGAAACCCGGGGCTAGCCATAGGACTTCCCATCGGGGTTCGGGACTTTTTTAAGGCAACTGCTTCATCGCAAATATTGCCTGCCTGTTTGGTGGTCTGTTTCATCACAAAAATTTTCGCTAAAATGTGTGGTTCTTTACGTCCAGCCCCCGGGTTGAAACCCGGGGCTAGCCATAGGACTTCCCATCGGGGTTCGGGACTTTTTTAAGGCAACTGCTTCATCGCAAATATTGCCTGCCTGTTTGGTGGTCTGTTTCATCACAAAAATTTTCGCTAAAATGTGTGGTTCTTTACGTCCAGCCCCCGGTTGAAACCCGGGGCTAGCCATAGGACCTCCCATCGGGGTTCGGGACTTTTTAAGGCAACTGGTTCGTCACGAATATTGCCTGCCTGTTTGGTGGTCTGTTTCATCACAAAAATTTTCGCTAAAATGTGTGGTTCTTTACGTCCAGCCCCCGGTTGAAACCCGGGGCTAGCAACAGGACACCCTCTTCGTGGGGTAGAGCGGGACATTGCCCAGCCCCTAGGTTGGAACCCCGGGCTGGCCATAGGACTTCCCATCGGGGTTCGGGACTTTTTTAAGGCAACTGCTTCGTCACTAATATTGCCTGCCTGTTTGGTGGTCTGTTTCATCACAAAAATTTTCGCCAAAATGTGTGGTTCTTTACGTCCAGCCCCCGGGCTGAAACCCCAGGCTAGCCATAGGACACCCTCTTCGTGGGGTAGAGCGGGCCATTGCCCAGCCCCCGGGTTGAAACCCCGGGCTAGCCATAGGACACCCTCTTCGTGGGGTAGAGCGGGCCATTGCCCAGGCCCTAGGTTGGAACCCGGGCTAGCCATAGGACACCCTCTTCGGGGGGTAGAGTGGGCCATTGCCGAGCCTCCGGGTTGAAACCTGGGGCTAGCCATAGGATTTCCAATCGGGATTCGGGACTTTTTTTAAGGCAACTGCTTCGTCACAAATATTGCCTGCCTGTTTGGTAGTCTGTTTCATCACAAAATCTTTCACCAAAACGTGTGGTTCTTTACGTCCAGCCCCCGGGCTGAAACCCCGGGCTAGCCATAGGACTTCCCATCGGGGTTCGGGACGGTTTAAAGGCGATTTCCCGCGGTCCGCTTGCCCCGGCTTCTCGCCAATAAAGAAACCCAACTCGCGTGGATTGGCAGGTACTCGTAGCAACGTCTCAAAATTAATATAGGTCGCGAAAATACGCCCGTCTACGCGTGGCGCTACGGTTTTGGCGGGTTTGCGCGCTTGCGGAGTTTGAGAATAGCCCGCAACTGGTTATTCCACGTAATCAGGCTTCCGACAAAAACAGCATCTTTCATACTGCTGCGGAAGCGTGTACGCATGATCCGGCGCATCACACCGGCCTCCACCTCCCCCGTTTCCTTAACCCCGCTGAGCAGACGCAGGGAAAACAAGGCCAGCACCGCGCCAATGAGGAACAGGAAGTTCCATTGGTGAAGGGAAACCAGCTTGATGATTCGGTCGACGCCCGGGCTATGCCATTCGAACGTGATGGCTAAGGACCGCTCGGCAAAATAGTCGGCCAGGAGCCCTCCCACGAGGGGGCCCAGGGCGGAAAAAGCCGAGGTCACAATATTGCGAACGGAGAGGTACACGATGGCATCGGCATGGGGCGCTAGCTTAAGCCCGATGTTGGTGAGCGAAAGGTTAATGCCCGCGGTGGCTATGCCGCTAAAAATATGAATCAATACGAGCAACCCGAGATTGAGGTATGAGGCACTGTAGATCCCGACAAATACCCAACCTATAATACAGGCAACGTAAAGCGGTCCGCTGACCGCGATGATGCTTTTGTTGCTGTAGCGGTCCGACAGGACGCCCCACATCCGCAGCGTAGCGATGCTCGACAGTTGGCCCAACACGGTCAACACGATGACGTAGGAAAGCGGCAGGCCCAGGCCCTGGAGCATGAACACCATGAAAAACGGCGTCGCGATATGTAACGCGAACACCCAGGCCGAGTTGAAGACGAGCAAACGCCGGAAATTCTCGTTCTTCAAGGGCGACCGAAACAGCGTGGCCAGGCGATCGGTAGACATGTACGATTGGGGCTCGGGTGCGCGCGACAACAAGTACGTACCTATCAAGCCCACCACACTCCCCACGACAAAAAACAGGGCAAAGGCCGGGAGTTCGTATTCGGGATGGCGTGAGCGGATATAATCGAGGGAAATGGCAAGCAACACGCTTAATACCACGTTTAGGGTCTGGGTGTAACTGCTTCGCCGCGAAAAGTAGGACCCCAAAATCCGCTCTGGAATCATATCCTTCATCCAGGAGTTCCAGCTCAACCCTGCAATCGAGCTGAACAGATGGTGAATGAGCAGAAAAAAGATGAACGTACTGACGGAGGTGTCGGGGTTGAGGAATATCAACGCGCCTAACACGACTAAGGGGATGCGGCCCAGCACAACACCGTACACCGCAATCGCCCGCCGGTTTTGGTAACGCTGTACCAAGACGACGGAGAGAATCTGAAACAAATTTGCCAGCATCGGTAAAGCGGCTAATAATCCGATTTGGATATTGCTGGCGCCCAGCAGCAGTGCCAAGGCGACCAGAAACGCACCGCCCGTCAGGGACACCATCGTTTCCGTCGCGAGGCCATCAAAAATAACCATACGCAAGCCGCGCTGCACGTCTTCATCGGTTAATGGATCTTGTTGGGGTTTTAAAAACATAGAATGTAGCATTCATGCCGCCAAGGGCGGGCTGCGCGTCATCAAGGCGGGCGGTCGGGTGATGCGCCCCCTCGCTTACGCGCTTATTCGTTCTCCAGGCTTTTCAGCAGCTTCTTCAAATCAATCCCCTTGCCGAGCACGGGTTTGAACATATCTCCTTCCGATTCGATCCGCTCCAGTGCATTTTCGATGGTGAAATCGGCAATCCGCAGCCCTTTTTTCACTTCTTCCCAATACAGGGGCATGGATACGGTTGCACTGGGCTTGGGCCGGAGCGAATACGGTGCAACCAGGGTGGCTGCGGGCCGGTTTTGAAGAAAATCGATATACACCTTTCCTTTTCGCCGGCTGGTCATCCGTTCGATGCTGGTAAACGCAAACTCGGCATCTACCTGCGTGGCTACCCACTTGGCGAATAGTTGTGACTGGTCATACGTGTATTTACCGGCAAACGGCACGTAGATATGCAAACCGGTCGAACCGGAGGTTTTGCAGTATGAAGGTATGTCCGCATCGGCTAATACATCGCGGATAACCTGGGCAACCTCGATCACCTGCTCAAACGTATTGCCCGTGTCGGGGTCCAAATCCAGTAAGCACCAAGTCGGATGGTCGGGTTTAGCCACTGTGCTGCTCCACGGATTCATTTCGATTGTACCCAGATTAGCCATGTACAGCAATGCCGCTTGGTCATTGCAGAGCATGTAATTCTTGAGGCGCCGCTCTCCTTTGGAGCGATAGGGATACTTCTCCACCCAGTCGGGCACCGTATCGGTGATGTCCTTCTGATAAAAGCTCTTGCCTTTTATCCCGTTCGGGAATCGATTAAGTGACTGCGGTCTATTTTTGAGGTATGGGAGTATGTATTTCGCCACCCGCGCGTAATAGTCCAGCATATCGCCTTTGGTGTATCCTGCATCGGGCCAGTAGACTTTACCCAAATTGGTAAACGTCAGCGTTCTTCCGCCTACCTTCCGGGACATTTTTTTCTCGGTGCTGCCGGCCAGACGCAAGCGGGACCCACCGGCTGCTTTTGGGGGTTGGGTGGACGGCCGGCCAATAGCGTCAGCCACTTGTTTTTCTTTTTCGGCGGTTACCGTCGCGGGGTCTTTATCGGCGCGCAGACCGAGAAAGGCTGGATGCCGGAATACGCCCTCTGGCGTCACTTCGGTAAACCGGACCTCGCATACCAGGGAAGGCCTCAGCCACACGGCTTCGGCTTTGCCCCCACCGTAGTTGAATCGCGATCGCTTGTCATACGCGGGGTTTCCAGCAAAGGGACTCGTCTTTCGGACGAGTGGTTTGAACTGTTGCATCAGATCGCGTTGCTCCTGATCGGTGAAGCCTGTGCCCACTTTCCCGACATACACCAAATCATCATCGTGATAGACCCCTAACAGCAAGGAACTAAACACCTTCGACGTCCCTTCGTTGCGCGTATATCCGCCAATCACCGCTTCTTGGCGACCCTGCAGTTTGACCTTCAGCCAATCCGAGGAACGGTCCCCCGCTTTGTACGCGCTGTCGGAGCGTTTCGCGATCATCCCTTCGAGTCCCAGTTTCTCCACGGCTTCGAAAAAGGCAATTCCCTCGCCGTTGGCACTAAAGCCCGTGCGAATCAGGCCGGTGTCGGGTAGGCATTGCTGCAATAGTGCCTTCCGTTGCCACAACGGCAGTTTTGTCAGATCCTTACCGTCGTACCACAGCAGGTCGAAAACGTAATAGACCAGCTGCCCGTCTTCGGCGCGGCGCCAGTTTTGTAAGGCGTTGAAGTTGGCTACGCCGTTCTCGTCAATCGCCACGACTTCACCGTCCACGACCGCGCGGATGCCCCAAGCTTGGATGGCTTCGAAAACCGGTGGGAATTTTTCAGCGAAGGATTTTCCATTTCGGGACACCAACGTAACGTGATTTCGGTCCATGGTCGCGATGGCGCGGTACCCGTCCCACTTCACTTCGAACTCCCAATCCGGGTCGTCAAACGGCCCATCGACGAGGGTCGCAAGCATCGGCGAAACGTTTTTCGGGCGTTTGCCAAGCTCCGCGCTTTCCAAGACGGCCGCCACATCGACTTCCCGCGTCTGCGGATCGACTTGCTGTTGTACGGTCGCTTCCACGGTTTTTTTGCCTTGGTATTTCCGTTTTGAAGCGGACTTGGCTTTCTGCGGGGCTTTCCCAGCGTCGGCTACCTCCTCCAGTGTTTTGCGCGATATCACCGACTTGGCCAGGCGGGTTATGTCGGCTTCGCTGGCGTGCCGGTCATCATGCTTCACAAGCAACCAGGCATTATCTTCGGCGCTCTTCATACGCACCAGTGCGAACTCTCCCTTCAGTTTTTTGCCATGCAAGGCAAGCTTGAGGGATCCGGCCTTCCACTGCTTGGCCAGCGCTTTTTCCATCACTTTCTTATCCCCGCTTGCGCCGATCGGCTCGTAGGTGCCCTGGTCCCATACGATAACCGTTCCGGCACCATAGTTTCCTTTCGGGATTATACCTTCAAAGTATTTGTAATCAAAGGGATGGTCTTCCACAGCTACAGCCAGGCGCTTATCTTTCGGATTGAGGGAAGGCCCCTTGGGCACGGCCCAGCTTTTGAGCACCCCCCGAAATTCGATTCGAAAGTCGTAGTGCAAACGGGAAGCATGATGCTTTTGCACGACAAAGTGCAATGTCTCGTCCGTGGCTTTGCCGCCTTCGGGCTCAGGCGTGGTCGCCAGCGTTCGTTTTTTTTTATAAGCAGCGAGTGGCATGGGCTACGGAAAATTAGGCAAGGCTTGCTTTGAGCTGTTCCAGCAGGTCGGCCGATTGCGTGCGCGACTTCTTAATTTTCCGTACCGTCGGACGTTTACCTCGCGCCTTTGCCCGGATCAACTTCATCAGTTCCTTGCTGTAGGCATCTTTGTACGCCGTGATGTCAAAATCACTCGTATGCTGCTTAATCAATTTTACGGCCATGTCCATTTCTGCTTTGGACACAGACGACAGGGTAACGCCGACCCCATCGGCCGGACGCAGTTGCTCGTGGAAGCGCAGCCGGTTCAGCAACAGTAAACCGTCGTGTGGGCGTACGATGGCCAGGTTTTCGGTATTGCGCATCACAAACGTCGTGAGGGCGGCTTTTTTTGTTTTGGCCAGTGCGCGGAACAGCAGGGAATACGCCTTTTCCCCGCCTTTCTGCGGACTCAGGTAGTAGGGCGATTCGAAATAGATGCTGTCAATGTCGGCTTCGCGGACAAAGGTCTGCAAGTTGATCATCTTCGTCCTTTCGGGGCTGGCTTCTTCAAAATCCGCATCTTCCAGCACCACATACCGGTCTTTTAAATAATGGCCTTTTACGATGTCGTCCCAATCCACTTCCTTGCCGGTTCGTTCGTTGACGCGTTTATAGCGCACGCGGTCCAGCGACTTTCGCTCCAGCAAATCGAAATCAGGCCTGCTATCCTGCGTGGCGCTGTATATTTTCACGGGTATATTAACCAGTCCAAAACCAATCGCCCCTGTCCATATTGCCCTCATAGTTTCTTGATTTACCTTAATAACAAGTTGTGTTGCGAATCGTTTGGCTGCAAAAACGAGGTTAGCCGATGTATGCACGTTCGCTGAAGCGGATGCACGAAGCCCATTTTCATTATTTGAACAAACATAGAACAAAGCCGGCCCAGAAACTGTCCCCCCATAAGACAGATGCCTCCGCGTGGAGTCCTACTGCCTGCAGCGAACGAAAACAGTGGTCATTGATCTACAAAAGCAATCAGTCATGAACAATACGGATCCAAACCAGAAGCCGCCTAAGGAGGCAACGGAAAACGAACAACACCAGCAAGAAGAGAAAGAGAAGCTGGACCGGAAACTCGACGAGCAACTGAAAGAAAGCTTCCCCGCTAGCGACCCGCCCGGATACGTGGAATCCGAAGACGAATAGGCAATCGCCACGGAGGGCGAGGAAGACCGCACGTAAAATGAAGCACCTATGAAAGCCATGGACTACCGCGGACCGCGCCGCGTACGAATCGCGGACAAGCCTTTGCCCGAAATCAGACACCCGGAAGACGCCATTGTACGTGTGCTCCGCTCCTGTATTTGCGGGTCGGATTTGCATTTGTACCACGGCATGGTGCCGGATACGCGCGTGGGGACGACATTCGGGCACGAGTTTATCGGCGTTGTCGAAGATGTAGGCTCGGCTGTAGACAAGCTCAAAACGGGTGATCGCGTTTTGGTGCCTTTTAATATCGCTTGCGGGCGGTGTGCATTCTGCCAGCAAGGGCTTTATGGCAACTGCCATGAGTCGAACCCCATGGCTACTGCGGTCAGCGGTTTTTATGGCTACGCCCATGTGGCGGGCGGCTATCACGGCGGGCAGGCGGAGTACGTGCGCGTGCCTTATGCGAATGTCGGCCCCACAATTATACCGGAAGGTATGGATTTGGACGATGCTTTGCTTCTGACCGATGTGCTGCCCACCGGCTACCAAGCCGCCGAGATGGGCGGCATCCGCAAGGGTGATACCGTCATCGTATTTGGCGCAGGTCCGGTGGGAATCATGGCAGCCAAGTGCGCCTGGCTCTTTGGCGCTGGCCGAGTGATTGTGTTCGACCACGTCGAATACCGGTTGGATTTCGTGCGGCGGTATGCGCCTTGCGAAGCATACAATTTCAAATCCATCCCGGATCCCGTTTTATTCATCAAGCAAATCACCGAATGGCTCGGGGCCGACGTGTGCATTGATGCGGTGGGCGCTGAAGCAGTCGGCGATGCCTATCATACCCTCACCGGAAAACGTCTGATGTTGCAAGCCGGGGCGGCCACCGCGCTGCAGTGGGCCATAAATGGCGTCAAAAAGGGCGGCGTGGTGTCCATTGTGGGGGTTTACGGACCGACGGGTAATTTGGTGCCGATCGGTAACGTCGTTAACAAAGGGATCACGATACGGGCTAATCAGACGTCGGTACCGCGACTGCTTCCCCGCCTGATTAAACACGTACAAGATGGAATCATCAGCCCAAAGGATATCATTACGCATCGCTTCCCGTTGGAAGAAATCGCTGACGCATACCGTATATTTTCGTCTAAGCTCGACGAATGCATCAAACCCGTGCTGATTCCCAGCCACGGCGCGAATTAACGAATGACAGAATGGAAACACGAAATGGAAATCCCGAGGACATCAAAGGATGGGGAATCGACGCCGACGTCAAGAATGACCCCACCTATCCCATGAAGGCACGTCAGGAAACGTCACATCGGGGTAGCTGGGACCGCCCGCCCATCCAAAAGCCGCGCGTCGAAGTTTTGAAGTCCGTGGAACGCCCCTTGCTTTCGGCAGTGGTGGGCGAAGCCGTTCCGCCGGAGGGGCTGAGCGGACGGGTGCGGCGATTCGCGTACCGCTACAGCGAAAACGAATTCAGCCACTGGATCCCCTTGTTGTTGGCCGACCGCATCAACGTATGGGAAGGCATTATCGACGACATCAAAGCTGGCTCTTTCCCCAACATTTTAAGGGAGCGCGGCAGCCTAACCGCGTGGCGCCTAGATCCGCCACACGTGCGTAGACGAATTGCGGTCATCGGCTTCCTTGCGGGTGCCTGGTGGGTTTATCGGGCATGGAAACGCCGTCGGTAGTACGGACTGCATAAGTGCCAAACACCTCGGCAATACCCCTCATTACGGATAGCCTGAACCAATCGGGCTGTCGCTTGTTCTATTTACCACATACATACCAAACTATTACGACGATGAGTACAGAAAACATTCACCACGAAACAGAAGCACGCGAAAAATTGAAAAACTTGGTGGAAGATATCAAGTTTTGCTTTTTGTGCAGCAATTTGGCCTTTCGGCCTTTTGACGCTACGCCCATGACCACGCAAGCCGTGGATCCCGACGGTAGCATCTGGTTTATTGCCAGCAAGGAGACCTCCACCTACCAAACCATACTGTCCGATCCAACCGTGCAACTGCTCTATGCTGCTCCGTCCGACGCCAAATACGTTTCGGTCTATGGCACAGCGGAGGCGATATACGATCGGGCGCGTATCGACGCGTATTGGAGTACATTTGTCGAAGGCTGGTTTCCGGGAGGAAAAGAAGATCCCAACGTGATTCTTATCCGCGTTCGTCCCACGGATGCACATTACTGGGACACCAAGAGCAACAAGATGGTGGCCTATGCCAAGGCAATTTTCAGCGCGCTAACGGGTGTCAAGCATGACGAGGGCCGCCACGGCGATATAGAATTATAGGTGCTGGTACAGGCTGGCGGGCGGTTGTCGCACTACGGCTGCCGCCCTCCATCCGTTTATGCACGGCTAGACTTATAGGTATTGCAACTTCATGGTAATCACCTGCGGCGTGTCGCCGATTTCCATTTTGAAATCTTCAAAAGCGGGTTTTTTCGGCTTCGTAAATTCGAAACCCGAAAACACAAAGCCTTCTTTCGGTATTTTTAGGAGGTTTCTATCCATTTTTTCATTGCTGTTCTCGTCATCGAGGAGTACCAGCCCATAGGTGCCCGGCGCTAAGGCCAGGCGAACGGTAAGCGAATCACCTTCTAGGCTATCCTTGGGGAATTTAAAACGGGCGATGGGCTTCTCCTCGTCCAGGCTCTGCTGACTATCAAAAGCCATGATGGCAATCTGCCCTTCCGGTCCGCGTATCCCGGTAATAATCACGGTAAGGTTTTCGTTTTCCTGTGCGCTGGCGGTCCAGGCGGCAACGATGACGAGTAGGACGCTGAGTAGTGTACGGATAGAAACTTGCATAGTCTTTTGTGTTTTGTTGTTTGGTTAGAGAACAGGCCATCCGCACGAATCGTTTGCGTTAAAGGGCTTTAGCGCAAGGATTTCACCACGTGGATGAGCTTGGCCTGCAAAGCAAACCGGATTTCAGGATAGGCTTGCTCGTCAACCCATACCGACACCTCAATGCGGTAGCCGTCCGGTTCGAATACACTTATCCCGACCAGGTAATCCGTGCTGACCATAA
The DNA here is from genome assembly GCA_964444885.1 of uncultured Sphingobacteriaceae bacterium. GTDB lineage: Bacteria > Bacteroidota > Bacteroidia > Sphingobacteriales > Sphingobacteriaceae > CAYRGQ01. The sequence continues at coordinate 12,513 of CAYUIZ010000035.1, read as the reverse complement.
ATTCGGAGGCCTCGCGCAGCGAGCGCGTGAGTGCTTGCTTGGCTTGCTCAAAATCTACGTCGTAACTTACTTTCAGTTCCACGTCGAGCCGCCGCCGGCCCGACTGGCTCATGTTGATAATGACCTCGTTGGATAGCTTGCTGTTGGGTACGACCACAGTACGGTAATCGGCCGTCCGGATCACGGTATAGAACAGCTGTATGGAAGTCACCTCTCCCTCCTGCCCCTGTGCCGCCACTTGATCGCCGACGCGAAATGGCTTGAGCATCAGGATGAGCACGCCACTGGCAAAATTCTGCAACGTCCCCGAAAGCGCCAGGCCGGCTGCTACGCCGAACGAGCCGACCAACGCGGCAAACAGCGTCATCTGCAGACCCATTACTTGGATGACCAACAGGACGAGCAATACACGAAGCCCCATGATGATGAGGTTCGACAAGAACATCTCCAACGTGGGATCCCAGTCTTTTTGGTCGATCTTACGTCGGATCCAGCGGCCTACGAGTTGAACCAGCCACATTCCGACAATTAGGATCAGAAACCCGAGCAATACCCGTGGCGCCTGGTGGAGGAGCCAGTTCCCTATGCGGTCCAAGAAAGCATCGATATCCATCTGCAACAGGTAATGTGGTGCTAAAAAAGACCAGCCCACGCTACGGCAAGGAATGCGGAGCAGGGGCTGGTGGTGAAAGCAATTGTGCGTATCTGACTAGACTCTCTCTTGGTCACGCAATTGCTTGACGTGATCGTGGGAGGTCAGCAAGTGGGTTTTCTGATTGATGATCAGCGCTTTTGCCGGCGCGGACACGCCTTCTTCCTCGCTGGCATCCTTATACGCTTTCTGGGCAGCGTCCTCGCCGTATTCGCAGCTATCGAGCACTGCTTGGCGGTCGTTGGATGCAAACGCTTGTTTTACATCCATCCAGGCGCGATATATTTTGCCGGATGCTGTCGTCTCTTCTTCGGCGCGCTTGTCCCAATCGGTAATGTGCTGCTGCAGTTCGTCCTTCAATAGCTGGCTTTGCTCGATAAAGCCGCTGAACAGTGCTTTGAGGTCCACGTCCGAGGCGGGTAACTCCGCTATGGCTTTTTCGTAACCGGCGATGCGGTCGTTGTTGATTTTAATCAAGTCATTCAGCACTTCAGTTGTCTTTTTGTTGTCGTCCATGATCACTACGTTTTTAAGTGAATATTCCAATTTACGCTTGCGATTCCGAACAGGGAACCGTACGGGTAGGACACGTAACGGCAATCATTCGTTTGGATTTTTTTCCGATCGGACGCGATATTCAAAAGCGGTTGATGGCGGCGGCCCCGGTTTCGGAAGGCATGCGGTCGGCAGGCATGACCCATACGTCCCCGCCCTGCCGCATGACCAGCTCCGCGAGGTCGTCGAGCACGTCGTCGATGATCTTTTCCGAACCATCGCGGTCAAAAACCACGTTATCACGATCGAGGATTCGGCCCGGAATGACCCGGTCCTCTTCGATCAAGAGCGTGCCGACCTTGCCGTCATACGCATCCTTGGCAATCTGCTTGATCTGGTCGGTGCCCAATTTCTGGCTGGCGGCGTGGCCAAACTGGGCGACGCGTGCCTCCAGTTGGGCGGAATAATGCGGCTCGAATACCTGCCAGGCCTCCTGCCTTCGGGTGCTGTCATCCATTGCCGCGGCGTTGCCTTGTACGCCCGTATCCAGCAATTGGGGGTTGCGGCTCACGCGTCGAAACAGGCTATGGTGCTCGGGTAGTGCGGCCAAGATTAGCGGTAGGCCGGAAGGAACCGAATACGTCGCCATGACGGCGCGGTCGACCGCCCGGAAGAACTGTTCGATGTCGTTGTCGATATCCGTTTTACGTAATCCTTGGTTTTGGCTGGTCCCCCAAGCGTCTCCCGTCGCGGTGCGATAGGCCGCGAGCGTCGCATGCAGGTCGCGTTGCTCGTGGTCCAGGGCGTCGATCATCGATTCGGGCACGTCTTCCCCCGAGATGTCCACTTCGTCCAATTGGTAGCGGTCCCCTTCATACAACTGTGCGGTATTGGTCGACAGGACGAGGAGGTGGTAGCGGCCTTGGGTCTGCAGGTATTTGAGCAAGGGCTTGGTATGCGCACTGTCGGCCACAATCGCCAGCGGCTGCACGCGGCGCCGCAATCGGTATACATCAAACGTATCCCGCGTCGCGAACACGGCTAGCCCCTCCCGGGTATGTTTCCAGAATTCATAGTCGGACTCCAACGCGGCAAAGCGCTCAAAAATCCGCTGTATGTCTTTATCCTTTGCGTATTGTTCGCGTACGGATGCAAATTCGCCAACCAGCTGCCCGAAGACGCGCGGGTCTACGGCGTTGTCGGGGTGTGTGCGGTGGGTAGGCGCATACACTGAAAAGACCGGAGGTGTTAGTTTCCCCACTAATTCATCTAAATCCTTTGATGTTACGGTTGCCATAGTCTATTGCTTTTAATCATCGATTTGCTGGGCGCGCCAGCTGTCATTATAACAAACAGTCTGTGCGGCCAATTGTTGGATTCCGTCGGTATTTGCCCCAGCGATCCACATCGGGTGCACGGGACTTTGCATAAATCACCAACCAAAGCCGGCAATTGGGTGTTCACTTACTGATGGCAAATCGTAGGAAACGTTGGACGTCTACCAAATTATGGATTTCCCTGGCCTGTATATTTGTGGGCGGGGCGCTGAGCCGGATCGCGTGGTATTATCTTCACGAGCCCGTCGGTGCGGTACTCATCATTGCCGGTGCGGCGTTCGTCATCGCCGCGCTCATCATATTTGGCATCTTTTTCAGCGAATATTAGCCGTCTTTTTTCGAAACAAACACCCGTTACACGTATGAAACTGAAAGCATGGTTTTCCCGTTGGTTTAAGCTACTCAAGCAAACGTTCACGATATTCATGGATGTCCGAGGGCTCAAATTCAGCGCGTCCCTGGCCTACTACACGATTTTCTCCCTGGCACCACTGCTGGTGCTTACCATTTCTACAGCGGCCCTATTCTTTGGGCAGGATGCCGCCGAGGGTAAGGTTTTTGATGAAATAAACGGCCTGGTGGGCAATAACGTAGCCCTGCAAATCCAAGAGATGCTCAAAAATGTGCAACTCGAAGGTGACAACACCCTGGCCTTGAGCATCGGCATTGGGACCTTGCTGCTCGGCGCTACGACGGTTTTTGCTGACATGCAGCACTCGATTAATAAAATCTGGGAAATCAAACCCAAGCCGAAGCGCGGCTGGCTCAAGCTGGTCAAAGACCGCCTGCTGTCCTCGTCGCTTATCCTATCCTTAGGCTTCTTACTCATCGTCTCCCTGATCGTCAATGGCCTGCTAATGCTTTTTACGGACTACATCAATCGCTTGCTTTCGGATTTGGCGGTTTATATTTCCATGGCCTTGGAAGCCTTGATTAACTTTGCCGTCATTAGCCTGCTGTTTGGCGTTATTTTCAAGTTTCTGCCCGACGTGCGGATTCGCTGGAAAGACGTGCGTGCGGGAGCTTTCTTTACCGCCGCGTTGTTTATGCTCGGCCGCTTTCTGATTGGGTTTTACATACAAACTACCGGGCAGGGCTCTGCGTATGGCGCGGCTGGTTCCCTCATTGTTCTGCTGGTTTGGATTTACTATACGGCCGCGATCTTATATATCGGGGCGTCCTTCACCCGCGCTTATGCCGAATACCGCGGTACGCGGATAGCGCCGGCCGAATTCGCCGTGCATGTCGAAGAGCGCGAATTGGAAGTGGAAACGGACGAAATACCACCTGCAGACCGCAAATAGAACCGCATACGCATCGGCTCGCGCGTCCTATTCGGGTTGGAATATGCCCGTTCGGCCTTCGACGTCTTGTGGCGACCGGATGTCAATGGCATAGTCGATGCTGGGCATGAGCGCCTCGATAAAGGCATTGCGCAGAATTTGCCAGATCGCTTCCCAGACAAAGACGTTCGTTCCCCCGAAATCGCCCTCGATCGGAATGCGGGTAGCCACTTGTTCTTCTTTGGGGTTTTCCAGTATTTTGGCGGCCAGATCGATGATCGCCTCCTTCGCTCGCTGGAAGAAGCTTTCGTCCCGGTCTTCGGTTCCCACCACTTCCAAGTCTTTGATGATCGGCTTCACGTAACCTTTATAGCGGCCCTCGTCGGCTGCAAATTCGCTATACAGGCCAAAGGTGCCTTGGCTCACGTCAAACTTGCCGTAAGCGATGAAAAAGTCGTTCAAGTCGGGCAGGTTGGCACCTTCGATCTCGGCAGTCAGGTCAAATGTCGGCTGTGCGGCCATTGCATCCAAATCCATACGCAACGTCAGCGACCCCCCGTATGCCCGTGCATGGGCACGGATGGTGGAGGGTAGTTTTTCGCCGTCGTTGGTCGTGTTTTTAAGATTTTCGGCTACGATGTGTGCCTCTTCCAACGCAATATCCACCAATGGTGTTACCGTACTGTCGGTGTAGCGGATGCTGCCGCGCGCCACTTCGAAGCGATTGACGCGCAGGGGCATGAAATCCTGAAGCAATTGCCGGAAATCACTGGTGTCTTTCGCCACGGCTTCGGCATCGGCCTTTTCTTGGGTAAAGATGAGCGTAGGGGCCTCAAAAAGCAATTCACCGACTAACGCACCCCGGAATAGGGCTCGCCATTCGACGGATAGGTCCACGTGGTCAACCCGGAAGAACTCGGTCTGTTCGCCCGAGGCGGAGTCGACTTTGTTTAAATATAGCTTGTCAATCTGGTAAGCGCCGCGGTATAAGGCGATGTCGATATCGGCCACCTGTCCGTAGTATCCGTCTATATTCGCCAAGGTCTTGTTGGCATAGCGCAGCACGATACCCGGCAAAAGCAGTCGAATAACAATGAGCAGGACGATTATGGCCGCCACTACCGTGTGCCATGTTTTCCATGCTCTCCTCGGTTTTTCCCTTCTGTTTCGTCGTTCCATACGCGATGTTTTCAGTTACGAAAAAATGTTCTCAATCCAGTATCGATATTTCTTCCAGCGCCTTGCGTGGGGGGCCGGTCAGCACGCTGCCGTCGACGCCGTACCTGCCGCCATGGCAGGGACAATCCCAGCTTTTTTCGGCGTTGTTCCATGCCACGATACACCCGGCATGCGTACACACGGGGCTTAGGGCCTTGATGACATTATTCGGGGATTTGTACAGCGCAATCTTGCGGTTGTCCAGCCGCACGACAGCTCCCGTCCCGGGCGTCATTTCGATCAGTTCTTCCAATTCTTCCACACGCAAGCGGTCTGCGACAAAACGATATGCCACATTGGCATTTTCTTTCACGAAATTAGCGAAGCCCGCGATGGGTTTGACGCGCTTCGGCGAGAACAGCTGTTCGTAGGGCGTTTCCCGGCCGAGAATAAGGTCGCTCAGCAATATGGCTGAAAAACTGCCAAACAAGATGCCGTTGCCCCCGAATCCAGTCGCTACATAGGTGTTTTCGCTGGCGCCCGGCAACTGACCGATGTAGGGCAGGCCGTCCGTCGATTCAAAAAATTGTGCCGACCAGCGAAAATCGATAGAAGATACGTCGAAATGAGTGCGGAGGTAAGCCTCAAGCTCGCGGAATGCAACCTCGGGCTCACCATGTCCCGTTTTATGGTCCGCACCGCCCACAATGAGGTAGCGCTTCCCATCTGCCTCTTGCGTCCGAAAATAGTGATAGGGTTCCTGCATATCGTAGGCCAGCGCGTCGGGATATTGGGCCTCGTCTACTTGCGCCGCCAGTACATAGCTGCGGTAGGGCGCGCAACGGAAATGGAGCACATTGATGCCGGGTGGTATATGGGTCGCATATAGTAAGTGCATGCCTTTGAAGGTGGCTCCGCCCTCGGTCTCTACATAGTGAATGCCATCGCTATGCCGGGATTCACTGACCCGCGCCTGCTGGACGATGATGCCCCCCGCCTGTTCAAACGCCCATGCAACTGCGTGGAGGTACCGCAAGGGGTGCATCTGGGCCTGTTTTTGGTAGCTGATCGCTTTGGTGGCACGCAGCGGTAGAGGCACATCATCGGTTTCCCGGACGTCTACACCGGCTTCCAATGACGCTTCCAGAATTTTTTGTAAGGCGTCCGCTTCTTCGGCGTTCTCCGCGAAGAGGATTCCGTCTTTGTACGCGAAGCCGCAGTCGACGGCGTACCGCTCCACATTCGCCGCTATGAGATTGCGGCCCGCGCGGGTCGCGTCTGCAATGAGTTGCGCATTGGCTGTGCCGAAATTTCGCTGAAGCTTATCGTAGGGTACATCCAGCATGGTGTTTATATGCGCAGTCGTGCCGCCCGTTGTGCCAAAGCCAATTGCATGTGCCTCCAGCAGTATGCAGCGCATCCCCTGCTCTTGCAGGCGCAAGGCGGTCGTCACACCGGTGATGCCGCCGCCCACGACAATGACGTCCCATTTCTCCTCTTCGGCGCCCGGCGGTAAGGCTTGCGGCTCGAAGGCAGTGGCGTGCCCCTGCCAGAGACTGCGCAACACGCCGTCACGTAACGGAGACCTTTCGGCGGACGTGGTTGGATCATATTCGTTCATAGTTCAAAGGTTTGAATGCCGCGTGTGAACAGTCGGCTATCACGAGGATAGCCGGGTATTCCCCGCGGGAAACAGCGGTGCGATTCGCCTTTTCAGACTTTCCGCCTCAATGCCGATGGGCTGTATGCGGCCCGCGTGATGGGTGTGCAGACCCCTTAGCAACGCAAGGTGCCGCGCACCAATGACCGACCATGTCAATTGTTGGCCATAAGCCTTCGCACGATCGCGGAAATGTGCCAATAACAACGGGTTATCGAGCAGAATCGTAAGCGTCGACGCTAAGCGTTCCGAGTCGCGGAAATCGAATAGCAAGCCTCTGCCCTCCGCAAGCAAATCCTGCGCATACCAGTAAGGTGTGGAAATCACAGCCGCCCCGGCGCCAAGCGCAAAGGTGAGCGTACCGCTGCTGATCTGATTTTTGTTAGGATAGGGGCTCACGTAGATGTCACAGGCGGTCAGGTATTGCACCAGTACCTCTTCGCTGGCGAAGTCGTCCACGAATTTCACCCGGTCTGCCAAACCCAACGCTTCAACGCGTTGCATGAGCGTCTCCCGATATGTTTCTCCTTCTGTCTTCTTTACGTTGGGGTGCGTTTCCCCTAGGATCACGTAGACGAAATCGGGATGGTTTACCTGAGCCATCGCGTCAATTGCGGTTTCAAAACCCTTGCTTCGGCCTAAAAATCCAAAGCTGAGCATCACCCGTTTTCCCTGCAATCCCAACGCTTTCTTGGCGCGGTCATGTTCGTACGAAAAGGTCGGCGTGCCGTGGGGAATTTTGACCACGTTGGTTTTGTCTACTCGGTAAACTTCGTGGAGCATGCGGATGGCTCGGTCGGTCATTACCGTTATCCGGCTGCTTGCCTGGAGCAGGTGTTGCGTCACTTCAAACTGCTTTTTCGCAGGCTGTTGTAAAATGGTGTGCAAATTCGTTACCACGGGCACGTGAAGCGCGTGCAGCAAGTCCAGAATATATTCGCCAGCCTCGCCTCCAAAAATGCCGTACTCGTGCTGAATAATACAGGTATCGTAATGCAGGTTAATGAATTGGGCGGCCGCCACGTACGACACCCGGTCCTGCCAGCCGATGGTGAAGGCGACTTCTTTGGGAAAGGATTCTTCCGTCCCGTCAGCCACAGCAATAATGCCGTGCTCGTGATCGGACGCCTCGGCCATGGCACGGAAAAGGTCGTGGGTAAATGTTGCGATACCGCACTGCCTAGGTGGGTACGTGCCAATGATAGCTACTCTCATGTGTGTTCTATTTTTCCAGTCAATGTCTAGCGTTTCGTGTTGCACTTTACCTATTAATACAAGCGGGCAGGGATAAGGTTGTGACCCAAGCGAGCGCCGCACGAAAAATGAGAGTTAATACCGCTAAAAAGCGTATTTGTACGTTGTAAAGCTAATTTTTTCAATACGAGGGTTCGTCTTTTTTTCAAGGACTTTCGAACCATACTGGACATTAATTGTTTACTGGTCGTAATAACTAGAAACACATTAAAACACGATGATATCAAACGAATTAGACGACCGCGCATTCGCCTTTCAATTTAACCAGGCGATGATCAAGCACGGGCTCACGCTGGCTTGTGCCGAAAGCATGACCGCGGGCCTGCTGGCGAGCACCCTCGCAGCGGCGCCGGGCACGATGGCCGTATTGCACGGCAGCATCGTGGTCTATACGCCCGCTTTCAAGGAAGATTTACTGGGCGTGCCCAGGCATGTAGTAGAGACTTTTTCCGCCGAATCGCGGGAAACAACTTATGCCATGCTGGGCGGATTGCAAGCGTTATTTCCAAAGGCTTCGATCCACGTGGCGGTCACCGGGGTGGCCACTGCCCCGCCCGGAGCGCCAGACCCGAGTAAGGTTCCCGGTCAGCTGTATGTGGCGATCGGAAGCGAAGGCCGCCAATATGCTTTTGAGACAATCCTGCGCCCACCCGCTCCGGACGAATGGGGCAACGAGATCCGGCGCGCCGCCGTACGCTATATTTTGGAACGCGTATTGGAACGCATAGACAGCCAATTTTAGGATGGCTGAAAAAGACAACATGGCTACAGCTAGGGATCTGCCGCCGGTGAGTTTTGACCATATTGCGCGGCTTACTGACCGGACCGGAATTTTGCAGCACGCCGTATACGCCGTGCCCAACCGGCAAGAAGGCTATTGCCTTGACGACAATGCCCGGGCGCTGCTGTTGATGGCAATGACTTGCCGCCACGCACCCAATGCGTTTGCACAGGAGCAAATTCCTGTCTATTTATCGTACATCCATCACGCGCAGAATCCCGATGGCACCTTTCGTAATTTTATGGGGTTCGACCGTGTATTTTTAGATGAAACGGGTACGGATGACGCCTTCGGACGCGCCATTTGGGCCTTGGGGTATACAGCGGCACATTATCCAGGAAGGGCGTTCTGTCCGCTTGCGTGGCAGCTTATTCAAAACGCGATGCCGCGATTTGCGGCAATCCGCTCGGTTCGCGCCATTGCCGCCATCATCCTCGGACTATGCCATTGTCTGGAAGCGGAACCCCAGCATGACGAAATTAAGGCGCAGCTGACGATGCTATCCCAGCGTCTTCAATTTGAATACGACGCGCACCGCACGGACGATTGGCATTGGTACGAACGCCTCTTGGCCTACGACAACGGGTTGCTTCCCTTGGCGATGTTGTGCGCATCGAATGCGAGCGGCGATGAAAGGATGCGTGCGATCGCATTCGAAAGCCTCTCATTTTTGGAGAAGCATACAACGCGCAATGGCCGGATCAGCTTGATCGGCAACGCGGGCTGGTACCCGCAGGGAAGTACGCCCGCGCAATTCGACCAGCAGCCGGTGGACGCGATGACGCTCGTTCTCCTGTATCGGCAAGCCTATGCCGATACGGGTGAGCAACATTATGCCGACCTGATGCGACAGGCTTTTTACTGGTTTCTTGGGGATAATGATGTGGGCTTGCCGCTGTATGATCCCGAAACCCAAGGTTGTAGCGACGGTTTGCAGGATCAAAGCGTCAATTTGAACCAAGGGGCCGAAAGTACGTTGGCTTTTTGGATTTCGCGTGTGGCCTTGGAATTTGATGCAGATAGCCGATGAAGATTGCCATCCTGGCGCCCATTGCGTGGCGCACGCCGCCCCGTCAATACGGCCCTTGGGAACAGGTGGCTTCCAATCTCGCCGAAGGCTTGGTCAGCCGCGGCGTCGATGTCACGCTTTTTGCGACAGCGGATTCCTGTACGCGGGCCAAACTCCAGTACAGTGCGAAACACGGTTATGCGGAGTCGCCAGAGGCGGATCCGAAAGTGGAAGAATGCCTCCACATCAGCCAGGCGATGGAGCAGGCCGCGTCTTTTGATCTCATTCACAATCATTTCGACTTTCTGCCGCTGACCTATTCCAAACTGGTCACCACTCCCATCCTAACCACGATTCACGGGTTTTCGTCCCCTAAAATCCTACCCGTATACAAAAAATATAACGGCCATGCCGACTACGTATCCATCAGCGACGCGAACCGGTCGCCGGAGCTGGATTACGTCGCGACGGTATACAACGGGCTGGATGCTTCGCAGTTTACCTTCGTAGAAAGTCCAGGTGAGTATTTACTCTTTTTCGGTCGCATCCACCCCGAAAAAGGTGCCCACGCCGCCATTGAAGTAGCGCGCCGTGCCGGATTGCCGCTGATCATGGCCGGGCTTGTGCAAGACGAATCCTATTTCGAAACGCAAGTACGTCCGTATGTGAAAAACGGACAAGTGGATTATGTCGGGAATGTGGGGCCTGCAGCGCGGAACCGCCTGCTGGGCGGCGCGAAAGCTTTATTGCATTTGATCGAATTTGATGAGCCTTTCGGGTTGAGCGTAGCGGAAGCCATGCTATGCGGCACGCCCGTCATCGCGATCAACCGCGGATCGATGCCGGAACTGATACGGCACGATGAAACAGGTTTCTTAGTGAATGATGTGACGGAAGCTACGGCCGCGGTGGGCAAGTTGGGGTCGCTATCACGCAGTGCTTGCATGGCTTGGGCGCACAGCAAGTTTACCATCGACACGATGGTGGATGGCTATTTGCAGGTGTATGAGCGCATCCTAGCCCGTTGATTCAGCGTTGCCGCTTCGGAGTAATGCAGCCAACAGATCGGCGAGATTGACCGTAGCGTAAGTCGATGCATGGTCAGACATGGCATACGGAATGACGAGTTCCCCAGCGTGAATATAGGCGCCGCAGGAGTACACCACATTCGGCACGTACCCCTCGCGCTCCTGCCGGTTGGGCATCAGTAAGGGTTCACGCAGGCGTCCGATTTCTTTTCGCGGGTCTTGCAGATCGAGCAACGAAGCACCAAGCACGTATTCGCGCACGGCGCCTACGCCATGCGTAATGACCAGCCACCCGGCCTCGGTTTCAAGCGGCGACCCGCAATTGCCAATCTGCACCAGTTCCCAAGGAAATTTCGGTTTTTGAATAAGTTCCGCTTCGCGCCATACATTAATGTTGTCCGAAAAGGCGATGTAGTTGTTGATTCCGTCGATTCGGCAAAGCATGGCATACTGTCCGTTGACTTTGCGCGGAAACAAGGCCATGCCTTTATTTTGGGCAATATGACCGTAGATGGGCATGACCGAAAAGTGAAGAAAGTCCTCGGTTTTTAAGAGTTTGGGCAGGATCGCAATCCCGTCGTACGCGGTGTACGTAGCGTAATACGTGGCCTCCCCTCCATCGTCGATAAAGCGGACGAACCGGGCGTCTTCAATGCCGTTGCGTTCGGTACTGGCGAAAGGAAACACCACCCGGTCACAGACCGCCGTGTCGGCAGAGAAAGTCATTTCGTAATTGGACGAGGCGAGCCAGTAGACCTCTTGCAGAAACGTTGCATTTTCTTGCGTGGAAGCCAATTTCGTCGATACGCGCTCCAAGTGTTGCCGCAGCTCGTCGTGCGTAAACGTTTCGGGCAATTCTTGTTCCACCGCACGATAGGCATCTTCAGCGCTTTGGGCCGTATTTTTATACATTTCCGTCAGCTTGCGCAGAAATTCCTCCTTCTGGTAGAGGTGGTTGCGTACGTGTTCGGGGACTTCCAGCATCCGGCCGGGCGGATCGACATCGATGTTATTTTGACGGTCCAATACCCCCTGCCTAAACACGATGGACGAGATATGACCTTCTCCGGTGGCTCTGAAGCTAATGATTACGCGCTTATGGCCCCGCGCCAAATGGGACTGATCCGGATGTTCTACGATCGACGGATTGAAAAATGCGGCCGCCTCAATGGAATACTCCATCGTAAAATAGGCACCGATGAGCAGTTTTACGGTTTCGGGCAATTCGCTGAGGCTGACCTCCATGTTGAACACCAACGGCGACACCCGGTTGAAATGGTGCATAAAAATCTTCTGGATACTGCGGTGCCGCACTGAATATTTGCGTATCACCTGGTTGAACAACTGTTGTTGCTCGCGGGGCGGCAGCGCAATCAGCGACTCGATCAGCTGTTTGGCACGCTCCTCGCCTGCAAAACGGAACCGCGCGATGACCCGGCTTACATCGGGTTCGAATATCATGTCTCTGCGTTGAACAGGCGTAGGCATAGGAAATTCGGATAATTAGGTAAACATTTTGGCCGGCCGTCCTGACGGTTTGCGCACCAATCAAGAGGGAAACCCGTGTATGTAAAAGTAATTATTTTACAGGTTTTTATATTATTCAACCTGAATTTTATACTTGATTGCGAAAAAAACACAAACATCACGCCAAAGCCACCTCTCTTTTTTTGGTGGCTATTGCGCTTGTTTCAAGTAGCCGAACCCGGCCCATCGTCTAATCTGTTTTGCCAGCAAACCTACATGAGCACCCAAACTATTCGGGTTGCAAATTGTCTTACCCGCAAAGGCGATGACACAAACGGCCGTACGTGACACATCGTGGATAAGCATGTTGACTTTATGAGTAAAAAAAC
>CAYUIZ010000034.1:0-26156 GCA_964444885.1 uncultured Sphingobacteriaceae bacterium | reverse complement strand
AAGCAGGATATGTCCACAGATTTCTCCTCCTAATGTCGTCGAAGTGACGTAAGCGAATTTTTGTCGTGCACCCTTACTTAGCCGAACCGCCTCCTGCAAAACTGTGAGCCTGCTGCTTCAACGGTCGCCGGCACTCCGGAAACAAAAAAAAACAGGAAAAAGACGTGCTTTTTCCTGTTTCGCTTATCGGAAACACCTATAGCCTTACTCTTCGCTGAGATCAAACGTCTCCATAAATTTCGTGGTGAAGTTGCCGGCCCGGAAGTTCGGGTCGCGCATCAGCCGGATATGCAGCGGGATGGTCGTCTTGACCCCTTCGATGATAAACTCGCTCAGGGCGCGCTCCATCGTGGAGATGGCCTCCTCGCGTGTCTGTGCCACGCAGATCAGCTTGGCGATCATCGAATCGTAGTGTGCCGGTATCACGTATCCCGAATAGGCATGGGTGTCTACCCGTACCCCGTGCCCCCCCGGCGAGTGGAAATTCGTAATCTTGCCGGGCGATGGGCGGAAGTTATTAAACGGATCTTCGGCATTGATGCGGCACTCGATGGCGTGCATCGTAGGTTCGTAGTTTGTGCCCGAAATCGGAATACCGGCAGCCACTTTAATTTGCTCCTTGATCAGGTCAAAATTGATGACTTCCTCCGTCACGGGATGCTCTACCTGTATCCGGGTATTCATTTCCATGAAGTAGAAGTTGCGGTGCTTGTCTACAAGGAACTCGATGGTGCCTGCCCCTTCGTAGCTTACCGCCTTAGCGCCTTTGATGGCCGCTTCACCCATTGCTTGGCGAAGTTCAGGCGTAATGAACGGAGACGGCGCCTCCTCCACCAGTTTTTGGTGGCGGCGCTGTATCGAGCAGTCACGCTCAGAGAGGTGGCATACGGTACCAAACTGGTCGCCTACCACTTGTATTTCGATGTGCCTGGGGTCTTCCACGAATTTCTCGAGGTAGATTCCGTCGTTGCCGAATGCTGCGCCAGCTTCCTGCCTAGCCGAGTCCCAAGCCGGTTCAAATTCTGCATCACTCCAGACAATGCGCATGCCCCGCCCGCCACCGCCGGCCGTCGCCTTCAGGATGATGGGATAGCCGATTTCATTGGCTACTCGAATGCCTTCTTTCACGTCGTCCAACAGGCCGTCTGACCCGGGGATAGTCGGCACGCCCGCTTGCTTCATCGTTTCCTTGGCCGATGCTTTGTCGCCCATGGCTTCGATTTGCGCGGCCGTAGCACCGATAAACTTGATGCCGTACTGGGCGCAGATTGATGAAAAACGGGCATTTTCAGACAAGAACCCATAACCCGGGTGAATCGCATCCGCGTTCGTCAGTTCGGCCGCGGAAATAATATTCGGAATATTCAGGTAGGAATCTTTACTAGCCGGGGGGCCGATGCACACCGCTTCGTCCGCAAAGCGGACATGTAGGCTGTCGCGGTCGGCTGTTGAGTAGACCGCCACGCTTTTGATGCCCATCTCCCGGCAGGTACGGATGATCCGCAATGCAATCTCCCCCCGATTGGCGATAAGGATTTTCTTAAACATACGTCGATTTTATTCCCGCTTGGCCTACAGCCAGCAGGATTACTCGTTTTGTGTTAATTCGTGCGCTTGTTGGCCTTATTTAGGCTCAACCAAGAATAGGGGCTGGTCGTACTCCACCGGTTGGGCGTCGTCTACCAACACTTTAACGATCTTGCCAGAAATTTCTGCCTCAATCTCGTTAAATAGCTTCATCGCTTCGATGATGCAAACTACCTTGCCGCTGCCGATCTCATCACCCACGTTGACGAACACGGGCTTGTCCGGACTGGGCGAACGGTAGAACGTGCCGATCATTGGCGATTTGATGGTCAGGTATTTGGAAGTATCTTCCGCAGGCGCTGGCTCGGCGGCTGCCTGAGGCTGCTGCGCGGGTGCTGCCTGAGGCACAACTGGCGCCGGCGCGGCTACCGGAACGCCGGCCGTGACGTAGGTAGGCTCCTGGTTTGTCTTTATCGTAATCTTGAAATCCTTCTCTTCAATAGCTACCTCGTTGACACCCGATTTAGCGACAAACTTGATAAGGTCCTGGATTTGCTTAATGTCCATACTCATAGTTATCCGGTTTAATTATCTAAAAACCAAAAATATAATCTAATACACTATTTAACAAGTCAAAGCCATATCAATGGCTGTCATACGCCCAGCGCAGATAGACTGAGCCCCAGGTGAACCCGCCACCGAAAGCTGCCAGCACGAGGACATCGCCCTTCTTCAGCTGTGGTTCCCATTCCCAGAGGCACAACGGTATCGTTGCAGCCGTCGTATTGCCGTAACGTTCTATGTTGACCATGACCTTCTCCGCGTCCACGCCCATGCGGTTTGCCGTGGCATCGATGATGCGCTTATTGGCCTGGTGCGGTACCAGCCACGCCACGTCATCCGCCGTCAATTGGTTGCGCTCCATGATTTCTGCCGCTACGTTCGCCATGTTGGTCACCGCAAATTTAAATACCGCGGGCCCTTCTTGGTGGGCAAAATGCAATCCGGCGTCAACCGTCTCATGCGAGGCTGGGCGGAGCGAGCCCCCAGCGGGGATATTCAACAAGTCGCATCCTGAGCCATCGCTCTTGAGCACCGCATCCATCACGCCATTGCCTTCCGTATCGGGCTCGAGCAACACGGCACCGCAACCATCGCCAAAGATAATGCAGGTCGTCCGGTCTTTATAATTGACGATGGACGACATCTTGTCGCCCCCCACTACCAATACTTTTTTATGGTGTCCTGATTCGACAAACTGCGCGCCGGTCGTCAGGCCATACAAAAAACCCGAACAGGCCGCCTGCAAGTCGAAGCCCCAAGCGTTCGTTGCTCCGATCTTATCGGCCAAGATATTGGCCGTAGCCGGAAAAGGCATATCGGGTGTACAGGTACAAAAAATGATTAGGTCGATCTCGGTCGCGTCAATACCGCGCTTTTTCAGCAAACCTGCTACCGCGGGTACGGCCATGTCCGAGGTGGCTTTGCCTTCTCCCTTCAAAATACGGCGCTCCTTAATACCCGTACGCGTGAGAATCCACTCGTCAGAGGTGTCGACCATGGTTTCCAACTCCTGGTTGGTCAAGACGTAATCCGGCACGTATCCATTTACAGCAGTGATGGCTGCACGAATCTTTGACATAAGCAACTAAGTAAAAATTAATTGAACGCGGCGTTTATCTTACCGACGATATTGGTTTCTATCATATCCCTGGACAATATCACCATATTTTTGATCGCTTCGGGGTTGGAAATGCCGTGGCCGATGACGACGGGTGCATTAACGCCTAGGATGGGGCTGCCGCCGTATTGAACGTAATTGAAACGGTCGAAAAACTCGTCCCTGAAGCCTTTTTTCAAGGTCATCATGTAAAACGATTCGGCCATTTTCAAAACGACATTACCGGTGAAACCATCCGTTACAATCACGTCGTAGCGGTCTTCAAAAATATTACGGCCTTCGATATTGCCCACAAAGTTCAGGCGTTTGTTCTGTTTCAGCAGCGGATGTGCGGCCATGGCCAGCAAGTTGCCCTTTTCTTCTTCCTCGCCGATGTTGAGCAGGGCTACAGTAGGGTTTTTAACGCCGTACACATGCTCGACAAACAAGCTGCCCAGCACGCCAAACTGCGAAAGGATTTCGGGCTTGCAGTCGACCGTTGCGCCGATATCGAGTAACAGTCCGGAGCCGCTTTTGATTTTCGGAACGTGCGTGCATATACCCGGGCGCAACACGCCTGGAATGGTTTTCACGCTGAAGACCGCGCCGACAGTCATCGCACCGGTGCTCCCTGCTGAGGAAAACGAATCGATTGAGCCTTCTTTCAGCAATTGAAACCCCCGGGCAATACTGGAGTTCGGCTTTTGGGCGATGGCCTTGGTGGGGTGTTCGCCCATGCCGATCACGTCGGGCGCATGCACGAATTCAAAAAAAGCAGGATTCTCCCCTGCTTCTTCAATGAGTTTGGTGGCGACGACCTCGTCACCGATGAGTACGATTTTTTGGCCTTCGCGCAATTCTCTGGCCGCTAAAATAGCGCCTTCGACAGCCGCTTGGGGCGCAAAATCCCCACCCATGATGTCCAAACCGATCTTCATCCGAAACTAACTTTTCGATTCAATTGTACAAGAAAACATCCCAAAGTAACGTATAAATATTCAGATACGCATTATGGGATGTTTAATTTTTTGAACCATGTGCAGCTACGCTACTGTTCCGTTTTCTACGATCAGCTTGCCGTTGTAGTATAAGTTTCCGTCTACTGTATAAGCACGGTGCGGTGCGTGTACGGCACCCGTTTCCTTGCAAGTAGTCAATGTAGGCCGGTCTGCCTTATAATGTGTCCGACGCTTGTCTCTGCGCGATTTGGACGTTTTCCGTTTTGGATGTGCCATTCCCTATTGATGTTTTAGTTATTCCTTAAATTCTTTAATGCCTCCCAACGCGGGTCGGTTTTTTCTTCTTCTGTTGCTGCTTCTTCCTGCGGTGCGAGATCGCCTAGTTTCCTGACCATTTCCGGGTCGCACGCGATTCCGTCACCTTGCTCACTGCATTTTTTGTAGAGTGGCACGGCCAACGTGATATACTCATACAGCAAGTCAGCAATGTCCAACTCGTAGTCGCTTTTTGACAGAACCACGATTTCTTCCGTACTGTCCACGATATCCTCGTCCGAGAATTTCACGATCAGCCGTTCGTCGATCACCGTCTTCGCCGGAAAATCCGACAGGCAAACATCACACTCAAGCTGGATTACGCCTTCGATATGAAAATCGGCAACAAGCATATTCTCCTGCCTAGTCAATGTCACCTCGGCACGCAATGACCCGTCTTTTACTAACGAATACTCGAAACAGTCAAAGAACTTTTTATCAATATCAAAGTCGAAAACATGTTTCCCAACTTTCAATCCCGAAAACGGAATACGATATCGCTTCAAATATTTCACAACCTCACAATTGAGCCTGCAAAGGTAGGCATTATTTGTGACATCCAAAAGATTTGACCCTAAAAATTACGGCCCCAGACAGGGGGCTCGTTTACCCAAACACGTATGGATATATCCGGCTGTAAAGCAAGATCAAATAGACGATCAGCAAGGTGGCATTCAGCGACAGCATCCAGTTGATATCGATTTGGCTATACTGCCGGCGCAAGGCCAGGATGAGCAACACAATAAAAATAAGGAAAAGCAAGGCCGGAAATACCAGCGCCCAGCGATTCGTAATGTGCAAATACACGTTTCCCAATGACCCTGAAATCTCCTCCCCCATGAAGAGGGGTGTGAATGCCATAACAAGAACCAACAGAAAAAGACGCACAAGAACCTTGGCGACAAATTTGCTCGTGGTATGGTTTTTGGACTTATTACTCATACGAATCTGTTACCTTTACACCGCAAATATAGTATCTTAGCGTCATACAATTTTTTAAATACGATCATGAATAAACTTAGAATCATCCTAGCAGTGCTTGTTGTTAGTGTTTTCACCTTGGGTGCTTGCTCTGTACCTAGTTCGACGTCCAGCAGCGGCCCTACTGCAGCCCAATGGCGCGCCGCCGCCCGCGGGCAGTGGATACTGCGCTCCGTAGACAAGGAAGACATTCCGGCAAGCTATACCGTCAAGACAATTTTCGAAGAAGCGCCGCCAGAGTGTTTTATCGGAAGCATTTGGGTACTGCCCAACAACGGTAACGGCACGATTAACTTCGAAGCGGATGGCCGTCTGTGCGCGCCGGGCGCTGTCCGCAACATCGTTTGGTCGATCCACAATCCAGGAGCAGGCATGGGGCAGCCTCAATTCCAGTTCAAGAAAATATATCCGGGCGATCGCCCTGCCAACGTTACCGCAGGCTACCGGATGGACTTATCCTTTGCTGATGCCAGCACGCTCGTCATGCGTATGCCGTTGAACCTCGACGGAACCCAAGGTGCGCTGGTTTTCAACTTTGAGCGCTACTAAGCGAGTCTGCACACGCTTGTCCGCACCGTGCGAATTCCCCGGATGAAAGGAATGAGAACATCAACCCTTTCCGGGGAACCCGCAGTGGGCGACGAATTCAGCCATGTTAACCACTAAGCCCAACCCGTTTTGAAAGGAATTATACTCGCCGGAGGATCAGGCACCCGTTTGCATCCCCTGACGCTTGCCGTGAGCAAGCAGCTGATGCCGGTGTATGACAAACCCATGATCTATTACCCGTTGTCTACCCTGATGCTGGCCGGCATCAAGGACATCCTGATCATTTCCACGCCCCACGACCTGCCCGCCTTTCGCAAGCTGCTCGGCGACGGGACGCAGATCGGTTGCCGCTTCTCCTACGCGGAGCAACCCGAGCCTAACGGGCTGGCACAGGCATTCGTCATTGGGGCAGACTTCATTGGCAACGACAGCGTCGCACTTATTTTGGGTGACAACATCTTCTACGGCGACGGCATCTCCCGCATGCTGCAAGCGTGTACGGAGCCCGCGGGCGGCATGGTCTTCGCCTACCAGGTTTCCGATCCAGAACGATACGGCGTCGTCGAATTTGACAAGCAAAACAACGTCGTTTCCATCGAGGAAAAACCGTCGAAACCCAAGTCCAATTTTGCTGTCCCCGGTTTGTATTTCTATGACAATACCGTCGTGGAGATCGCGAAAAACATCGCACCCTCTGCCCGGGGCGAATACGAAATTACGGACGTCAACAAAGTGTACCTGACCGATGGTCGCCTGAGGGTTAGCGTGTTTAGCCGTGGCACGGCCTGGTTGGATACGGGCACCTTTACCTCCCTCATGCAGGCAGGCCAATTCGTTCAGGTAATCGAAGAACGCCAAGGCCTGAAAATCGGCTGTATCGAAGAGGTAGCTTACCGAATGGGCTTCATCGATGCTGGGCAACTGAAAAAAGTAGCCGAACCCCTCGTAAAAAGCGGATATGGGCAATATCTCTTAAACTCGGTGCTGAAAACCTCCAAACGCGCCCATTAAGCCAAGAGCCATGCCCGAAAAGCCACACAAAACCGCATTGATTACCGGGATTACCGGGCAGGACGGCGCCTACCTCGCCGAATTGCTCCTCGCTAAAGGATATCGGGTGCATGGGGTGAAACGGCGCAGTTCCTTGCTAAACACGGATCGCATTGACCACCTATACGCCGACCCGCACGAGAGCGACGGGCGCTTCACACTGCATTATGGCGACCTCACCGATGCCACGAATACCATACGGCTGATTCAGCGCACCCAACCTGACGAGATCTACAACCTGGGGGCCCAAAGCCACGTTCGCGTTAGTTTTGACCTGCCGGAATATACCGCCAACGTCGACGGCTTGGGTTGTCTCCGGATCCTGGAGGCGGTACGGCTGCTAAATCGGGTCGATACCTGCCGAATCTACCAGGCTTCGTCATCGGAATTGTACGGACTCGTACACGAGTCGCCGCAAAACGAGTCCACGCCATTTTACCCGCGCAGCCCCTATGGCGTCGCTAAGCTATTTGCCTATTGGACGATTGTCAACTATCGCGAAGCCTATGGCATGTATGCCTGCAACGGCATCCTGTTTAACCACGAAAGCCCGTTGCGCGGCGAAACCTTCGTCACGCGGAAAATCACGCGCGCGGCGGCCCGCATCGTGCTGGGCTTGCAGGAACGGCTGTTCGTCGGCAACCTGAGTGCCCAGCGCGATTGGGGACATGCCAAGGACTACGTGGAAGCTATGTGGCTTATGCTGCAGCAGGAAAAGCCTGAAGATTACGTCATCGCTACCGGGGTCACCACGACCGTCCGCGATTTTATCCGCAAAAGCTTCTGGGAGCTGGGCGTCGAGGTGGAGTTCAGCGGCAAAGGCGAACGCGAAAAAGGCGTCGTCATCGACATCGATGAAGACCGCCTGCAAAGCCACGGCATCCCCGCGGACAACATCAAATTCGGCAATACCGTGGTAAAAGTGGATCCCCGCTACTACCGCCCCACGGAGGTAGACTTGCTGATCGGCGATGCCACGAAAGCAAGGCAAGAGCTGCAATGGGCGCCAAAACACGACCTCGATGCGCTTATTAAGGAAATGTGCATCGCCGACCTTGGCCTGGCGCGGACGGAATTGCCCTAAACAGCCCGCCCTTACTAACAACAGCGCACCTGCGCCGCGCAACACGTCCAGCCGCGCTGCCTGCTACACCCTGGGACTGGCTGCGGCTAAACCTAAAATTCCGTAACTTTGCGGAAGTCCGCCAACTTCGGCTAGGCAAACAAAACGCTAAGCAACAGCACATCGACATTTTCCATGGAATTTAAACTGACATCCGATTACGTGCCGACTGGCGACCAGCCGGAAGCCATTCGACAACTCACCGAAGGGATAAAAGCGGGAGAAATGTTCCAGACGCTTTTGGGTGTGACCGGATCAGGCAAAACATTCTCCGTGGCAAACGTCATTCAGGCGACCCAAAAACCGACACTCATCCTCAGCCACAACAAAACGTTGGCCGCCCAACTCTACGGCGAGTTCAAGCAATTCTTTCCGGAAAACGCCGTCAATTACTTCGTCTCCTATTACGACTACTACCAGCCCGAAGCGTTTATTGCCTCGACCAACACCTACATTGAAAAAGATCTGGCAATCAACGAAGAAATTGAAAAGCTACGGTTGCGCACGACATCTTCGCTGATGTCCGGACGGCGCGACGTGATTGTCGTCTCTTCCGTTTCCTGCATCTACGGTATGGGCAATCCGGAGGATTTCTCGCGATCCGTATTCCGTTTTGCCGTGGGAACGGTGATCAGCCGCAATGCTTTTTTGCACAAACTTGTCGAAATTCTGTACGCGCGGACCACGACCGATTTCAAGCGGGGCACATTCCGCGTCAAAGGCGACACGGTAGACATATTCCCCGCCTACATGGATGATGCTTACCGCGTTTCGTTCTTCGGCGACGAGATCGACGAACTGAGCGTAATCGACCCGATTTCGGGCAAAACTTTCGAAAAGATGACACACTTGGCCCTGTTTCCGGCCAATCTGTTCGTCACGCCTAAGGAGAAGTTTGTCGAGTCGCTGTGGGCTATCGGCGAAGAGCTGGAACAAAGAAAAGAGCAACTGCTCGGGGACGGCTTTGTGCTGGAGGCCAAACGCCTCGAGGAGCGCGTCAACTACGACATGGAAATGATGCGCGAGCTGGGCTACTGCAGCGGCATTGAGAACTACTCGCGTTTCTTTGATGGCCGGCAGCCGGGCATGCGTCCTTTCTGCCTACTCGATTACTTCCCGGACGACTATTTGATGGTGATTGACGAAAGCCACGTGACTATCCCCCAAATCCGCGCCATGTACGGCGGGGACCGCTCGCGCAAGCTATCGCTCGTGGAGCACGGATTCCGACTGCCCGCCGCCTTGGATAACCGGCCACTGAACTTTGCCGAATTCGAATCCCTGACGCCCCAAACGATTTACGTAAGCGCGACCCCAGGGGATTATGAACTGCAACAGTCGAGCGGGGTCGTCGTCGAGCAGGTCATCCGTCCAACGGGACTGGTTGACCCGACGATTGAAATCCGCCCCGTCGCCAATCAAGTCGACGATTTGCTCGACGAGGTGGACAAAGTAACGAAGGAAGGTGGCCGCATTCTCGTCACTACCCTCACCAAACGCATGAGCGAGGAACTGACCAAGTACATGACCCGGCTGGGTATACGGGTCCGCTACATCCATTCGGAAGTGAAGACGTTGGAACGCGTCGAGATTCTGCGGGGCCTGCGCCTCGGCGAATTTGACGTGCTGGTAGGCATCAACTTGCTCCGCGAGGGACTCGACCTGCCGGAAGTGACCTTGGTAGCCATTCTGGACGCCGACAAGGAAGGCTTCCTGCGCTCAGAGCGTGCACTGATCCAAACAATTGGCCGCGCCGCACGAAACGACAAGGGGCGGGTCATTATGTACGCGGATTCTATCACGGCGAGCATGCGTGTCACCATTGATGAAACCAACCGTAGGCGCGACAAGCAAATCCGCTACAACGAGGAGCACGGTATTATCCCACGCACGGTCGGCAAATCGCGGGAGGAGATCATGGAACAAACGTCCGTGGCGGACCACAACCCCAAGTTGGCCAAAGCGTATGTGGAACCCGATCCGCAAAGCAGCGTGGCAGCCGACCCCATCGTGCAGTACATGAGCAAACCGCAGCTAAAGCAGTCGATCGATAAAGTCCGGAAAGAAATGGATGCCGCAGCGAAGGCGATGGATTTCCTACAAGCAGCAAAATTGCGCGATGAAATGTTTGCACTCGAAAAAACGCACAAGGAGCTATACGGCGAGGCCAGCTCCTGACGGGTTAGTCCACCAACAGGCTGACGCCGACGCCATGCTAGCCCTCCGGCTCGTCGCCGTAGTAATTCTTGCCTAGCTCAATGCGCTCCCGCCCGGTTTCGAGGCGCCAGCGATTAGTATCGCGCAAGGAATATGCACAACCACAGTACTCCTGCATGTAGAATTTCTCCCGCTTGCTGATGTCGAGCATTCGCGATGAACCGCCTTTTTTACGCCAGTTAAACGTCCAGTACGTCATATCCGGATAATGGCTCGCTGCCCGAATGCCGCAATCATTGATCTGGTCAAAATTCTTCCACCGCGATATGCCTAGGGAACTCGAGATGACAGGAAAGCCATTCTCATAGGCATACAGGGCGGTGCGCTCAAACCGCATGTCAAAGCACATCGTGCACCGGATGCCCCGCTCGGGCTCGTGCTCCATGCCCTTGGCACGCGCGTACCAATTATCCGCGTCGTAGTCGGCATCCACGAAGGGGATGTTGTACTTTTCGGCAAAACGGATGTTTTCATCCTTGCGCAGTTCGTATTCCTTGCGTGGATGGATGTTGGGGTTGTAGAAGTAGATCGTAAATTCGATGTCGGAAGCGATGAGCGCTTCCATCACCTCGCCCGAACAGGGTGCGCAACAGGAATGCAACAATAATTTGCTTTCCCCATTGGGCAATTCCAGTTTTTCGCGTACAAATTCCTGTTCTGTCATGGTTTTTACTCCTTGTTTCCGGCTACAATTTTAAGGAAAATTCGGACGTTTTGCAAAACGGTGGTGGGGGTACCAGGCAGGTGTACGATAGCGAGGTTTATGCCGACCATAGCCTAGCTTTGCTTCCGCAAATATTTGGTGAGGATAACGATTTGCTGCCCCTCTACCCGCCCCTCGATTTGCTCGGGGTTATCTTCCACTAGTCGGATGTTCTTGACCACCGTCCCCAACTTGGCGCTAATGCTGCTACCTTTTACATCCAGCGTCTTCGTGATGACCACTGAGTCGCCATTTTGCAGCACGTTGCCCAAGCTGTCCTTATGTTCGACGCGCTCCGCCGGCTCGTCCAATTCGCCTAGCGCCTTTGCCCACTCGAGGGTATCATCATCGAGGTACAGGATATCCAAGGCATCCGCCGCCCAACTCTCCGTTTTCAGTCGGCTCAGCAAGCGCCACGCGGCTACCTGCACGGCGGGCACGTCGCTCCACATCGTTGTAGGCAACGCTTGCCAATCGCCCGGCTGCAAGGGTGCTGCACCCGAAAGCTGGTCTACCAACGAGGCCAGCACCATTACTTCATTATCCGCATACGACTCGGGGCCGACTTGATATACCGCGAGTTCGCCCGCTTGTTGCGTCAATTCGCACAGTCCTTGGCTCCGTGCGCTAAGTTTTTCATTCATAGTTCCCAAAAATAACGTGTAGGGGCAAAAATACCCATTTTTCACGACATTTCGCCCCAATCCACCTCGTGTGGAGTTATATCAATTTTGGCGATATAACTGGGTTTCGTCACCGTTTTTGTCAGCTATGCACCAAAAACTCGTGCCGAAATCTTCCTGTCCGCTATAATTATGGTGCATCTTCGGGGTGGACTGCCTCCTAAGTTCGATTTCCCCGTCTCCTGTTGCTCGCCACTACCCATCCCGTTCTTAAACAACAAAGGCGACCCAACAAGGATCGCCTCAAGACGTTACCGCGTGCCACTATACTTACCGCGAGACCTTCGTCAGCGCACGTTGAGCGCGCTTATTTGCCTGTTGGATCTTATAACTGAACCAGCGGTCTTTGAAGATCTTGCGCATCGTGTTGTCAAAGTGCCGCGTGATGACAATATTCCGGAATCCTCTCCATTTGTCGTACGCTTTGGATGGCAATGCACGCACGGAGATGGAATATCCCTCGGTCACGTATTGGATATAATGCCACCAGCCCGAAGGCATAAACAGTGTTTCGCCCGGATGAATCTCGGCTTCGAAACCATCAAGGTACTTCAGCGCCGGAAATTTCTCAAAATCCGGATTTTTGATGTTGGCGGTGCTGTGGAAATTATAGGGTAGCTTATACATCAGGTCGGATTGCTCCAAGGGGAAAAGCCATACTTTCTTGATGCCTTTGTACTGCGTCAAGAACACGTGTGACATGTCAATATCAAAGTGGTTTCGCGTGCTGGAGCCCTCGCCGCCAAAGAATAGGTACGGAAGCCACTTGAGGACTTTACCGCCCGTCAGGTCGTTATAGATCAAGTCATCATTCAGTTCGGGCTTCAACTTCATCAGGTTGAAGAGAAAGATGCGCAGATCCGTAGGCTGCTGGCCAATCAGGTCGAGATACTCCGAAAATTTCATTTTGGCAACGGGAGCACTAGCCGCCCGATCGTTGGAGGCGTCTTCCTTGCCATGTAAGGTGACCACGTTGTCTCCGGCTATTTCCTTGAAATAGTCATAACTCCATTTCGTCCAAGCAGGACTGTCTTTGCTGACGAAATCCTTCAATACCACCGGAACACCTTTATTCAGGTGGTTAGCAATGAATTCAGTCGAACTCATTCCGGAGACTTTTTCTACTTGTTTAAGCTTCACAACTGTACAAATTACTGTGGATAAAAGCGGATTCTAATAGCCCCTACAAACTTAAATATCTTACGCGAAGTAATAGGCAGCAACCGTGTAATTTTACACAAAAATTAAAATACCGTCAACGAGCCGTTAAGCGATTTCCGTGCCAAAAAAAGAGGTTTCCAGCGGTCTTGCCAGAAACCCATTCGTTTTCATATTTGACGTCAGCGGTCAATATGACCACAGATCCTGTTCAAAATCGATCAGGGTCTTCTTAATCCGCTCTGCTTCATACAACCGCTGTACACCGTTGTCGATGTAATCGCGGATGCGCAAATCGTCGGGATTGGATTGTTTTACGATATAACTGGAGAAAAGGCGTTTGATAAACACATCGTCATAACTCAGGCCGGTCGCATCGTTATGCCTCGACACCACCTCCTTGTTCACGAGGACATGCCGCGCCTCAGGAAAGTAAATCCAGAAAGCCGGATAGGCATCGATGTCTATACCGGTGGTGTTATCACCAGGCAAGGCAGGAAAATCCGCCACGTCTTCCGACACCGGCGTATCCGCCACATAATCGTCAAAACCACCGAAACCACCAAAGCCGCTATCGACTCCTGCTCCTGCGCCGCCAATTTTTGGCGTGACCAAGGGGGCAATGCCGATAATCCGCACTTCAAACACGGAACGTTGGCGATCAAAAATCCAATCTTCTTTGATCCGGTAGCGGACCACGTCGTCGGGATTAAAGTCCGCTGCCACGAAATACGACCCGATCACGTTCCCATCCTCGTCGTATTGCTCCACCAGGGAACTATCCGCACCAAAACGCGTGAGCACTTGATCGACGGGCAGGCGCGTCTTAAACGCGTCACCTGTGGGGTCGTCGGGAGTCGGCGTAGGATCATAGGCAGTCAGTTCGCCCGCCAATACCGCATCCATTAGGATTTTTGTCAAATTGGCCCGTGGCGATGCGTACAGCGAATTCATTTTTTCGCGCAAATCAAATTCGCGCCAAATTCGCTTTGAGTATGCCACGTCAACCGCGCGGATCGTCGCGTAGGGAATCACTACGCGGTCAAGCACCTCTGATTCGACGTAACCGTCTAACGGCGGCTCGTCCAAGGGAATCGGTGTGGTGCTGTTAGACAGGTTCTGCTGCTGGCCCATTGCCGCGCTAGCGTACCAAGCGAGCAAAAGAAAAATACCAATTCTTTTCATGCCTTTTCCTCCTTAATTAATTAACCCGCAGGGTGACGTCGGCCAATTCCTGCTGAATCTTGTCGGGCCCCACCGCGATAATGTTATAGAAATACACCACCGAGTTGGGCGTTACGTTATTTAGTGCGTTCTGCATCTGTTGCGTAAACGTGCCGTTGGTGCCTTGAAACGGCCCGATAGGGTCCGTCCGCGGGCTCATCACGATCATCGAGAATCGCGATATATCAAACTTAGCGTCAAATTCGAAATCATCGAGTGACGCGAAAATTCGGTTCTGGGACCTGATTTGGGCCGCGGTAACGGCTCCGCCGCTCCGCCCGGCTACCTTAGCCTGCGGCTTAGGGATGCGTTTAACCCTGAAATTAGATGATCCGAGCGACTGGGTAGCATCGCCAATTTGGGCCGACACCGAGATCGATGCCGTACCCGGCGCACTGACCCGAGCCATGTAGTTGCCAGCTGATCCGGATATCGTCACGCTTTGCCCGCTCACACGAAGGTTCTCCTTCGGGATACCGGGTGCTGACACCGAAATGGGGTTATCCACCCCGATGTAAAGCACATTCATCGCGTCCGGAGACACCACTGCCGACGGACGCGCTACTTGGTACGTTTGCGGTGCGGTGCTGTACTCCTTTACGGTACCATCCGTTTGCTTCACGCGTACCGTTCCTACCCAATTAAAAACACCTTCGCTCGACGTATTGACGGAATAGGTTGCTACACCTTCGTTGACCGGAAGCGTCGTGCCGCCTACGGATATTTCGGGATCCGATTTCGAATCATACGCTGTCAAAAACACCTGAGCGGTGTACGGCTGCCCCTGAATGACGTAAGAAGACGGCGCCACGGCTACTGCCGCGAAGCGGTCAAGATTGACCACGGCCATATCCATCTCGCCAAAAATCTGGCGGACCACCGCTGCTTCCGCGTTCTTCACGTCTGCACGTATTTTCTCCAAAGCTGTGACCGCGGCTGTCAGCGGAATCCCTTGCCCGAAATTGGCTTCTTCCCACGACTTGCGTATGCCGGCCCGGGCAGGCGGATCCTGCGCTTCCAAGGAAAATGACACCCGGTTGTCGGATATCTCCAGCAGCTGCTCACGGGTTTCGTTAATACGTTGGCGCAAGCGCTCAGCCCGTCCCTCTTTCACCATCATGCGCATGCTGACATCCGTACTGCTTCGCTTTTTCAAGTCGCCCGTCGTGCTGTTCTCTCCACCGCCGGCATCCGTCAGCATGGTTTGCAGGGAGTCGACGTAATCCGACAACCCAGCGGCAATGCGGCTCGCATCCTCGGCACGTTCCAGTATGGGCGTGGCGCGCTCCGGTTCTTCCTTTAGCTTCGTGGCGCGGAAAGCTTCAAACATATTGTCTACACCTACCTGAGTATTCGTCGTCGACGTCCTCAGGCTGACGGCCAGGTTCTTAAAGGCATCTAGGATGGAGTCGCTTACGTTCAATGCGACCAATCCCAATAGAACCAAATACAAGATCCCGATCATTTTCTGCCTGGGCGTCTCTCTTCTTCCTGCCATCGTGCTCTTTCAGATTTGCTTAACGGATTTTTCTCTTAACCAATATCAAAAACACTACACGCGCGGCTGATTCATCGCAGCCAGCATATTGCCGTAGATCGAGTTGAGCGACGCCAGGTTTTTGTTCAGGCTGTTTACTTGTTCCTTAAACTCCTGGGTGTTTGTAGCCGATTCTTGGAAGTTTTTCAGCGTATCGGCGATGCTGTTATAATGTTGCGTAATGGCTTTTAGCTTCGTTTGCGATTCCTGAAGCTCCAATTCGTATACCGCGTTCAGTTGCTCTAGGTTAGTGGCTAATTTTCCTACTTGCTCTTGGTAGGTTTTCGCGTCAGTGCTGCCACTGCCGATGTTAGCCAAATCGGCAGAGGCACGCTCGAACGAAGCATTGAGCTTGTCGAAGCCGGCTGTCGCCACTTGCAATTTTTGCGTAAACTGGTTAGTAGCGAGGGACGCGTCCGACACGTTGCCGATGGCGGCTACCTTGTCACCAAAGCTGCGAAGGCCATCACCCAAATTGCCGATCAAATCCGGGCTGATTTTCGCATCTTGCAGCATCTTATCCAGTGCTGCCGTATTGCCCACAGCCACGGGTGCCACAGCCGCACGCACGGACGACTTCGGCAGTTCGCCACTGTAATCCTCGTCAAGCTCCGGATAAACACGAACCCAGTCAGGCTCGGGATTGTCCGCTTGGAAACCGAGAATAAAGAACAGAACAGCCTCGGTCATCAGTCCCACGGCAATCATCCATTCTCCTCCGGGCCAGTGCAATATCTTGAACATCAACCCGATGATTACCACGGAGGCTCCCCAAGAGATGACCGAATTAATTCCGATTCTGAATTTGCGTTTTTTCTGTGCCATAATGCTACAAGCTGTTGTGCGTTGGTATTCGTTTCAATCTGATTTTCAATGGTTGGGGCGCAGCGGTTATTGCCCGGCGGGGTCTACCCCCGGATAAGCCACCACGCTACGGAAGCCGACGTACGACCTGGCTGTATCCTGATACTCGTAGGAACGGGCCGAATTCTGCAAGAAGTATCCGATATCCTTCCACGATCCGCCACGCACCACCTTGCGGCTGAGCGATACGGGATCCCCAGGCCGGGCATCGTGCCGGAACGTTGGGTTAAGGTCGTGGACAAAGGCGGTCGCCGATTCATGGAAGGTAGAAGAGGTCCATTCAGCCACGTTGCCCGCCATGTTGTACAGGCCAAAATCATTTGGAAAATAAGAGTACACAGGCGCTGTATACGCAGCGCCATCGTCAATATAATTGCCGCGCCCCGGCTTAAAGTTGGCCATCAGGCACCCTTTTGCATTCCGTGCCGAAGGCCCGCCCCAAGGATATTGGGTACCTACTTTGCCTCCGCGTGCTGCATACTCCCACTGGGCTTCGGACGGCAAACTATAGGGTAGGCGCTGTTGCCGGCGGGAAGCCCGCTGACTATTGACGTAATTTTCAAACAAGCGCGTACGCCACGCGTTGAACGCTTCGGCTTGGCGCCAGGTGACGCCAACCACCGGATATTCGTCAAAAGAAGGGTGTGAGAAATATCCCGAGGTCATGGGCTCATTCTGCGCGTAGCTAAAGTCATTGAGCCAAACGGTTGTATCCGGATAGACCAAAATCGTATCGCGCCGAATAAAATCCGAACGAACGCGCGTCGGGTCGTTCTTAGCGGCCGCCGCCGCACGCAAATCGTACGTTTCGTAGTGGTATCGCAACAGACGCACGTCCAGCTCGTCCTTGCCAAACACGCGGTCTTCGCCTTGGTAATACATTTGACGCATGCGTTCGCGCATGGTCGGGTCGGTCGTGCTCCACATGGAGCGCCTGCCGCCGTTTACTTTGCCCCAGTCAATATAGCGCTCGCCCGTGCCTTCCACGTTTACGAAGTAGCTATCATCACCTAAGTAATTATAAATCAGAATGGAATCCCTAACCCAATTGACGAACTGCCGGTATTCACTGTTGGAAATTTCGGATTCGTCCATGTAGAACGATGAGATGGTCACCTGCCTATTTTGGGCGATTTGCGCAAAAGTGATATCCTCATCCGATTGGCCCATAATAAAGGTCCCACCCGGAACAAACACCATCCCATGAGGCAAACGGCTCGTTTTCAGCGCATCACGCTTCACACCAACCAGTTCTCCTCCCCCGGATCTACTACAAGCAATAAAAAGCATCGAGGCCAGCGTAAAGAAGACCACGGGTATTAGATTTCTTTTCATTATTCCGGTACAAATTGTGTCAATATCAATCTTTTGCGTATCACAACCCAACATAGCAGACTCCAGTTCAATCTCTTTTAAGCTCCACTAAAAAGCTTGATACGAGCCTTTTTTTCTGAAATAGCACGCGTCACTAGGTCTATTAACACTGCTATTCAGCAAATTTCAGACCAAAACCCATATCGGGCCATGATATGACTGATTGCGGGTAAAAGTATCGATTAAATTATGCAAATCAAATATACAACCACTGGATAGCCCAGTGTCCAAAAGAACAAAAAAACACTTAATATACTGATATACACTTGGATATAACCAATATATCGGGGCTTTTTAATTAAATTAGAGCCCATAATACTTGCCGTACCTCCCTGAGTTTTGTAACAAATGAAAACATTAGCGCTCCATCGCGGCTTTCCCATGAAGCCTTAAATAAGGACAAAACAAACGGAAGGTAAAGGTATTATAAGCTCGTGATGGAGGGTTGCCCCAATCCGTTGGAAGTCTGGGTTAGGTAATTTCGAAACAGTTTGATAAATTGCAACCAACACCAATTCGTAACACACCAAAAAAAGAACACCCCATGGCCAAGATAGACATTCCCGCACTGCTCAAGCGCTTGTCGGTAAGCAGCACGAATCCCGGATGGAGTACAGGAACGATGACGGGACGCATCCCTTCGGCCGATTCCGCAGACAGTTTTTCGCCCGTCGACGGCCATCTCATTGCATCGGTGGCCCGGGTTTCCGATGCGGAATACGACCACGTTATCCACACAGCCAACGAAGCCTTTCTCTCTTGGCGCAATGTACCCGCACCCCGGCGCGGGGAAATTGTCCGGCAATTCGGGGATGCGCTGCGTGCGCATAAACAGGACTTAGGCACGCTCGTTTCCTACGAAATGGGGAAAAGCCTACAAGAGGGACTCGGCGAAGTACAGGAGATGATTGATATCTGCGATTTCGCCACGGGGCTGAGCCGGCAACTATATGGCCTGACTACCCAATCCGAGCGCCCGCAACACCGCATGTACGAGCAATGGCATCCGCTGGGCATCGTGGGCATCATATCCGCATTCAATTTTCCGGTGGCGGTATGGAGTTGGAATGCGGCCATCGCCTGGGTATGCGGGGATGTATGCGTATGGAAACCGTCTGAAAAAACGCCGATAACCGCCGTGGCGTGCCAGGCCATCATTGCCAAGGTATTGGAACAAAACGGCCTACCGGAAGGCATATCCTGCTTGGTTCATGGCGACAGGACGGTCGGCGAGCGATTGGCGGCCGACACCCGCATACCGCTGGTATCCGCCACGGGCTCCACACGCATGGGCAAATCCGTGGCCGCTGTGGTAGCCGCACGGCTAGGAAAAAGCATCCTGGAACTTGGGGGCAATAATGCCATCATTATCACGCCCGAGGCCGACCTGGATATCGCCCTGCCCGCTGCCGTGTTCGGTGCTGTCGGCACAGCAGGACAGCGCTGCACCTCCACCCGCCGCCTGATTATCCACGAAAGCGTGTATGACACTTTTCGCGACAAATTAGCGAATGCCTACCAACAACTCCGGATTGGCAACCCGCTGGACGAATCGGTACACGTAGGCCCGCTTATTGACCGGGACGCCGTGGCGAGCTACGAACGCGCCATCGATGCGTGTACGCAGGAAGGCGGTGTGCCTGTGGTGGAAGGCGCACTGCTCAGCGGTGAGGGCTTTAAAACGGGATGTTATGTCAAGCCTTGCATCTTTGCCGTCGAGCCCCATTTCAAGACCGTGCAAACCGAGACCTTTGCCCCCATCCTGTACCTGATGCGCTACCGCACGATTGAGGAGGCCATCGCCATCCAAAACGGGGTGCCCCAGGGACTGTCATCCTCGATTATGACCCTTAACTTGCGCGAAGCGGAACTGTTCTTGTCGGCAGCAGGCTCGGATTGCGGCATTGCCAATGTCAATATCGGCACGTCTGGCGCGGAAATCGGAGGTGCTTTCGGCGGTGAGAAGGAGACTGGAGGGGGACGGGAATCGGGTTCGGACGCTTGGAAAGCCTACATGCGGCGGCAAACCAACACGATCAATTACTCGGACAAACTACCTTTGGCCCAGGGGATAACGTTTAATTTATAAACCCACCCTTTGTTCACGGAAGGCCGTCATGCGGGGCATGTTCACCCGCGACAAGCTGGCCGTTGGCAATAGCCGGCGGGAGCATCCACACGGGTGATAAAACACGAAAAGAGGTTGCCTTAAGACAACCTCTTCCCAAAATTTATTATTTGCTTTGACAGCCGGCTTGACTTACATCATGCCGCCCATGCCGCCGCCCATTGGCGGAGCAACAGCACCGCCTTTGTCTTCATCAGGCTCGTCTGCCAATACAGCTTCCGTTGTCAAGAGCATCGAAGCGATGGACGCTGCGTTTTCCAAGGCTACGCGCGACACCTTCGTGGGGTCGATAACACCTGCAGCGATCAAGTTCTCGTACTTGTCGGTACGTGCGTTGTAACCAAAATCGCCGGTTCCTTCTTTCACTTTCTGAACCACAACAGCACCCTCTACAGCAGCGTTGTTGCAGATCTGGCGAAGTGGCTCCTCAATCGCGCGCTTGATGATGTCGATACCGATATTTTCGTCTTCGGTAGCACCTTTCAGGTCTTGCAGGGTTGCGCTCGCACGGATGAAGGCCACACCTCCACCAGCGACGATACCTTCTTCTACCGCAGCGCGGGTAGCGTGCAATGCGTCGTCAACACGGTCTTTCTTCTCTTTCATTTCTACTTCCGTAGCTGCGCCTACGTACAATACCGCTACGCCTCCGGCCAATTTAGCCAAACGCTCTTGCAGTTTCTCGCGGTCGTAGTCAGAAGTCGTCGTTTCGATCTGAGCTTTGATCTGGCTAACCCGTCCTTTGATGCCGTCTGCATCGCCAGAACCGTTGATTACCGTTGTGTTGTCTTTGTCGACAACTACTTTCTCAGCTTGGCCGAGATAGTCCAACTCCGCATTTTCCAGTTTGTAACCACGCTCCTCAGAGATTACCGTTCCACCTGTCAGGATGGCGATGTCTTCCAGCATCGCTTTGCGGCGGTCGCCGAAACCTGGCGCTTTCACGGCAGCTACTTTCAGTGATCCACGGATCTTGTTCACAACAAGGGTAGCCAATGCTTCTCCGTCCAAGTCCTCTGCAATAATCAACAAAGGCTTACCGGTTTGTACTTGCTTCTCAAGGATAGGAAGCAATTCCTTCATGTTACTGATTTTCTTGTCGTAGATCAGGATGTAAGGGTTCTCCAGTTCGGCTTCCATCTTGTCCGTGTTGGTCACGAAGTAAGGCGACAGGTAACCGCGGTCAAACTGCATACCTTCTACCGTTTTCACTTCGGTTTCCGTGCCTTTAGCCTCTTCCACCGTAATGACGCCGTCTTTACCTACTTTTTCCATTGCTTCGGCAATCAGCGCGCCAATGATTTCGTCGTTGTTTGCCGAGATGCTCGCCACTTGCTTGATTTTGCTGATGTCTTCACCTACGGTTTGCGACTGTGTCTGCAAGCTGCTGACAACGGCAGCAACGGCCTTGTCAATACCGCGCTTCAAGTCCATCGGGTTTGCACCTGCCGCTACGCTCTTCAAGCCCGGCGCGATGATCGCCTGGGCAAGCACGGTAGCGGTAGTCGTACCATCACCCGCTTGGTCAGCGGTCTTAGAAGCTACTTCTTTTACCATTTGCGCACCCATGTTTTCCAGGGCGTCTTTCAGTTCGATTTCCTTCGCTACGGTAACGCCGTCTTTGGTAATGGCTGGCGAGCCGAATTTCTTCTCGATGATGACGTTACGGCCTTTTGGCCCCAAGGTTACTTTCACTGCGTTAGCGAGTGTGTCAACGCCTTTTTTCAAGGCGTCGCGTGCTTCAACGTTATACTTAACTTGTTTTGCCATTGTACTAATTAGATTTAATGTTCGGGGCGATAGCGCAGGCATTTTTGCCCGGACGGCTATGCGCCCTGTTTGCCTTCAATTAATGTTTACAGTAATGCTTCGGTTGTGACAGCTTACAACACCGCGTAAATGTCAGACTCCTTCATGATCAAATACTCTTTGCCTTCGTAGGTAATCTCCGTGCCCGAATATTTGCCATACAACACCTCGTCACCTACTTTAACCGTCAAAGGTTCGTCCACTTTTCCGGCACCCACGGCTACTACAGTACCACGTTGGGGTTTTTCCTTAGCGGTGTCAGGAATATAGATTCCGGATGCTGTTTTCTCCTCCGCAGCGGCGGGCTCTACCACCACTCTGTCTCCGATAGGTTTGATACTTAATGCCATAATTGAGTTTGCTATAATTTAATGTTTGTTAAATATTTATATGCTACACACTACTACTCATCAACTATGCCAATGCAAAAAAGGAAGTCTTTTTTGCCACTTTTTCACCCATGGCATACAAATCCGCATAGCAACACGGGGGGCGGCTGTCAGGATGTCAGTGAACGTGCCAAAAAGAAAAAGTCCCATGCCTGATTGCCAAGCATGGGACTTTTTCCCTATGTCGCATGATCGATAGTAAGCGACTAATTCGTGTCCGCTTCCTGTGTTGTGGGTGCAGGAGTGACGTTCTCCATGCTGGGCAACGGTGCTGTAATGGGCGCCGTCGTATTGATCTGGTCTGCACGGCCACCGCTACCGCTGGTGCTGGGTCCCATCACATTGAGCAGCATGGAGCATACGATAATGACCAGCACGAAAGCCCACGTTCCTTTTTCCAGGATATCACCCGTGCGCTTCACCCCCATCAAGTTGCTGCCTCCAGCGAAACCCGCTGCCAAGCCGCCCCCTTTTGGGTTTTGGATCAACACAAAGAAACACAGCAAGATACTGGCTAATATGATTAATATGATAAATAAAGTTTGCATGGTAATCAATACGTATTAAATGAACTTCTTCTCCAGTTCGGAAATTCGATCGGCAAAGTAACTACTTTTTTCGGGATATTTCAAACTTAATTTTTTGTAAGCTTCAATGGCCTTGTTATAGTGGCCTTGGTCGGCATAGATCTTTGCCAAGGTTTCAGTCACGATCTCCTGCACGTCCTCAGCACTATGCTTCGCCATGTTCTTCAGGGTCAGCTTATCCGGATTGGGCGGTTTGATTTGCGGCTCCTCGCGTATGAAGCGTTCGATAATGGGGTCAGTCTTCTTCGGCACCTTGAACGATACCGTCTGCGCATCGTTTCCGACCGTTAGCTTCTCTTCGGGTGGCTGCAGATGGAAGATGTTTTCCCGTATCTGCTGGTCGAGCAACGTCTGGTCGGCGGGTTGGCGGGTGGAAGCCGGACCCTGACCCACTGTATCATGTGCTGCACGGACGTAGGGCTGGTAGGTATCGGCGTGGTCCATGCGTGCCTTGTTTAGCCACCATAAGAATGAATAAGGCAGGTGCTCGTCATCATAGACACTAACCTTTTCGTGGGGCCTGGCCTGCGACGCGGGAACAATTTGCTGGTCTTCAGCCGTTGGTTCGGTGGACATGCCCTGTGGCACTGGTGCCTCGGCTGCAGCCTCTTCCAGCTCTTCAGCATTAGCTTGCTGATCCGCCGTTTCTTCTGACATTTCCGTTACCGCTTCTTCGGTTGTCTCTTCAGCTGTTTCTTCGGGCTGCGGCGGCGTTTCCTCGTATGCGAGGTAATCCATGGCTTCTGCCTGTTCCTGCGGCGCATGTCGGGAACGCTCCGCATCGGCAGCCAGACCGTGGTCTGCATCCGTTTCCAAACCGGCGGTTAGCTCAGGGGCAGCCTCATTCGCCTCCAGCTTTTCGTCATCGTGCGAGTGGGGCACCACAGTTTCGATCGCGAACGTGCCCGTCCCACCAGCTTGGGGCGCACCATCCGCAGGGGCGGTAACGCCTTCCGGCTCGTGTTCTCCTTCGTTTTCGAGTATCCGGTCGGCCGCTTCGGCCTCTGGATCATCTATACGAAACACCGGCTGCCCCCGGGGCGCTTCTTCTGCCTGGGGCAAGCCACTGGCTTCATCTACGGCATCGGTGGGGCTTTCGCCGGGCCACGCATTGGCCTCAGCCGAATCGCCAACCATCCAGATATCGTCGTCGTCTCCCGAGTCGGCTAGCTTATCCGTCATGGCGTTCTCCAGCAATCCAAACAGGCGATGAGGCTGTCCCACATAGAGAAGCGGCAGGTTAGTTTCACCCGCACCGCCCGCGACTTGCAAGTCCTGCAGGGCCTGTGCCACCCGTAGCGATTGTGCATAAGGATACTTAGCCACCAATGCCGTCAGCGCATCGGCGTCAATCGACGCTGAGTCGGCCAAGACGGCATGAAATTGCGTTTTATGGTTATTGTCTTCCACCTATCCCACAAAGATAAAAAAGTTGGACTACCAATTGGCAAACGCCCGGTTATAAATGTCTTCGGTCAGCATTTGGTTGATTTCGCGGATGAGGTTTTCCTCCTGAGCCTGGATGGGTGCGACCGCAGTGGAGAAATCCTTGAAGCGCGTAAACGACTGATCAAAACTGTCTTCGGGGGTCAGCGTGTTGGTGTATTTAACTTGAATGGTGATCGATAGGCGGTTGAGGGCGGCACGGTCCGTACCGGCCTCCACGGCCGCGGGGTTGATGGTGTACCCGGTAATGCGGCCTTCAAAGATGGCGTGGCCGTTGTCGTCGACCTGGCTCAGGCTAGACTGGCTCCGGATACGCTCCTTCAGCGCCTCCGTGAAACTTT
The DNA here is from genome assembly GCA_964444885.1 of uncultured Sphingobacteriaceae bacterium. GTDB lineage: Bacteria > Bacteroidota > Bacteroidia > Sphingobacteriales > Sphingobacteriaceae > CAYRGQ01. The sequence goes on along the minus strand of CAYUIZ010000034.1, from coordinate 1,532 downwards.
GGCTCAGCGAGGGCACGACAATCTGCGCGGTGTTTTCAAAAAACCGAACCGTCACGGTTTTCATCCCTTCAGGAATAGAACCCCCGGTGAAACTGTATGACACGCCACAGCCCTGCAGGGAAACGACCGCCACGCAGAGCATGATCCAGGCGTACATATATCTTCTCACTACCATCATTTGGCCTTAGTTAAGATTCAGATCCTTAATTTTCCGGTACAGGGTGCGCTCGGATATACCGAGCTCCTGAGCGGCCGATTTGCGCTTCCCTTTATGCTTTTTTAATGCTTTTTTGATCAAGTCCGACTCCTTATCCACCAGCGAAAGGGACTCTTCCACTTCCTCTGCATCCTGGGTTGCCAAGTGATACTCTTCCGGCCGTCCTATTTGAGGTTGGTGAATGGTGAGCGTAGGGTTGGTGGTCGGTAGGTCGGACGAGTGTTTGTCTACGTCCTGGTAAAGCTGGTTGATGTAAGGCGAGCTTCCGTCAAATGTGGCGCCATCCACACCCTTCTGTATAATTTCGACGACCAACTTCTTCAGTTCGACCATATCCTTTTTCATATCGAAAAGGACCTTGTACAGTAAGTCCCGTTCGGAAAAATCGTCTTTGCGACCCGACGCCACGTGCACAGGCAGGTTCGAGCTCCCGTCACTCGGCAGATAGCTCCTGAGCCGATCCGCATCCACGACGCGTTCGCGCTCCAGTACGGCGATCTGCTCAGCGATATTCTTCAGCTGCCGCACGTTGCCCGGCCAGGCATAGCCGGCCAATAGTTGCTGCGCATCCTCGGTGAGCTGGACGTTGGGGCTCCGGTACTTGTCCGTAAAGTCCGCGATAAATTTGCGAAACAGCAAATGGATATCTTCCTTGCGTTCCCGCAGCGCCGGTATTTTCAGCGGCACGGTGTTAAGCCGGTAATACAGGTCCTCCCTGAATTTGCCTTGCTGCACCGCATCAAACACATCCACGTTTGTGGCCGCAATGACCCGTACATTGGTTTTCTGCACTTTGGAAGAGCCTACGCGCAGGTATTCGCCAGACTCTAACACGCGCAGCAGCCTCGCTTGGGTTCCCAAGGGCAATTCGCCCACTTCATCCAGAAAAATTGTGCCGGTGTTGACAACCTCGAAATAACCTTTTCGTGCCTCGTGCGCTCCCGTAAAGGAGCCCTTCTCATGCCCAAATAATTCCGAGTCGATCGTACCTTCGGGAATTGCCCCGCAGTTGACCGCGATAAACGGGCCATGCTTGCGCGCGCTCAATTGATGGATAATGTGCGAAAACACTTCCTTTCCACTGCCGCTCTCGCCCGTTATCAACACGGAAATATCCGTAGGCGCTACCTGCCGCGCAATGTCGATCGCCCGATTGAGCAAGGGCGAGTTCCCGATAATGCCAAATCTGTTTTTTATGCTTTGAATATCCATTTACTGTTCCTATATTTTGATAGAAATTAAGGATTTAGAAACAAGCGGCAAGACCATTTCGACATCCCAATGTATCATTTATTGATCCGGCAAAACATGGTTT
>CAYUIZ010000033.1:0-26338 GCA_964444885.1 uncultured Sphingobacteriaceae bacterium | reverse complement strand
GTTTTAACTACAACCTCATTGGCGACCTCAATTGCGCCCAAATCCCGCTGACGCTGGGGCAGGTTGGCGGCCAAGCACAGATCGAGCTGGCGCCGTGGCTGTTCTACCCCATCTTCATGCCGATGGCACCGCATCCGCTGATCCGCAATCTCGATGGCGTCCGAAGCGAATTCGCGGGTACGATAGACACCATCGCCGTGGAGGGCGTGCGCAAGGAAATCATCCTGCACTCCTCCCCCTACTCGCGCGTGCTGGAAGCCCCTGCCAGCATTTCCCTGCAAATGGTTGAGGAAATTCCCGACCCCGAGGCGTTTAAAAACCAGCCTCTGCCGGTCGCGGCCTTGTTGGAAGGCGAGTTTCCGTCCGTCTTTGCACACCGCCCCGTGCCGGAAGGCATCACGGCGGCCCGTCCGATTCCGGAAAAAAGCAAGCCTGCCAAAATGCTGGCCATCGCCGATGGGGATATTTTCGCGAATGCCGTTAATCCCGCGGATGGCTCGGCCTACCCGCTGGGCTGGGACCGCTTCACCCAGCAGCAGTTTGCGAACAAGTCCTTCTTGCTGAATGCGCTGGACTACCTGACGGACGATGAAGGTATCATCTCCCTGCGCGACAAAGAGGTGAAGCTCCGCTTGCTCGATCCTGTAAAATCCCGGGAAGACAAACGTTTTTGGCAATGGCTGAATGTCGGGTTGCCACCCGTGCTGCTATTCGCAATTGGATTTGCGCAGCAGTACGTCCGTAGGCGTCGCTACGGACGCCCGAAAAGCGATTAAGCGAATAACCAAATCCGCGAATACGCGAATAAGCCAAAGCAATCAAAAAGGCTGGTTTTCCCCCGGTCGGAAACCGCCGTCCGTGATAACGTCTTCGTCATGTCGCCAGCCTGTCCCGAAACTCGGGGTCACGCATGGCGAGAAATGGCCGGGATAAGCGAATGCGCGAATATGCGAATCGGCGAATCTGCGAATCTGCAAATGCGCGAATAAAACTAATCGTCCGCTGCCGGCATCATCGTTCCGGTTTCCCGAAACCGGGTATGCCAGCTAAACGCTTCTTCGAGGATATGCGGCGTATGCCCGCCGCGCGTGGTACAAGCGCGGTCAAAATAGGACTGCAGCAAGGGCTTGTAATCCGGATGCACGCAGTTGTCAATGATGCGCTGGGCACGTTCGCGGGGTGCCAGGCCACGCAGGTCGGCCAACCCTTGGTCGGTGACCAGGATATCCACGTCGTGTTCGGTGTGATCCACGTGCGACACCATGGGCAACACATGGGAGATAGCCCCGCCCTTGGACGCGGCTTGGGACACGAAGACACTCAGGAAAGCATTGCGTGCAAAATCACCGGATCCGCCAATACCGTTCATGATATTATTACCACCAATGTGGGTGGAGTTGACATTGCCATAGATGTCGAACTCGATGGCCGTGTTGATCGCAATGACACCCAGTCGTCGGATGAGGCCTGGGGTATTGCTGATGTTCTGCGGCCGCAAGACGATCTTGTTGCGGTACTTGTCCAGATTATTGACAACCCGGTCGTAGCAGGCTTCGGACACCGCGAAGGAAGACGCCGAGGCGAAGCTGAGCTTGCCTGAATCGATCAGGTCAAAGGTGCTATCCTGAAGCACTTCCGAAAACATGGTCAGATCATAAAAATTGCTTCGCTGGAAGCCCGAAAGAACCGCATTGGCTACTTTGCCGATTCCGGCCTGAATGGGCAGCAGGCGATCGCTAAGCTGCCCGATTTTCACCTCATTCTCGAAGAAACGAAGCAGGTGGCTAGCGATGGCAGTCGTCTTGGCATCCGGCGCGGCAATATCCGCGGAGCTGTCTTTAATATCGCTGAAGACGATGGCTTCGATCTTGCTCGGGTCCACCGGAATCGTCTTCCGCCCGATGCGGTTGTCCGGAGCCACAATGGGAATAACGTTGCGGTGCGGATAGTTTTCGGGCTGGAAGATATCATGCACACCAAAGATATCCATCGGCACGGTGGTATTGATTTCAATAATCAGCTTCTTGGCGTGCGCTGCAAACACGACGGAATTCCCGACCGAGGTAGTCGGCACCAAACTGCCATCGCGGTCGATATACGCGACTTCAAGCACTGCGATATCCAGTTCGGGCAGACTCTTGGTGTGCAGCAGTTCGGCGCTTTCGCTGAGGTGCTGGTCGATAAACAGGATTTCGCCTTTGTTGATGCGCTCCCGCAATGCCTTGTCGACTTGGAAAGGCATCCGCTTTTTCACGACCCCAGCCGTTGCCAGCTTACCGTCCGTCCCGTGCCCCAACGATGCACCCGTAATCAGGGTGATTTTAATATTTTCCTGTTCGCCATAGCGGGCCAGCTCGGGCAGCACAACCTTGCTATCCCCGGCTTTGGTGAAGCCGCTACTGCCTACAAACATTCCGTTTTTGATGAGCTTGACAGCCTCTTGGGCGGTCATGACTTTGTCTCTGAGGTAGGCGGCTTTGATACGTTCCTGAAGCATATATAGTCTGTTTATTTGCGAAAACAATCCCCCGTTTGAAGTGTAGCAATGTTACCTATTTTTTTCTGCTTAGGCAATTTAGTGATCGTTGAAACTGAACTTTTGGCATCGCGATGACAAGTCATAATATTTTCCTACTTTCGCTTGGTGACAGGCCCGTAACCAGCTTGTGCAAGCCGGAGCCTCAGGCCTTCAAAACGGGACACAACCAGATTAAAAAAACACACTCAACACATTTAATTAACCTATTTTACGGCTTTTGCCCATGACTATGAAAACCAACTTACTGATTGCGCTTTTTGCCCTTGCTGCCAGCGCTTGGTCTTGCACGGGAATGGAACCCGAAGAAAACCTCACGTGGACCCCACTGTTCAACGGAAAAGACCTCAACGACTGGACTGTTAAAATCGCCAAGCACGAAGTGGGCGAAAACTTCGGAAACACCTTTCGCGTCGCCGACGGCATGATGCAGGTACGTTACGACGAATACACGGACTTTGATTTCCAATACGGGCATATTCACTACAATACGCCGTACTCCGCTTATGTGCTTCGTTTTGAATACCGCTTCGTGGGCGAGCAAGCACCAGGCGGCGAAGGCTGGGCATTCCGCAACAGCGGCGCTATGCTGCACGGCCAAGACCCGCGCACCATGCTGAAAGACCAGGATTTCCCCATCTCAATCGAAGGGCAGCTGCTCGGCGGCGATGGCACCAACCCACGGACGACCGGCAACTTGTGCACACCTGGCACCAATGTAGTGATGGATGACGAGCTGTTCACACCACACTGCATTAATTCAACATCGGAAACTTACCACGGCGATCAGTGGGTGACGGCAGAATTTGTCGTTCTTGCCGACTCGGTCATTCACCACATCATTCAAGGCGATACCGTACTGACCTATTACAAACCGCAAATCGGCGGGGGCAACGTATCGAACCACGACCCTAGCGTGAAAGAAGACGGAAAAATCCTGACCGGCGGCTACATCTCCCTGCAAAGCGAGAGCCACCCGATCGATTTCCGCAATATTGAGTTACTGGACCTCGAGCCCTACATGGGCGACTCCGAGAAACTGAAAGCCGTCCTGCACCGGGCGTTGGCACGGGAATAGCATCCGTTCGCAGATTCGCGCATATGCAGATTCGCATATTTGCATATTTGCGCATTCGCTTATCCCGGACACTTCCCGCCCTGCGTGATCCCGACTTTCGGGACAGGCTCTCGCAGCGCTGTCATTTCCGACGCAGGGGTCAGTCGAGGGTGCTGTCTACAATGTTACTGCTTAGTGTGCTGTACACCCGGTTCAGGACGGACCGGGCTACGCAAATGTAGCCGTCATGCTGGGCTTGACCCAGCATCTGCATTTAGGTAGCACGAATCTCACCACTTGCCTGTGCTGCTTATTGAACGCCGTGCTCACATGGGTGCAGTTGCCAGCAAACAAAGGATCCCGGATACGGCTTCCCGCGGTCGTAGACACCACCTGGAAAGGTACTTCGGTCCGCTCACCGGCCACCACCGCTACCAGCCGAGCGCCGTCCGCTGCCCCCGCTACCTTATCCCCTACATCGACGCTGACCGGGTAGTCCGTATAGCCTACATCGCCAGCTTGGACGGTGACCCGAAGCAAGGCAGGTTGTGCCACGCCCTGCAGTATCAGGGCCGGCCATAGCAAACACAGCAGTGCTACAATTCTTATCGTAATCTTCTTTTTTGCGGGCAACCGGAAAATGCCCGGCCGTATGCTAAAACTGGTACAATGTCTCCGAGGTGAATACCGTACCCGGATCGAGGATGATCGAATCGAATTGGGACTGATTCACGGCATCGGGAAAGAATTGAGTCTCCAAGCAAAAAGCCGTACGGTATTCACTCGCACTTCCATGCTTGAGCACCAGTCCGCTGGGGATCGCATTGCCTCCATAAAACTGAATGCCCGGCATATCCGTATGTACTTCCATGCGAATGCCCGTCTGATCGCCGATAGCGACCGCTGCCAGCGCGTATTCCTTCCCGCTGTCGAGCGCAAAGTTGTGGTCGTAGCCGCCACCGTATGCCAGCTGTTCGTCTTCTGTGTCATGCAAACGGCTTCCGATGGATGTAAGCTCCCTAAAATCGAATGGGGTTTCGTCCACGGGGCGAAGTTCGCCCGTAGGAATTAACGCTTCATCGACAACGGTAAGGTGCGAAGACTCAATTTGCAACAGGTGTTCATTGATCAGGCCTGATCCCTCGCCATTGAGGTTAAAATAGGCGTGGTTCGTCAAGTTCACCGGTGTCCGTTGGTCGGTTTGTGCTTCATACGCAATGTGCAGGCCATCCGCTTCCGTCATGCGGTAGGTTACCTTCACGTCCAAATTGCCAGGATAGCCTTCCTCCCCATCGGGCGAACGCAGGGTCAGCACCAGCGTGCTACCGTCCACCTGCTGGGCGTCCCACACGGCAGACTCAAAGCCTTTTTTGCCGCCGTGCAGGGAGTTGGGACCATTATTGGCGTACAGTATATATGTCCGGCCATCCAGCTCAAAACGGGCGCCGCCAATACGGTTGCCCACCCGGCCAATAACTGCACCCAAGTAATATTCAGGGCCTTCCGTGTAGCCCACTAGGGATCCGGGGCCGGTGACCACGTCCACGGGGTTGCCGTCTTGGTCAGGCACGACTAATCCTACGACGCGTGCGCCGTAATTGGTAATCGCGGCGGTTGTCCCACGTGCGTTACTGATCAGATACAAGGCGGTCGGTTTGCCACCGATCATGCTTTCGAATGCGCTGGTTTCGGGAAGTAAGCGCCTGGCCGCCTCCCCAAATCCGGCTATCGTATTTTTTGTCATCGTTAGGTTTTTCTTTAATAAATGTGCTGTTGTGGAGTGTTAGCGAGGCGACTGATATAGTTTCTGGTGCAGCTGCCGCAATTGCTCGGCCGGTATTTTTACCACCTCGCGATCGTAGGTAATCAGCCCGTTGGTTTCGATTTCCACGTCGGTGGTTTGCGTGTAGACCGCGGCGGAAAGTCCCATCGGAATTAGCCTCGCCAAGTCGTCCATCAAGCCCGCGTAGCGTTTAGTCAATTCTTCGACGTTCTGGAAGCTCTGGTAGCCCCAATTATCTTTCTCCTGCCAAGTATGTCCTTCCACGGGAAGCCCCAAGCCGCCGAATTCACCGAGTGTCAGTATCTGCTTATCGCCATAAATTTCCGGACGTGGCATGATGGCATCCGGATAGTTGTGGACGTCCATAATTTGCCCCGTTGGGTAGAAATTGCCTCCGCTCGCACTGTTCACCAGGCGGGACGGATCGTGCTGCATGGTCCATTCGGTGATTTCGACCGTCTTGAACTGTCCCCAAGCTTCGTTGAAAGGCACCCAAACCACGATGGACGGGTGGTTGTGGAGCGCATCCATGATGGCCTTCCATTCCGTACGGAAGATAGCCTCAGACTCCGGCGTGCGGTCCTTGTCGTGCTGCCGACCCGTGGTCAGTCCGGGTCTCATATCCCAATGATTGCCGCCCAAATCGCCGCTCGGCATATCTTGCCACACCAACAGGCCCAACTGGTCGCAGTGGTAGTACCAGCGTGCGGGCTCCACTTTGATATGCTTGCGAATCATGTTGAAGCCCATTTCTTTGGTTTTCTCCACATCAAAGCGGAGGGCCTCGTCCGTAGGCGCCGTGTACAGACCATCAGGCCACCAGCCTTGGTCAAGCGGTCCGTATTGGAACAGGAATTCGTTGTTTAGCAACATGCGCTGAATGCCGTGGGCATCTTTCTCCATAGAGATCTTGCGCATCGCAAAATAAGAAGAAGCTTCATCCACGACCTTGCCATTACGAACGACAGCGATTTTCAAGTCGTAGAGGAATGGATCCGTGGGGGACCACAGCTTGGCGTCCGGCACGTGCAATACCTGCGTGGACGCATGGCTGCTTACACGCGCTGTGCTCTCGGCTACTTTCTCCGTGCCGTCCCATGCCGAAAGCCGCACTTCGTCGCCCGGCTGGATGCCCGCTAATGCGGTTTGTACTTCGAGGATACCCTTATCGATATCGGGCGTTTGGCGGGTTGACACGATGTGCGTGCTCGGCACACTTTCCAACCAGACGGTTTGCCAAATACCGGTGACGGGGGTGTACCAAATCCCGTGCGGATTGACGACTTGCTTGCCGTTGGGCTGCGGTCCTTCGTTTGTGGGATCCCAAACGCCGACGACGATTTCCTGCGTGGCGCCGCTCTTGAGATACGGCGTAATGTTGAACGAGAAGGGATCGAAGCCGCCCTCGTGCGTGCCCACTTGGGTTCCGTTGACGTAGACCTCGGCGCGCCAATCTACCGCGCCGAAATGCAGGATGACCTCACCCGCGCGTAGTTTTCGGTCGACAGTGATCGTCCGCTTATACCAGAGGGTATTGTCTTTGCCGACACGCTTACCCACGCCAGACAGTGCGGACTCAACGGGATAGGGCACGAGGATTTGTCCTTCGTACGACGAAGGTACCGCCGTCAATTTTCCGGGCGTAATGGCATATTCCCACAACCCGTTTAAATTCTGCCAATTTTCGCGTACCAACTGAGGACGTGGGTATTCGGGCAAGGGAGTGGCCGGGTCAATGTCGCTGACCCAGCGTGACATAATCCTTCCTTCGACCGGCGCCCAGTCGCTAGGTTGCGCCACGGTCGTTGCCATAAACAAACAACCGATAATGCTCGTGATGAATCCGTATTTCATATGGGTATTGAATTTTATAAATAGCTTGTTCGTACCTTGCGGTAGCCGTGCCTCCGCGGCCAGGCGCGAAACGCGGCGATATGCAAATGTAAATCCCTTTGCTCGGGAATTCTTGCACTTTTTTGTCCGTTTACGGCTAAATTGTATCTCGCCAGCACCAGCACGTAGCACGGGCTTTCAATGAACCCGTTATGGGACACACACCAGCCGCTCGATCGGTGTTGCTACCAAAGTTACTGTTTTTAATAAAAGAAAACGCATTCCAGGCCAATGTGCCGGGATGAGTTTAACCCGCGCCGCATGCCCAGTAGCCTTTCGCCAAAATGATCAATTACGCTGACTCGTCGGTCTGGGAGGCGTTGCCTCGGGATGCTGGCGAAGAATAGATTGCAGTTCAGCCAATACCGCCGGTTGCTCCCCAGCGATGTTCCGCCGCTCTATCCATCCATTTTGGTAGTCGTAGAGCTCGTATTCGACCACACTCGGATCATCCATACTTTTCCACTCGACCATCCGATACCGGTCGGTACGGATAGCCCGACCCATTCTGCCTCCCCGCGGGAAACAATGATAGGCATGATCACGCAAGGATGCCGTGGGCTTGGTAAACAGGGGTACCAGACTTATCCCGTCCAAAGGTTGCGACACGATCGGGTGCGGGAACCCCGCCAATTCCACCAACGTCGGGTAGATATCGACGGTTTCCGTCAGTTGCATTGTACGGCCGGGGGTGATGTCCCGCCCGGCAATCAGCAAGGGGATCCGGTTGGCTAACTCATAATTCACATGCTTGGTCCACATCCCCAGTTCGCCGAGCATATACCCATGGTCGCCCCAAAGGACGACGATGGTATTTTCATCCAATCCTAAGGCGTGTAAGGCCTCCAAAACCTTTCCGATTTGGGCATCCACATAACTCGTACTGGCATAATATCCGTGGATGAGCTTACGCGCCAGGCTGTCTGCAAAAGGTTCCTGGGTAACGGTTTGTGGAACGGGGGTGTATTGGTCGATTTCATCACCGTACTTCACCGCGTAGGGCGGCGCATCTTCGGGCCGTACGGCATCCGCTCCGGGAATAGGCAACGCCTGTTCGTCATAAAGATCCCAATAGCGCTTGGGCACGGAAAAAGGCAGGTGCGGACGCGCAAAACCCACGGACAGAAAAAACGGTCCGTCCGATTGCTTCTTGAGTGCTGCCAATCGCTCAACCGCTCGGGCCGCAATACGGCCGTCTGCATACGCGTCGTCCGATACATCTGGCGACTCCCATGCCGGCCCGCGCGGCAAGGAACGCGCGTAGTCCCACCCTTGATTGGAAAACAACGCCTCCTCACGGGTATCGCCTTCGGACTTGCTTGCGGGATCCACGTATTCGATCACCAGGTCCTTGTGGTGCGGCACGCTCCACGACAGGGCGTCGTCATAGGTATCATGGCCGATGTGGAAGACTTTCCCCATCGACTCGGTGTGATAGCCCTGCGCTTTGAAAAATTGGGGCAAGGTGATGGCATCTGGATAGGGATCGCGAAAATCCCGTCCGAATCCATAAATACCCGAAGATGTGGAACGGCTCCCCAGCATCAGATTGTATCGAGATGGTGCACACACGGCTTGATTCGCATAGGCGCGGTCAAACTGCAGGGCACGCGCGGCCAATTGATCCAGGTGGGGCGTGATGGCTAGGGTATCGCCATACGCGCCCAATGCCGGCCGCAAGTCATCGACCAGAATTAGAAGAATATTAGGCGGATCAGCCTGCCTCGGTGACGCCTGCGCGGGTAACCTCAGTGCCCCAATCAGGCCTAGAAACAGTATAACGCCATGGAAGAGCCGGCAGATTAGTAAAAAAGGACGTAATGACATGATGGGGCTAGTTGATGAGATAAGTACCACAAATGTATCATACGAAGACCGGTAATCCCTGCACTTTCTTATCCACTTTCGGGCAAATTGTATCCATTGGAGGACTCGGTGGAAGATGGAGGACAGGCGAATGGGAGCCGGAGACTGCTGAATGATTGAAGTTTACAGGGTTTCGTGTCGGGTAAAAATTGCTTTCACCCTTGGCAGGTAAAAAGCGAGGCTAATCCCGCGCACGATCACATAGCCGATAAACGCGAGCCACAGACCCGTATTTCCCCAATGTGCGGTCAATAATGTGCCGAGGCCAATCAGGAAGAGAAAGGAAAACACGCTGGCGTTGCGCATTTCCTTGCTTTGGGTGGCACCAATAAACACGCCATCCATCTGAAAGGCATAAAACGATACCAGGATGTACCCGCAGGCCAAAGGCAAGTGGTGCTGTGCGGTTGCGCGCACGCCCGCGTCGCTGGCGAGTCCCTCTATGGCCATGTCGCCCAAGACGAAAAACAGCGAGGCGAGCACCAGCGCCGTCACGCCGGCCAATTCGTTGGCTTGCTTCAGCCCGCGGCGAAAGCCCGCTTCGTCCCGCGCGCCGACTGCCTTGCCGACGATCATTTCAACCACATAGGCATAGCCGTCAAGAAAAAAAGCAGAAAAGGAAACAAACTGAAGCAGCACGTGATTAGCCGCGAGAATGGTATCGCCAAAGCGAGCACCTTGATTGGCAAACCAGGCAAACCCCAGAAGCATCGCGAAGGTCCGTACCATGATGTTGCCGTTGGTGGTAAGCATCTGCACGAATTTGCCTTTGCTGACGACCTGCGACCACGACCAAGGGGGGTGCGCAGAAAGCGCCTCGCGCAACACACGCCGAACGAGCCAGACACCTACGAATAAGGCCGTCCATTCGGCGATGACCGTCCCGGCTGCAATGCCTTTTACGCCCCAGCCCAGTCCCACGACAAACCATACGTTCAGCGCGATATTGACGCCATTCAACACCAACTGCAACAGAAGAAGGTGGCGGGTTTTGCCGAGCCCAATGAGGACACCGAACAGCGCAAACGTAACCAGCGTGGCCGGCGCGCCCCATATTCGCGCACCAAAATACACGCGTACGCCTTCTTTTACCGCGTCGCTGGCATCGAGCAGATGGAGAGCCCCCGTGCCGATCCAGTGCTGGCCGGCAACCAATAGCAATCCAATCCCTGCCCCCATTACCACCGCTCGCAGCAGCACGTCGCGCACCTCCGTGTAGTCCGACGCGCCGGCCGCCTGCGCTACAAAGCCAGTGGTGCCCATGCGGAGAAAACCGAAACCCCAGTACACAAAACTAAACACCAACGCGCCTAACGCGATGGCGCCCAAGTCCTGTGCACTGCCCGTATGCCCGATGGCGGCGGTGTCCGCCAGACCCAACAGCGGTACCGTGGCATTGGCCAGAATAATCGGAAAAGCGGTGCGCGCAATTGCAAGGTGGCCTTTCATCGTATCGACAAACGTAGTAAAAGAAATTGGAGTATGGAGGCGTGGAGTTGTTGAGTCGTAAGTCTTTAGTCTTTAGTCTTTAGTCGTAAGTCTTTAGTCGTAAGTCTTTAGTCGTGAGTCGAGGAGTCGTAAGTCCGACGGGCACTTCCCGCCATGCGGGATAACGTGCTTGGATGGTGGGCGGTGGTTTCTAGTCCATAACGTAGTGTCCGTCCGCTAGAGAAACCGGCATTTTGATTGGCGCCGGCACGGATTTGGGATGATTGCCGTAAAGAAGTACCAACTGTTTGAGCGCAGTGCGTTTTGATGCGTTAGGGGAATGCTGCCAAATCTAGTTGCAACACCGAAACAGCCTTTACTTTTTTCCTCTTTTGTGTCATGACAAAACATTCGTTCTTGCTGGCCTATAAAACAAACACGAGCAACAAACAAAAGAGGTCGCCTAACCGGCGAAAGCGGTTAAAAATAACTACACGCCTAACGAAGGCGAGGATAGACCATAGACGATAGGCCCAACGATGGAGACAGGCCTCAGCTAGCGCGATTAGCGAAATATAACGCTCATAAAACCAAGCCCATGAGTCGTCTAAAATACTTCTTACCAAAATTAACCGCTGGTATTATTCACTTTTTATCCTATTTTCACGGGTTCAAACCAATTTTTTGAACGAGCCGTACAATCCAGATGACATCAGAAGCGACACCAAGCCCGAACCCCAACCAGCGAAAGAGCCTTTTCACCCGATTTTTAGACCTTGTCGAATGGATGGGCAACCTCCTACCCCATCCCGTCACACTCTTCGCGATATTCACGTTATTAGTGGTGCTGTTGAGCGGAGTTGCCGAATGGCTGAACTGGAGCGCCATGGATCCGCGTCCGGCAGGTACGCCCGGCCGCTCGCCTTCGGGACTGATCGAACCCGTCAGTCTGATGAACGCCGCGGGGTTTCGCCGGATTGTCACCGAGCTAGTGCGTAATTTCACGAGTTTTGCACCCCTCGGCGTAGTGCTGGTTGCCCTCCTTGGGGTAGGTGTCGCCGAGCGGTCCGGATTGATCAGTGCTGCCGTTAGGAGCATCATCCTCAAAGCCGCTGCTTATCGGCCTAGAAAGAGAGCAGGTTTTATCGGTGTGCTGCAAAAACCGATTCACTTTCTGCTCACCCCAAAAAACTTGGTCACCCTCGCCATTTGTTTTGCTTCCGTGCTGTCGAACACCGCTTCCGAAATGGGGTACGTCGTGTTGATCCCCATGGCGGCCGTGATTTTCCACTCCATGGGGCGCCATCCGCTTGCCGGGATCGCTTGTGCTTTCGCCTGCGTATCGGGGGGATACAGTGCCAATATCCTGATCGGGACGATCGACCCGCTGCTAGCTGGTATTACCCAAGAAGCCGCGAATATCATCGACCCTACCTACGAAGTGCATGCTGCGGTCAATTATTACTTCATGGCCGTCAGTGCCTTTCTGATCACAGGGCTCGCCGCTTTTGTGACCCTCCGTATCGTCGAGCCGAAAATGGGTAAATACGACCCCGCGATCGCCTCCGAAGATCTGAGCGGACAAGACGAGATGAACCCCCTCACCCCGATCGAGAAGAAGGGCCTCAAAATAACAGGCGTTTCCATCCTCGTGCTGATCGCTTTGCTGGCGATGACCATCATTCCCGAGAATGGTATGCTGCGAAACCCCGAAACTGGTGAAATTCTGAACTCCCCATTCCTGCAGGGTATGGTCTCGTTTATCTTTCTGTTTTTCTTGATCCCGGGGGTGGTTTACGGCCGAGTCACCGGCTCGATGACCGGCGAGAAAGGAATTATCGACGGCATGGCTAAATCGATGTCCACGCTAGGCCTGTACATCGTGATTGTCTTCTTTGCGGCGCAGTTTGTAGCCTTTTTCGGGTGGAGTAACTTGGGTCAGATTTTTGCGGTCAAAGGTTCTGAATTCCTCGACCAGATCGGCTTTACCGGCCCGGCAGTGTTCTTGGGTTTCATCGCCATCTCGGCCACGATCAATCTGATGCTGGGTTCGGCATCGGCCCAATGGGCAGTGACGGCGCCTATTTTTGTGCCGATGCTGATGTTGATCGGCTATAGCCCGGAAGTAATCCAAGCCGCCTACCGTATCGGTGATTCGGTGACCAACATCGTCACGCCGATGATGAGCTACTTTGGGCTGATCCTCGCATTTGCCACCAAATATGTGCGGGGAGTCAAAATTGGCACCATGATCAGTATGATGTTGCCATACAGCATTTTATTCACCCTTGCGTGGGTAGTCCTATTTTTCCTGTGGGTATTCGTGTTGAAGCTTCCGGTTGGTCCGGGCGCGCCGACGTATTACCTGATTGATTCTTAAAACCCGAGCCTCCTCGACAGAACGACTTGGCCTCCTCAGCATCCCGCAACGTGCGCAGCTAGGTGGAATTGGCCAGCATACGACAATTCGATTTCGGTGGACTCAGATGCGGTTACCCGTTTAGCCAACGAACCGATCAAATTCGGCACAAATCTAGGCGGCCATCAAATAGGCACGTTGCCAAAACATTGACATTCGCCCCAAAGGATTACGATGTACGAGTGACACGGCACCCGACACTCAAGCCAATCGGTCGATATCGGCATCGCTGGATATCTGTGGAAGCGGGTGACAATACCGAAATCTTTATATCCACGCGTTTTCGCGCATGGACGTTGGCAAATAAAAAAACCGTTGTTAGCGCATGTGCTAACAACGGTTGCATAAGGTTTCCAATTACGGTGTCTAACGTATCTTGACCACCTGCGAGTAGATCGCTTGGTCTTTGCCTACAGCTCGAACGCCAACCCGCGCAAACAACGGGGATCCGTTATTGAAATCATTATTTGCGGCCAGGCTGACGACCTCGGTCAGGGATGTTCCGACTGCGGCATCATCGATCTCCAACCGCAGCGTATAAGACACGTCATCCACGAATGCCGTACGGCCTACCAGAACCATGGCATAGTCAACGTCCCATCCCGAAGTGATTTGGTTGATCTGGAATGAGGCATTCAAATTACTTCCATTCAAAGCTAGGTTGGTGTTTGACACGGTAAACAAGGGCGTTACGGGCAAATCAACGTTAGCCGTGCCTTTCACGGTAAAAACGGTCGTATCCCGAGTATTCACCCAAGGCCCGTTATTATTCCGTGTAACCAGTTTGTATTCGCCATCGAATAGTTTCGCTTCAAACGAGCCATCCTGACTCACGTAAACCGGAATGGGGTTGCGTAGTTCGTAGCCGTCTTGGTACAGTTGCAACTGCACAGCCTCCCCGGTTCCTCTCACTCCTACTGGCTCACCATTATAGACGACCCGCCCATACACTTTCGACTCGGGCGCATCGTAGTTATCCAGTCCGCAGCTGCTCACCGTAACAATCGTGGCGAGCAATGCTATATTTAGAAATTTTCTCATCATTGTGCAATTTTAAGATTATTGGAACGGATTTAACACGATCTTCGGATTCGCGTTTTGCCATCCTAGATCAATGAAGTTGTAGTAATTCCGCAACTCAAAGAATCTCGGATGCAACGAGTTGCTAAAGGTGACGCGGTCAAACACATATTTACCGTCATTAGGCGTACCCGGAGCCACAACCAGATAAGGGAACAATACATAATGCTGTGCCGTCGGATTGTTCACTACACCATTCCACAGGATGTGCGCACGGCGGAATCGCTTCAGATCCCAATAGCGGTGGTCTTCGAAAGCAAACTCTACCCGGCGCTCACTGATAATATCCTCCAGCGTAACGGCGGTGAGGGCCTGAATGCCTGCGCGGGCGCGTACTTGGTTGATGTAGGTAACGGCATCAGCATTCTGTCCCAGCTCCATCGCAGCTTCAGCAGCGATCAGCACGGCCTCTGCCATGCGGAAGCGGGGGAACCACATCTCACTGTTCCGTCCGCGCGTAGAAGCTCCGGAAGCTTCGTCCATAAACTTACGGAAGAAGAAGCCTGTCTTGTTGATAAACTGCTCGTTCGACCGGTTGGGGCCGTTCGCTGCAGTAATCAAGCGACCTTGCGTATCCCGCTCACCGGGTTGCCCGGTTACCGTCTGCCAAGTACCGTTGGCCCACACTTTTTGGCCCGCTTGGATTTCGACTCCCATTCCTTTGAATACGGAGTTGGGTGTCATCACCGAACCACCGAGTCGGGCGTCCTTGTTGGCAAAGGCATCGGCAGGATTATCATAAAACACATAATTTCCCTGGTTATCGCGGATACGAATATCGCCACTACGGCTATCCGTATACTCGAAGTCTTCGACGAGGTTCAACAACGGTCCGGCGTAAGCCCGGTCGATGTCTTCCGCATGCGATCCCGGAATATTCACCCGCGTGAAACCGACCTGCTGGCCGGAACCGGGGTAGATATAATCCCGCGCCCAGATGACTTCGCTATTGTTGTCCTTTACGCTGGTGGCCTCGTAGAAGTTGCGCTCCAAATCGTCTGGCTTATTCAACTGCAAGCTGTAGGGGCTGTTGTTAATCACTTCCCGTGCTGCGGCCAGCGCTTGTTCGTAATAGCCGTTGGCACGCTCGGCAGGAATACCCACTTCGCCACCCGCTGTGCGGATGGGGGAAGGCATCTTATTATTGTAGTTGGCCAGGGAGCCCGCATAGACGGCCGCCCGTGCTTTCAGCATTTGGGCTACCCACTTGTTGGCGCGGGCCGAATTGGCGTTTTTTGCTTCGGGAAGCAGCGCGGCTATCGCTTCGCATTCGGCGATGATGTAATCGTAAGTTGCCGCCTCCGTAGACCGCGGATACTGCAATGCGGTAACATCCATGCCACCCTGATATTCGAACACTTCGTCACCTACAATGGGTACACCACCCAGGCCACGCGCCATGTTGAAATAGGTCCATGCCCGCAGGAAGCGTGCTTCGCCTTCGTACACCCGCTTATCTTCCTCGCTCAGCGCAGTCGATTCGCGGAGTCCCTGCAGGAATTGGTTGATGTTACGGATCAATCCGTAATCGTATACCCGCCATT
The DNA here is from genome assembly GCA_964444885.1 of uncultured Sphingobacteriaceae bacterium. GTDB lineage: Bacteria > Bacteroidota > Bacteroidia > Sphingobacteriales > Sphingobacteriaceae > CAYRGQ01. The sequence continues at coordinate 10,732 of CAYUIZ010000033.1, read as the reverse complement.
GCGCGTTTCCGAAATTTTGGATGTTATCTGGTCCGCCGTCCGATTTGCCGGCTTCGTCTAAAATGGTATAGCCGTACGAGTCGTTAATGTGCTGACCCCAGGTGACCCGGCCGTAGTAGTTGGCCAGCACGGATTTGATCATGACAGCATCGCCAAAGATCTGGTCTTCGGTCAGGATCTGGTCAGGCTGGCGTTCGAGGAAGTCCGAGCAGCTGCTGAAGCAGGCCAGCCCTCCGGCCATTGCCAAAACCTTGAATAAAGATATTCTTGACTTTTTCATAATACTTTCGTTTCTTTTAAAATTACCTCCGAACATTAAAATCTCACATTCAAACCGAAGTTGAAAATGCGCATGGTCGGATAACCCAGTCCGTTATCTTGATCGGCTTCCGGATCGATGCCGATCAGGTTGGTCATGGTCAACAAGTTCTGCCCGGAAAAATACACCCGTACACCGGAGAGGGATAATGGCTCGACGATGTGGGATGGCAGGGAGTAACCAAAGTCCAGGTTACGGAGCTTGATGTAACGGATATTCTGCTTCCAGAAGGTACTGTTCCAGTAGTTGCTATGTGAGCTATTACCGATCAGCAACATGGGGTACTTACCGGGGATGAGTTCACTGTTCGCGTCCCAGATATCGGATAGTTTCCACGCATCATCAAAATAATACTGCGGGTTGTTTCCTCCATCGTGGAACGGATTACGCATCTCCCACTGCTTGTAGAACGTATTCAAACCGCCTCCTGAAAAATCCAACCCTAAGTCAAAGTTTTTGTAGGAGAAGGACATGTTGATACCGAAGTTGAGGATAGGCGTCGAATCCTGGCGGTAACCGATTGGACGCTCGTCCAGGTGGTTGATGACCCCATCGCCGTTCTGATCGACATACTTGACGTCGCCTGGACGCAAGGTACGGTTGCCCTGACGGTCGTTGTCAATCGGCCAGTTTACGATCTCGTCCCAAGTCTGGAACTGCCCATCGGCTTCCAGTCCCCAGTTGAGGTATCCATAGCGCTGTACCAAGGAGCCACGGTATTCATCCCACGAATTACTAAACCGGGGCTTATAGCGATCCCAGTCATAGAAGCGCGAATACGTAACGCTACCGGCCAAGGAATAGGTCAGCTCGTTAGCTCGGTCGGCCCAGCGTACAACGGCTTCGTAGCCGCGCAGCATATCCGAGTTCAAGTTTTCGTTTGGAAGACCAAAACCGACTTCGCTAGGCAACAGGATATCATAGCGTGCGGCGGGCAAGCCCGTGCGCTTGCGCTGGAATACCTCCGCCGTAGCCGTCAGGCGATTTTGCATGAATGCCGCATCGATACCGATGTTGGTCATTTCGGCACGCAGCCAAGACAGCGTTGTAACGGGGAGACCACGAGGCTGAGTACCCAGCACATAAGCACCGTCGAGGACGGCACCACCTTGCTTGTAGTTATAACCCGCCAGGTAGTCAAATGGCGCATAACCCGCTGTGTTGTCATCACCTACGATGCCATAAGAACCACGGATCTTGAAGTCATTGACCACTTCGCCGATGCGGTTATCCTGCCAGAATGATTCTTGGGAGATACGCCAGCCCACCGATGCGGCCGGGAAGAAGCCCCAGCGATCGTTGGTAGGAAATTTCCACGACCCGTCATAGCGTCCCAATAACTCCACGAGATATTTGCCTGCGTAGTCATAGTTAATCTTACCGATGTAGCCCAAACGAGCTTGCGCATTGTCACCCGTGTCGTTATAGGTATCCATCGTTTCGTAGTCGATGAGGTTAAGTGCGTTAGCCGTCGGGATCGAGTGTACCCACGTGCTAGGCGTTTTGCGCAAAATGCTTTCAACGCCCCCGACAATGGCGAGGTTGTGCTCATCGAATGACTTGACGTAGTTCAACTGCACGTTGGAAGTCATCTCTTCAACATGGCCCATCGTACGCTCGCGCCATGGGTTGTTATTTTCGAAAATAACGGGGTAAGTATCCGTGTTCTCGTCGTATCCGTAGAGCTTGTAGGTGTACTCGTGGTTGTCCAAACGCTGTGTCGCATAATAATAGCCAACCAATGCTTTTGCTGTCAAGCCATCGACGATGTCATATTCAGCATCAAAGTTCAATTGGCCTACGCGCCACGTGTTCTGGAATTTACCCGAAAGATCATAAGTCAGCCAGCCAAAGTTTGTGCCCGGATCATTGGACGTAAGTGTCGGGTAGTCGGGGTTGTCATTGGCGAACGGGCGCACAGTCGGCAGGTTCCGGTATGTTCCGAAACGAGGCAGCCACAAATCGTCACCACCAGGAACCCCTGGATTGACCTTTTGCTCATGACGCGCGTTGAAATTCGCTCCTACGCGGAAGCGATCGGAGATACGGGATGTGATGTTCATCTGTACGTTCGTCCGGGTGAAACCGCCGTAGTTTTCAATGACGTCTTGCTGGTTGAGGTGGCCGACGCTGAAATAATAATTGATTTTGTCGGATCCGCCGGATACGTTCGCGTTCAGGTACGTTTGAGGCGAGGTATTCCAGATATAATCATACCAGTCAAACGGCACATATCCTTTCTCTGTTCCTTGGCGCCACTTGGCGAGGTCGTCCGCGTCATAGCGGTAGTTGGTCGCTCCTTGGACAGTTTCGGCTTGGATATAGTTCTCCACATAGGTCGCAGCGTCTGCTGGCTGCGGGAACGTTGACAAGTTCTGAAAACCAAAGTTGGAGGTCAGGCTAATGGTGTTTTTGGTGTTGAGCCGTCCTCTTTTTGTTGTCACAACGATAACCCCGTTGGCCGCCCGTACCCCATAGATTGCTGCCGAAGCATCTTTCAGTACCGTAATCGACTCAATATCATTGAAATCCAAATTATTAAACTGCCCAGCATCTTTTTGTACACCGTCGATGACGTAGAGCGGGCTGCCCATATTCCGTATTTGGATATTCGTCGAAGCACCCGGTCGACCATCCGTCTGCCGGAAGTTCAGGCCGGGAATCTTGCCCACTAACGCGCCCGATGTGGTTGGCGACAATGAGCGGCTAATATCGTCGGCTCCGATGGTTGAAATAGCTCCCGTGAGGGTCTCTTTCTTCTGAGACATACCGAAACCGGTGATGACCACTTCTTCCAACGCAGTTTGGTCTGCTTCGAGCACGACGTTGACCGGCGATCCACTGATGGGCCGTTCCGCAGTCAAGTACCCCAAATACTGAAACACCAAAACCGTGCTGTTGGCACTAGAAAGATTTAGGCTAAAGAGACCATCTTCATTGGTACCTGTACTGTTATTCGTGCCCTTTTCGGTAACAGTCACCCCGCCAAGCGGATTCCCGTCAGCATCCGTTACCGAACCGGTAACAACGCGTTGTACGGGCTGACCTGCCACCGCTGACAAGTCCGTCGGACGAGCCGTTGCGGGCGCGATGGCGAATGCACCGACGCAAAACGCTAGGACGGCTGTCCGGAAATTGGTGGATAAAATGTGTGACATCGTGCGGCGTCTCCACCAGACACCGCCAAAATAATGTGGATTCATAATGTATTAGTTTAAATGAATAATACGAATAGCTCCCTTCTTCTGATAACTTGGGTTCCTCCTAGAGAAACACATTGGGAACAAACTGATCGGTTTACATAATTTAGATTCTTGATTCCCCCTCCTTTCAGCTTTACAATAACGCAACTTATGTCCTAGAAAAACATTAGCAAAAAAGGACGTGCGTCAAATGAGGCTCATAGCAACTCACAAATCACTTTATAGTAGATAGTTGGTTAACAAATTTACAAATCGTGTCTGCGAAAATACTGCACTATTATATCCTATTACAGACCAATTGTATCCGGATTTAACAGCTGCTTCACGCGATATGGCTCATCCCGCCGTTACGCCGACCTTCCGTTTCCGGCGGAGCAAACCCAGATTAAATGCGTTCTCGCGGTTTTAGCTATTGGTTAGCGTGTGTACCCAACCGCGCGTATGCATCTCCGTCGCCACGTATCGCTTTATCCAAACGCCTTCTTCAAAAAGGCAAACCCTTCTTCGGCGAGTTCGTCGGCACTATTCGCCAGCGGGCGCCAGATGCTTGCCGCCCGGGCCAACTCCTTGGAGGGTGCCCCGAAGGTTTCGATGACCAGTGCGCCTTGGTAGCCGATCTTGTCGAGGGCATGGCGGATGCCGGTCCAGTCGAGGTGCCCCGTACCGGGCGTACCGCGGTCATTCTCGTTGGCTTGGATGTGTATTAATCGATCACCCAGCTTTTCAATCGCCGCCGGAATGTCTTTTTCCTCGATATTCGCGTGGAAAGTGTCGAGCAACACCTTCAAATACTTGCTTCCCACCTCGTCAACCAGTGAAATCGCCTGATCCACGGTGTTGACCATGTCGGTTTCGAAGCGGTTGAGCGGTTCGAGCGCCAGGACGACGTCCAGCTCCGCCGCGCGACGGGCTGCCTTGTCCAGATTCTCGAGGCACCAGTGCCGTTCCTGGGCTTTCTGCTCGGCAGACACCAACCGCGTTTTGCCCACGGCTGAATACAGGGGGCCACCGAACAAAGGGCTACCCATCTCGCTGGCGATTTCCGCGCAGTCGATGATATATGCCAACCCGTTGGCGCGGATGGCTGGGTCCTCGCTTGAGATATCGCGGTCCATCCCGAAAGCACCGCTGATGGAAATGGCCATACCCAGTTCGCTCGCCGTGCGCTTCATCAAGGCCCAATCGATGAGCTCCCGATCCTCGACGGCGATCTCGATAATATCGTACCCGATCTCCTTGGCCTTACGCAATAAGTCCACGTCCTTGCTTGAGAATGGTGAAACCCAAACGAATGTACTGACCCCAATCTTCATATCTTTCTCGGTTCTGGTAAAGTTAGTAGCAAAAAACGAGGTGGGGCACCTGTTTGCCGACAAGCGCCCCGACACCTCTAACACTCAATTAATCAAAGCTTGGAATTTCGACACGTACGCCACCTTTCATGGCGGATTCGTGCGCGCAAATACCGGCGCAGGTATAGTTGGCTGCCAATGCCGCATCGACCGCGGAATCACGTCCTTCAACAATGGCCGCAACGAACTCCTGAACCAAGTGCGGGTGCGAGCCACCGTGGCCAGCTCCTTGCAGGAAGGATACGTGGTTCGGGTCGTCGATTTTCTCGCGCTTGGTAAAGGATGCAATCTCGGGGATCAACAGTTCGTCGGTGTCTGGCACATCAATGCGCTCGGCATCCTCACCGCCCGTGAAAAGCACGTGCCGCTCGTCTTCCAGTTGCTCCCACTCAAAGGACAACTTCGTGCCGTACACGTCGTAGCTCTCGCGATACTGACGCACGACGTCAAACAGGGAACGAGTCGCCTCGGCGACCACTTCCGAGTCTTTCAGCTTGAAAGTCGCTGTCTCAACGGCGTAGGGTGCGTTATAACGGCTAGCTAGGTCTTCCGACAAACGACCGGAGCCATGGCATACCACGGATTCAGCAATGGTATTGTTGATACGCAGTAGCGGGGAAATCGCGTGCGTTCCGTTCAGCATCGGCGGATAACCTTTCCAGTACTCTGCCCATCCGTCCATGCTCATATCCTGAATGTGCGAGCCGCGTACGAATTGGATTTTGCCGAGCTGGCCCGTCTCCGCCAAATTTAATCCGTACAGGAATTCGCGGGTGTACAGGGCTGTTTCCATCATCATATACACTTTCCCCGAGCGGCGCTTCGCTTCTACAATGGCTTGGCAATCTTCCACCGTCATCGCCATCGGAATGGTGCAGGCCGTGTGCTTGTTCGCATTAAGCGAAGCCAAGGTCATGCGTGCGTGCTCAGGCACGGGTGTTACCACGTGAATCGCGTCGACGTCGTCGCGTTTGACGACTTCATCGAAGTCCGTAAACAACAAGTTCTCATCCAGGCCAAACTTTTCCTGCAACTCTTTCAAGGTCGCTTCATTGCGCGTGCAAATACCGACGGCCTTAATGTTGGGATGTTTTTGATAGATCGGGATAAATTCCTTTCCGAATCCCATTCCGACAATAACAACTGTGATTTGTGACATGTTTTGCTTGTTTTTTATTAGTTATTAGCTCTTGTTTTCTTATTTCAATACCCAGTTGACAGCATTTTGCAACAATCTCTTGTAAGCCGCATGCTCATGGCTATGTTCGTCATGGCCCAACGTAATTCCGACGATTTTCGCCTTGGGATGCTTGACGGTGTACACGACCGGGTAAACTGCATCCGTTTCGATCGACTGACCGATCACCAATACCTCAGCCCCTTTCGATGCAGGGTCAAACTCGTGCCGATACAGCTCGTCTTTGAAGTCGAAACGCTGGGGCACCCCCTGCGTAATGGGATGAGTTGGGTGGACAACATAATTCTTGAATTCCTGGAAATTCTCATGGCTGCGGCTGCCGCCGCCGACAAGTTCGGCGTTGTACACCGGCCAATCCGCCCAGTTGTACCAAACGGCCGCATGCAACAACACGATGCCCTTCCCTTTTTTGGCAAATTTCATAACCGCCTTCTGCCCCGCTTCGTCAATGGGCTGGTTGTTTGACAGGACGAGCACGTCCGTACTTTTTAGGTAATGTGCGATGGAATCCGTCCGGTCGGTGTAGCGCACGGAAAAGGCTCCGCCTTCCTCGATTGTCTTGACATCCTCTTGCCGATACCAACGTTCAAAGTCGTGGGAGGAACCGCCCCCCACCAGCAGCACTTGCGTGGCTTTAGTCTGTGCACCTACGGTGCCGGCAGTAAGACCTACTAAGATCATACTTACCCATAATCTCATTCTATTTTTCATCATTTGCCTAGTTATACGTGTGATTTATTGCGTTCAACCTACTGTATTGTATCTAATCCACCACACGCAGCACCCCATTCATCCCGCGCCAATGGCCAGGGAAGGTACAGACGTATGGATAATCGCCGGCCTGCTCTGGCGCCGTGAATTCAAGCGTGAAACTCTCGCCCGGATCGACCAACGGCGTCGAATACAATACCTCCGGAATGTTCGGGATGTATTGCTTATCGAAAGCATCGGCATCGCGCAGCATGTCGTCGGCGGCTTTGCCAACAACGTCTAACGTGCCTGGCTGGATAATGATCAGGTTGTGTTGCATGACATCGGGATTATCAAAAACGAGCGTAATGCGCTCACCCGCACGGACCGTCACCAGTTTGAGGTCGTACTGCATGATATCCTTCACCGCCTTGATCTCAATGCGGGCAGCAGGCTCCGTGCTTACTTCCTCGGCGGCCGCAGGACCCGCCTGCGACTGCCCGCCCATACCGGGTGAAAGGCGCACGGCAATGTTATCCACATGCCCCGTAAAGTCAGACGAACCCTCGTAATCAGTCAGCGCGTCATCACCACCAAAATCATTGCCACTCCGCAGATAGAGGCCAAGCGGCGCTGGGAACAAGTGGTGTATCTTGGCTTCGCCTTGCACGGCTCCGCCTATGCTCAAGCGCACCGAGCCATCCGCCAACACCTGCGCGGTTATCGGCGCGCGGTTTGGCAAGCGTCCTTTGCTGCTGACGGTCGTCGTGTGCCCATGTTGGTACACTTCAAAATACAACCGGTCGTTTTTAGCATACAGTGCATAGCCATCCTGCTGATTGCCTTGCCCCACGATGAGCCCATGATACGCTTGGTTATCGCGCCTGCCGATTTCCGTTTCGATATGGATTTCCTTATTGGCAACATTAGGCGAGAATAACAAGCGTGAGCGGCGCCCCAGCGTATAGCGTTCCTCCGCTAGGGAACCCAGAATACGGTTGGCAAATGAGCCAAGCGTACGTGTAGCCGACACCTCCAAGAACTGCGCCTCATGCTGGATAACTGCAGCGTACAACGCCTGTGACAGCCAGCGGTCCGTCTCGTTTGCGCCATCCCCGACCGCATCATGCAGCGCGTTGGCGATCTCGCGGTTAGCGGGGAAGTCAATGACTTTGAGGAATGCCGCCAGCCGCGTATTCAGGTGCTCATCTTGCATCACTTGGCTTTGCAACAAGGCCTCGAGCGAACGGTCGTCTACCGGCAATACTTGCAAAGCGGCCTTGCGCACGGCGCCCGATGGATGGCTCAGTGACTTAACGACGGCCTCGAACACTTGTTCATCGCGTTCGATGAGGCCCAATCCATGCAGCGTCCACAACGCGTGGATAGCCGGTGCATTCAGCCCAATTTTATCTACGCCCCGGTCTAAGGCGATTTTAACCAAATCCTTGGATACATCATCGTTTTTCCGTTCGACCAGCAAGCGCTGGGCATGCATGCGCCACAGCTTATTGTCACTCTTCAATGCTTTCAACAAGCCAGACACATTATCCTTGGATAGCTTATGTCCTACGCGGTGCTTCGCATCTTTGTGCAGCACGCGATACACGCGGCCGTGCTTCTTGTCGCGCAGGTTACTCTCAAACGCATTGCCTGGGCCATGCGGCTGTTCGATAAACGGCAATACTTTTTCAGAAGGCGCTTGAGCCGGTACGAATACGTTATGCTGGATGATAAAGTTGTACCAATCCAGGATCCACACCGCACCATCCGGACCTACTTCGGCATGGATAGGGCCATACCACTCATCCGAGCTGGCTGTCAAGTTCCAGCCATCGCGTTCCTTGAATCCGGCACCGTCGGGCTCGATGATGGCGTTGTGCACCAGGCGCACCGTCGGTTCGGTCACAAAGGCCACTTTGTTCCAATAGTTTTCAGGATAATCCCGCGCGGTATACATTTGGTGCCCGGCTGCGGAAGTGAACCCGCCTACGACGTCTACTTGGCGCAGGTTGGGCGTCAAGGCATGCACGTCATAGTGGCCGTCGATCTTTTGCACGGCGTTGATGTTTTGGGATCCCTCCGCCTCCATCAAGCGCCGCTGGATGAGCCGCTCGGGCATGGAGTAGAACGCGCTATGCGTGTTGTTGGCGGTCGAGATAAAGACGTTATTGTCTTCGGACATACCCAAACCCCACGTGTTGTTGCTGGTGGTGGCTAGGAATTCGAAATCCGATCCATCGGGATTGAAACGGTACACGCCTTGCCCGAAAACATGGCGCTGGCCATTGACGTGTCCGTCAAAGCCGGCATAACCCGTCACACCCCAAATCTTATTATCAAACCCATACTGCAGGTTGGAAGGTCCCGCGTGGGTATCATTTTTCCGCCAGCCCGTCATGACCGTATCGCGCACATCGGCTACCCCATCTCCGTCGGTGTCCTTCAGGAACAGGAAGTGAGGCGCCATGGCGACCAGCACGCCGTCGTTGACAAACGTGAGGCTCGTGGCGATATTCAGCCCATCGGCAAACACCGTAAACTTGTCGGCCACGCCGTCGCCGTCCGTATCTTCCGCGATCTTGATCCGGTCATTGGCATCTTTGCCCAGCTCCTGGAAACTATTTGGATAATCTTCGGATTCAATCACCCACAGGCGGCCCTGCTCATCCCAGCTCATGGCCATGGGATTGACGATGTCCGGTTCGGAGGCGAATAGCTTCAACTCGAAGCCCACGGGCACCTGAAGCAGCTTCATCGCTTCCTCCGGCGTCAACGGATCCTGCATGCGCGGCACGTCGTAGCGCGCGGTAAAGTCAGAAATCGTCTCATCGTAAATGCTCACATTGGGAATATTAAGATCGGCAACCAGCTGCCCCACCCGATCTCCCAGCGACCAAAGAACACCATTATTCAGCAAACGCAGGAAGTTTGCGTTTTTCCAAGTGGATTCTTCTTTGCCCAGCGCGGTATAGAATACGCGGCCCTTACCGGCTTCGCGCACCCATGCGTACGGGTCGCCATTCGCGGCAACCAAGACGACCGTATTGCTTCCATCCACGTTTTCATGGCTGTACGTCTCGTTGCTGACTTCAAACGGTGACACGCCATTCGTAATACCGAAAGCGGTATCAGCAAGCTGAAGCGAGGCATTTTGTGCAACCTGATGGCTCATCCGACCGCCTACCGTGGTGCCATACCATTGGGAACTGCTAAACGCAGCTGACCCGAAATGGATCGGAACCAAGCCCTTTCCTTTGCTGACAAAACCCCGCAAGGCACTTTCTTGTGCCGAGGACAGCGTCGCTGAATCCGTATAAACGATGACACCATCGAAATAGTCGAGATAGGCGGTGTTCAGATCGTCAAAATCGGTTGTATAGGTCAAGTTAATGCCGGATTTAAACAACTCGACGGCCAGCCAAGTGGCATACTTGTTTGCTTGGTCATGCCCGGATTCTCCAGCAAGAAACAATACCTCGGCACGGCGGGGCTCGTTATCTCGTTGGCTACCGCAAGAGACGAACAAGAAACAAGACAAAAAAAAGAATACTATAATTCTCATAGAATTGTGGGTGGTTTATAAATCACAAATTAAGTATTAGCAAAACTACAGTACATTCCTCCTGAATTACCGCGATATGTTATCCTTTTATAGTCAAATTATATCATTTTTAGGTATATTTGGATTTTACAAATGACAAATTCATGAAGAAAAGCCACGTCATCCCCAAGGCGTTGATTCCGGACAACAAATTGTTCGTCGTGCGCAAGCAAGTGGAGCCTTATTTCGATCCGACATTCCATCTGCATCCCGAATTCCAGCTTTCTTATGTGATCGAAGGCGAGGGAAACCGCATCGTGGGCGACAGTATCAAGCCGTTCAAAGCGAATGACATGGTACTCATCGGCCCAAACCTACCGCACGTATGGCGCAGTCACAACCCGTACTTCGAAAAAGACAGCCCGC
>CAYUIZ010000032.1:0-26885 GCA_964444885.1 uncultured Sphingobacteriaceae bacterium | reverse complement strand
AGTCGCTAATCACTAGCGACAACCCGTCTACCGGTCGCAAAAACCGGCAAGTAAGTTTATTCCCGCCTGCGCGGGAATAAACTGCACTATGGTGTCACGTGTCCAGCACCTGTATTCCTTCCTCCTATTTTCATGCAACGGAACTGGACACCAGCCACTGTTCTCTTGATGTCATGGATCAATTATCCCAAAACGGGTTTTGAACAAGCGTGGGGCTAACATTGAGCGTATTTTGGTCGATCGGCCATAAATAATGCTTCCTGTCGAAAACACGGGATTTTATGTATGTCCGTTGATAATAGGCGTCATCGTTCAGTGCGTCCCCGACATGGATATTCATTCCAAAGAGATCGATTCCATTGGTTTCTCCTGCAATTAGCCATCTTCTCGTGTCAAAATAGCGGTGGGTTTCAAAGGAAAGCTCGATGCGGCGTTCGTGCCGGATGCGCTCGCGCATTTCAGCTTGGTCCAAGCCATTTGCCACGCCCGGCAACCCCGCGCGTTCGCGTACCGCGTTGAGATACGTTACGATATCCGGATGCCCAGGCGATGCCTCGTTAAGTGCCTCCGCATAGTTGAGGTATTGTTCCGCTAACCGGAAGTACACCCAGGTTTTCAACACAAAGCGATTTTGCTGGATGGTGACGTTGTGCTCATCCAAAAACTTCTTCATCAGATATCCGGTGAGGGTATACAGCTCTGCCCCACCTCTTGACTTTCCTTCATTGCCCGAGTTCCAAAACTGCAGTTGGCGCCCTCGCCAGATCGCACCATTGTAATTGATGCTCGCATAAAACCGCGGCTCGCGATTGGCGTACATCTTGTGTATTCCAGCCGGGTAGTAGCCCAAGGGATGCGCTTCACTGACGTAGCCATCTTCGCCATAACCGGATGCGGGGTTGATTATGGGCGCGTCATTCGCTTGGTATCCCGTTATGGGCGTCGATCCATCGGCCATCTCATAGGCGTCGACGAGCCTTTGCGTGGGGCACAGCCCGCTCCATCCCCCTTCGCTATTCGGCGCGGCCCCCATCTCCTGCCAGGAATGCACCCCAAGGTTCCGTGCAAACAACACCTCAGAATTATACCGTTGCGTAAAGATCTCCTGATAGTTCAGCAGTGGATCGTTGCTTGCCGAGCGATACAGCCGATAACCGGCTGCTTCCGAGCGGTCAATACTGGCTTTTGCCGCGTCCGCCGCGCGTTGCCAAAGCTGCGCATCATACGCAGGGAACAGCCGGGTCCCTACCGAATCGGTAAAGTTCGCGTAATCGGGATTGCCGTTGAACAATGGGCTAGCGGCGTACAACAATGCCCGTGCTTTCAAAGCCAATGCCGCCGCGGCCGTCACCCGGCCCTGGCTTGCTGCCGGTACATTCATCGGCAACCGTTCGATCGCGTCATCGCAGCGCGCCACGATGTATTCAATGCACTCCGTTATCGTATTCCGCCTCATTTCGGAGAAATCGTCAGAGGGTTGATACGATCGGTCTGCAATAGGGACCGCGCCATAAAGCCTGACCAAGAGAAAATGGAAATAAGCTTTCATGAATTCGGCCTCCCCGATCCAAGTTTGCTTTAATTGCTCATCCATGGGCGTTCTGCCGATATTCTCCGTGAAGAGATGAAGGCGCCTTAGGGCTTGATATGGTATCGACCAATGTTCGTAAGCGGGAAGAAAAGTCGGGCTCCATGTGCCTGAAGCCATGTGGTGGGAGACTCGGTTTTGCCACGACATTTCCATTTCATCGGAAGCGGCCACAAACGGGTTCCTAGCGTATGCTTCGGCAAAATCAATTCCAATAGGCAAGTAATTATACGTTGCCGTCAAAAACCGTTCAGCATACTGCCGTTCGGCGAAGACATCATCAATGGTGAGGTCTTCATCGGGAGCCTTGTCCAAAAAGCCCTTTTCGCAGGATACGAATGTAATACTGGCCACCAGCACGAGTATCACGTGTTTTATATAACTTCTTTTCATGATTTTCATCTTTTAATATTTTAGTATGGGTTGTGTGTGGTCTATACGCACCCATGTGATATACACCTCGGCTTAACTAATTAAAATTCACCTGGATACCAAAGTTGATGGTCCGCTGAATGGGATAGCTGCCTATGCCATCGTTAGACTCGGGATCAATAACCTTGACTTTGTCCCACGTGGCCAGGTTCATGCCGTTGACGAATAGTCGGAGCTGTTCGATTCCGATCCGCTGGCTCAATTGCGTGGGGAAAGTATAGCCTATTTCTGCGTTACGTAGCCGGATGTAGCTTGCATCGCGCTGATAGATCCGGGAAAGCCGATAGTTGTTCGGGTTGATATCATCCGAGACAGCCGGGTATATGGCATAATCCGCAGTCTCCGGTGTCCAACGGTTATCGTAGACTTCCCTCAAAATGTTATGTGAGCCTTGGCCTTTCGAAAATGGCATGATACTCTCACCAGCGAGATAAAGACTCGCACGGCTGGCGCCATTAAAAAATACGCTGAGGTCAACGCCCTTATAGGCCACGGTTCCACCAAACCCGAACATCAGTTGGGGGGTGCGTGGATAGCCAAGCGGCACTGCATCAAAATCATCCACAAAGCCGTCTTCGTTGACATCTTTGTACTTGACATCCCCTACCCTTACGACATCCTGGAACATTTGTTTTGGGCTATTTGCTATTTCCTCTTCGCTTTCAAAAAACCCAAGCGCTACCAGTCCAAAGGGTTGGTCAATCGGTTGTCCTTTTGCAGACTGGTAAGCCCAACGTTGGACGGGTTCGTCATTTTCCACGACCTTGCTTTTGGCGAAGGTTAAGTTCCCCATGAGTGACAAGAACAGCCCGTTATCGGTTGTTTTCCTTACTTCAACCAGTCCCTCCACCCCTCTATTTGTCGCGATACCAATATTACCGAACGGAATCGATGAAGGCATAAATCCGGACACGTTCGGGATCGTCCGGCGTTGAATCAAGATCCCCTCCCTGCGCTCATGGAAAGCATCCACCTGCAGTGTAATCATGTTAAGCAGGCTCATATCCAATCCGAGATTGGATTTGGTCGACACCTCCCAAGTCACGTCGTCGGTTCCTAACTGCATTTCGTCGATTCCAGGCCATACGGACTGTTGATCGCCGAACATGTAAGTTTGTGCGTTGCGGGCGTTCATCGAGGTGAGGAAAAGGAACCGGCGCCCACCAATTTGGTCATTGCCTACTTGGCCATACGACCCTCGGATTTTAAATGAGCTTAAGAAGTTAACATCCTGCAAAAACGGCTCATTTGAAAGGACCCAACCCGCGGAAATCGACGGGAAGAAGCCAAATCGCTGGCTTTTGGGGAAGTTCTCAGAACCATTGTACCCCATATTGAATTCCGCCAGGTATCGATGTTTATACCCGTATGTGGCCCTTGCTGCAATCCCCTGGCGCCTGAACGGCAACCCATCAATGGAGGAACCCGCGGTAATGTTGATGTAGTCGCGTTGGTTGTACAATACCATTCCCGACAGTTCGTGGTCGCCTAGGATCTTTTCGTAATTCACGATAAAGTCGGAGTAAATTGACCGGTTTGAATTGTTCCATACCCCATAGCCCATGGGCTGTTCTTCGCGCAATAGCGTATACCGGTCCTCACCCGTTTCTGCGTCTACGCCTGTATAATATTTCACCTCAAACGCCTTGTGCCGGTTAATGCCGCCGGAGTAGTGGTGATCATAAGAAAATCGCCCGTTCACGGACAAACCGGGGGTGACCAGTGACGAAAGATCCCAACGACCGGCGAACGTACCCTGCACATTGCTATGCATGTGTATCGAATATCCCGCCTGCGTGGCGAGCGCCCAGGGATTGTTTCCGATTAAGGTTGGCGTACCCCCCGGGCTCCCGTCGGGGTTCCTTGGATTATAGGCAATAGGCGGCGTAATCCGGATGGCCTGCAACAATGCATCTGATCCTGTCGCTGGAAAATCACCTTGTTGGATAATACCGGCAATACCTAATTCCAAGACCAAATTATCACTCACGCTGACATCTACATTTGACCGGAGGTTGTACCGCCGCATCCGAACATTTGTTTTGTAAGCATTAGCCGGATCGTTCTTCCAAATGCCGTTTTGGTCGGTATACCCCGCATTGGCATAGTAGCGAACGATCTGCCCCCCGCCCCTTACGGTCAAATTGTTGATTGACTGGTAGGTTTGGTCACGCATGATTTCATCGGTCCAATTGACGTTCGGATATAACGGGTCGGTACCATCCCTAAATAGCTCAATCTGCCCTTCAGTCCACCGTGGTTGTTGCCCCACTTGGCGGAGGCCTTCGTTCATCAAGCTCGCGTATTCAGCGCTATTGATATACGTAGGCATTCGGAGTGGCTGAAGGATTGCCGTTTCCGATCGAAAAGACACTTTGGGCCGCCCCATCTCGCCCTTCTTGGTCGTAATGACGATTACACCGTTTGCCCCGCGCACCCCATAAACGGCCGTTGCAGACGCATCCTTCAATACCGAAAATGTCTCAATCTCATGCACGTTCACATTGTTCAGGCTGCGCTCCACACCGTCGATCAGCACCATGGGCGATCGGTTGGCCCACGTGCCAAAACCGCGGATGAATAATTGTGCTTGGTCAGACCCTGGCTCCCCACTCGCTTGCCGAGTAACGATACCGGGCAGACGCCCCCCTAACGTGTTAGAGAGTGATGGGGTACTCATTTTGGCCAACTCAGGCACCGACACCGTCGAAATAGCGCCGGTTACGGATATTTTCTTTTGCGTACCGAACCCGACTACCGTCACTTCTTCAAGCCTCGACTGGTCTTCATCGACAATCATCGAAAACGTCCGCTCCACATCATGGCCGGCTAGTACTTCGAGTGGATGATACCCAACATACGTGATGAGGAGCGTGTCGGTAGGCCGCTCTATTGCCAGGACAAATTTCCCTTCTATGTCGGTGTTCGCGCCTCTATCGGTTCCTTTTATCACGACATTGGCATTTGGCAGCGGATCGCCATTTTGATCCCGTACAAATCCGGTTAGTACATGTTGTGCGCTGGCGGCGGTTGCGACCATCAACATGAAGAGCAGCAGCAGCCACTTTCGATCCAAATAACAAGATACCACCTTGGTTGTTGTGTTCATTGTTTTCATTATTTCATAATTTATTGGTTTGATAATTAGATTTCCTGTGTCTATCAGCGTCCTGGCCCAAAGGGAAGTCAACGTTCACTATTTTAGGGCGCGCGCAGCGCTTCCCAACTGAAGGTTTATTAAAAACGAACAAGCCAGGTAAGGTTGAAGGGCTAGTAGGTCGCTAGCGCCCGTTCATTTCCGATTTCTTTCAGTATTCTTTTCAGCCCGTGGATTTCATCAGAGAGTCCTTTTTCGGCATCTTCCTCCGTATCGTGGTTGAGGATACCGATCGGCCCCCGGTAGTTGCTCTCCCATACTTGCCTAATCATTTCTTTTTCTACGTCGCCTTGCCCGACCCTAAAAAAGCGGTCGGTAACGCCGTCTTGAAGCCCCCCTATATTAAGCGCATAAAGATGCGGCAACATTTTTGGGAAAAATGTGGAAAACCGATCATGATGCCAGCGGCCATGGTGGAAATTATACACGATGCCCACATTGCTTCGGTCCAATTCTTCAATGATTTCGATTTGGTTTTCAGGTTCGCCAAACCAACCGCCATGGTTGTATAGCGCCACCTCGCAACCCAATTCCTTCGCCCGATCCGCAATGTAGGCAATCGGTTTGCTCATCGCCATTACCTTATCGCGCTGGCTCAGTTCGTCAAAACCTTCCCACCCGAACATCAACAACCAGATCTGCGTTGAAACCTCGTTACGTGCTAAAAAATCGAATATTTCTTGAATATAGCGATCATCTTGGGGGTTGTTTCCCGACGTCATCCAAAAGGCGGTTAAGTCTATGCCGTGTTTATTAAGCGCCCGCAACTCGTCGTCAAACGTAGGAATGTGTTCCTCTCTCCAATCATAAGCCAACTTCGTAATACCGAGATCAGACAGCATCTGCGCGCGTTCTTCAGGGCCGCGGTGTTTGGCATCAAAAGGGACGATACACCAAGCCATCAAATTTTGCTTGGCAAACACGTCCGTGTTCCCTTTGTGTTTTCGCGTTTGGCAACTGCCAAATAATACGATGGAAAGAAGCAGTGTTAGCACAATCTTTGTCTCGTTCATTTTGATTCCTTTCATTTCGGGAAATTTTAAAGTCTATATATTCAACTAGGTTTATTGGGTTTACCCTGCCCTGCCCCTTTACATACGCTACCGGGGCGACAAGTTATCGGGTAGCGCAAAAGCGACATACGCATCGCCGGTCGGAATACCTAACTTTCCGCCGCCCGTAGCGGGTATTATCACATATTGCTTCCCATTAGCACGGTACGTGCTCGGTACGGCAACGCCACCATAGGGCAACTTTGCTTCCCACAACACTTCGCCAGTTTGTTGATCGAATGCACGAAACCGCTCGTCGCGTGTCGCACCCACAAACACAAGCCCGCCCGCCGTGGCGATGCTCCCGCCGAAATTCTCCGTCCCGGTCAAGGGTATGCCCTTCTCCGTCAATTCCGGATATTCGCCTAATGGAACTTGCCATTTAATGTTGCCCGACTTAAGGTCAATAGCATTCAATGTGCCCCAAGGCGGTTTCGTAGCGGGATAGCCCTGCTGGTCGAGAAACTTGTTGTATCCCATAGACGTGTAATATGGCTTCACCTTCGCTTCTTCACCGCCAGTATCAGCCATTTCAATATCCATGAGATAAGCAGCGATCAGTTGCACGTCATCTTCAGGCAAGTGGGCAAATGGCGGCATAGTTCCTTTCCCTTTTTTAATGACGTCCACCACCCCTTGCTGTGTGTATTTATCGACGAGATTTTTCAACGCAGGCGTGCCATCCAGGCCTTGGCGATCGGCACCATGGCAAGCGACGCAGCCACTGGCTAGAAAAAGCCGGTTGCCGGCGTGTTCAGTTTTCACATCCGCGGTTTCCCCATCGTGTGTCGCATTATTGATGTCCCGCATCGTAATGTTCCAGGCCAAGTCATTTGAGTTAACATAAACTACCTCGTTAACGGGATCATAAGCGCCACCACCCCACTCGGCGCCACCATGGATACCATATAGAAGAATCCCTTTCGTAGACGGCGGGATAAACCAGCCTGCGTCTGCTTGATTAAATTGCGCCAACGCAAACGCATGCGCTTCCGCACTGATATCTGTCAAGTCGTCCGCCGTAACCACCTGCCTGGCAAAGGGTTCTGGCCACTTCACATACGGTTGCGTAGGATGGGCATACTGTCCGGGCAACGTACTCACAGGCACCGGGCGATCTTCTACATCGGACAACAATTCCCCCGTGAGCCTGTTAAACATCAATGTATTTCCTGTCTTAGTCAGTTGTACCACACCCGGAACAGCTTTCCCTTTTTGGTAAAGCGTCGTCAAAATAGGTGCGCAAGGCAGATCCAAATCCCATAAATCGTTGTGTATGGCTTGATAATGCCACACCCGCTCGCCGGTATTAGCATCCAGTGCAACGATGCAATTCCCAAACAACTGTTCACCTTCATTATCTGGCCGGTAAAAATCATCCTTGGGTTGCCCGGTGGCAAAAAACACCACGCCGTTTTCGAGGTCAACGCTGAGCCCCCCCCAAACGTTCACTCCTGCGCCTGTTTTCCAAAAGTCCGTTGCGCCCCAGGTTTCATAACCATATTCACCGGGCTGGGGGATCGTGTGGAAAATCCATTCGCGTTCACCAGTAAACACGTTGAAGGCGCTCACATTGGCTGGCGCAGCCCAGGTCATGGCACCGGCGATCACCAAATCCCCATAAAGAACCGGAGCGGCGGGCGACGTAATGCCCATTTGGCCTGCTGGCTTAATCAGATTATCATTCAGTGAAATTCGGCCTATATCCCCAAAATCACGCACCGGCGACCCATCGTCCGCGTACACTGCGTTCAAATACTCGCCGCTTGTGAAAAATATCCGGTCTTTCTCCCCTTTTTTGCGCCAGTAGGAAATCCCTCGATTAATCCCGCCAAACTGCTCGCCTTCCCGAGCAGGGTTAAATCGCCAAACTTGCTCGCCCGTGACGCCGTTCAGCGCAATCACTTCTTGCAGAGGTGTCGTCACGTACACGACACCGTCGACAATGAGTGGATTCATTTGCACGTTTCCGGAGTGGACACCCGAATGAAATACCCACGCCACTTCTAATTCAGCAACGTTTGATATGTTAATCTGGTCAAGCTGCGAATACTTTTCCTGACCGGGCGTACCACCCGGATAGGCCCAGTCTGCTTCGGTAAAAGGAGTGGGCGCTTGGCAACCCGTGGTTGCCAGCAAAACAAAAAAACATATAATGGTGAGCCGCATATTGCTGATGATTAATTGCCAGTGGCGGATTCATACGGGAAATTATATTCCCATTTCCATGTATCTTCCATATTCGGGTACTTTTTCCTGCAAACCATGTATTCCTTGATCATAGCTTGCATTTTAGGGCTTAACGTTTCGATGTAATTAGGCGTAAGCAATTGGTCATTTAGCAAGTAGAAGTGCCACGTTGGCGGATAAACCGCGCTGTGGTAGCCCATGTGCAGGGTGCGTCTCGGCACCTTCATCTCCTCTGTATACCCCCTGTGTATGAGGTTGTTATTATACAGCACCGCGTGCCCTGCTTTTAATTGTACGGGTACTCCTCCGGGCATTTCTGCTCCAATTGGCGCATAATGCTTAGAACCCGCGAACGCCTCGTTCTCGGCTTCCGTATTTGGGCGATTATGGCTGCGCGGCACGATCCATAATGAGCTTTCGTCGACGAGCGGGAGGTTAATCTGCACGCTATTGTGCAAACGATCGGGCGAAAACAGCCAATCCTCGATCGCTTCTTCCGGTATTTGGATCACGTCCCTATGCCAACCCAACGAATAGGCAGTGCCGGCATTGGCCGCTAAGATGGACGCATTATTCACAATTAGATTCGGACCTAAGATTTGTTCGACTGCCTCGAGGATCGCCGGCTGGTAGAACGCATGGTGAATCGTTTCCGTACCCTTCTGGGTCAGAAGATGGAAATAGTACTGCCTCGCTTCGTTCCCGAAATCACGCAAGTCGTCGCCAAGGTGCTGGAACGCGGCACTGCGTTTATTCGCCGTACCAGCAGCGTGGGTCTCCGGATTGAGCAGGCCGTCCATGAGCGTACGGAACTCATCAATTTCCCGAGCGTTGAGTACCTCGATAACCACGTAGCCCTCCCGGAGGAACTGGTCCTTTAATGAAGTATCCATCATATATTATCTTTGTTTGTAGTCTATTTATATCCGGTGCGCCCTTGGGCTTTATAAAACAACCGTCTTGCGCTGCATTGCTGATTCCAGCCCCGCCTCCAGCACCCGAATGGTTTCCAGGCCTGTTTTAAAATTCGGGGTAATGGAGCTGTCGGTAGCAACGGCGTCCAGAAAGTCGGCGGCGGCATGCACAAACGTATGTTCGTAGCCAATGATGTGGCCGGCTGGCCACCAGCGATCGACATAAGGGTGGTTTTCGTCTGTTGCCAAGATCGTGGTAAACCCTTTGGTACCCGCCTTGCTCCGGTTATCGTAATATTGGAGTTCGTTTAAGTTTTCCAAATCGAACGCCAAGCTTCCTTTACTTCCGTACACCTCGAAGGCAAGCCGGTTTTTCCGGCCATTGGCAAACCGTGTAGCCTCAAAAGAACCCACGGCGCCGTTGTTGAACTTCACCATCATCAGCGCGGCATCCTCTACGGTAACCTCCCCCCTGCCTAAGCCGCTGGCATCGGCTTTCAGGTTCCCCGTCTGTTGCTCCGAAGCCAACGGGCGTTCGTTGATGAAGCCAGCCGTTAGGGCCGTTACTTCCGAGATATCGCCGACGAGGTATTGCGCTAGGTCCACGCAATGGGAGTTGAGGTCCCAATGGGGGCCCGCCTTGGCGGTTTCGGCTCGCAACTGCCACGTCAAGGGGAAGTTGGGATCCGTAATCCAGTCCTGTTGGTAAGCGCAACGCCAATGGTAAATAGTCCCGATTTCACCCGATTCGATCAGTTGCTTGGCCAGCGCTACGGCGGGCACCCGCCGGTAGTTGTGGTTCAAGTAATGCGTCACCTTATTTTCCTCGCATACGCGTAGCATCTCTTCGGCCTGCTCAACATCCATGGCCATCGGCTTTTCGCAAAAAATATGCTTCCCGGCGCGTGCCGCGGCAAGGGCGATTTCGTGATGGAGGTGTTGCGGCGTGGCAATATCAATAACATCGATGTCGTCGCGCTCCACGACGCGCCGCCAATCGGTTTCAGCTTCCTCCCAGCCCCACTTCGCCGCGAAAGCAGCCACATCTTTTTCGTGCCTTCCGCACGCGACCTTGAGAACAGGCTGTACTTTTGTTTCGAAAAACAAAGGTGCTTTCAGCCAAGCGTTGCTATGCGCGCGCCCCATGAATTTATAGCCGATAATCCCGATATTTACACGTTTCATTCGTTATTGGTTGTTATGCGGTTCGCAATATTCTTCAACTCCTGGACACTTTCTTTCACCACGACTTCCTCTTGGTTACGGTAGTCCGGGTGCAGGAAATCGATCTCCACGGCCAAAAAGCCTGTATAGCCCTGGTCGGCGAGCAGCTGCGCAAGTTTATCATTGGCGATTAACCCTTTGCCGGTCGGAACGCAAGAAAAGAAATACCACTCATTCACGGGCACGCCCTTTACGGGAAGCATGTCCTTGATGTGTGTGGCAAACACGTGCGGCGCTAATTTTTCCATCGCTTGAATGGGGTCGTCCAGTACGCGGAGGAAGTTCCCCGAGTCGAAATTGACGCCGAAGTTTGGGGAATTCACGTTATTGACTAACTGGAGTATTTCATCCGAATTGTAGTCGATGTGGTTCTCAATCGCCAGCTTTACCCCCAGTTTGGAAGCCAATTTAGTGGCTTCCGTAAACATCTCGGACAGCGTTTCCAATTGTGGCTCGTGTGGAAGAAACCGGAACTCCAAGCTGCTACCCACAACCCGCATGACCTTCGCGCCGATTTTAGGGGCATGCTCGATGTGCTCCAGCATCTCGTCGAAAGCCTGTTTGTTCTGTCCGCCTTCCAGCCCGTCGGGATGCCCCCAGGCATATACGCGGTCATAGCTGGACCGGTCTAGCCATGATTTGATGCCGGCTAGGTAGGCATCGTCAAAACGGGGAATGAAACAGGTTTCCAAGGAGACGCCATCGATATCCAATTCATCCACTTTCTCCATGAACCCTTCGAAACTGAGTTCTTTTTCCGGCTTATCCTGTCCAGGATATACCTCTCCGAATAACCGGTGGTAACAATAACTGTCAATTCCTACTTTCATCATTCTTTACAAGATTTGGTGCATAAACAGTAAATTCCATTAGCGTACGATTGTCTGCCCTGGTATGGCGCATGGATACAAACCATCCTCTCGTGGGCAAAAACCAGGCAGGGGCTATGTCGTAAATGTATCATCAGTCAACGTAATGCTCTTTTAAACAGTGGTTTCCGCAGTGGCTAGCAATTGCTGTTTTTTCTTTCTACGCATCACCAAATGCAAACCGACAAACGCAACAATCAACACGCCCGGCAGCATGGACGTCAGCCGCAGGGTATATGCTCCCGCAGTAAACTTCACGTCGCTCCACAGCCTCGCCGCTTCGCCATCGGTAGCCGTGCGCAACTGCTCAACTGAAAAACCCTCGGGAACAATAGACAACAGCTGTATATCATACAACTGCCCCAACCATGGCAGTACCAAGGCGGTAGACAGCAATCCCGCCCCACCCATGAGGGATAAGCCCATCGGTCCGGTTTTTGGCAGATTTTCTGAAACAAAACCAATCATCGTCGGCCAGAAGAAACAAATGCCGACTGCGAATATCCCGGCCGCTACAAAAGCCATGTACCCCTGCATATAGCCCAAGAGCTGCAGGCCGATGAATGAAAAAATAGCCGAGCAGACCAACAGTTCCGTCACGCTCAAGCGCTTCAAAATATGCTTGGCATTGGCACGGCCAATGGTCATGATGCCATTGATAAAGACCAACAGCAAGATAGACGGCACGCCTACGGCCGACAAGAGTTCGACAATCCATTGGTTGGTACCCAACTCCGTCGCTCCGGTAAGCAACATGCAAACGACCATGAACAGGAACATAGGGCTCAAACACGCGCGGAACATCTCCCTGTCGGTAACGCCCAGGCTAACCCGCTCCGATTTCGGGAAACGTTGTTTCCAGAACATCGCACCATATACCAGGGTAGGAATCAGCATCACAATCATCTGTATTTTCCAACCGAACCCGGCCAAGGTCAGCAGGTAAGCCAGCACCCCGCCGATCACAATGCCGCCCGGAAACCAGATATGCCAATCATTGATTTTTTTTGTTTTATCCTGCCCCGAGTAGATGGAGCTCAGCATCGAATAACTTGACGATTCTACAAAACCATTAGCGAACCCCACTAACAAGGTAGATATAAAAAGCGACCAAAAGCCGAAGGCAAAAATGGTTAGTACAATACCGATTGCGTGGCCCAAAAAGGCCAAGAGGAACAAACGGCCCATGCCAATCTTGTCGCACAGGACCCCGCCCAATACCATCGCGCCAGTAAACCCCCAAAAAGCCGCGGCGGCCACCTGCCCGATTTCCATCGCAGTCAGCTCAAACTCCTCCCCCAATACGCCCAGCAGATTAGCGCGGATAGCAAAGGTGAGCGCCGTGACCACGAGCGCCACGCATGAGGCATTGTAAATTCGTTTCGTGTTGATGTTCACTGTCATGGTTTAAATTGGGTTCAAAATAGTCAACGTTGACTATCGTGAATGCAATTATAGATATTAACTTTCAATCCACCAAATTTTTTCTGAAAAAAAGTGAACGTTGACTATTTTTTATTCACATTTGTTAGTCACTGATACATAAGTAACAAGGGCTTCAAATACAACCATGGACGATTCGGAAGAACGAATCAAGTGAACGTTGACTATTTTTTTGTAATTTCGCCCAGTGTTTATTTAATAAGACGACGTAGATAATGACCTCATCAGAGAAGCCGTCTATCGGCATCAAGGATATTGCAAAACATGCAGGCGTGTCGACAGGCCCTGTTGATAAAATCCTCAACAACCGGGGCGGGGTTTCCAAGGCCACCGAAGCTAAAATCTTAAAAGCCATCGACGAACTCGGCTATAAGCCCAATATATTCGCCAGCAGGTTGAAGTCTGCCAAGGCCTACCGCATCGCTGTGCTCATGCCCTACGCCACGAACGATATCCCCTATTGGGGCCAGCACCAACAGGGGTTCGATACGGCACTGGCCGAGCTGCGCCCTTACGGCATTAAGCTCGAGATGCTCCCGTTTAGCCAAAACGATGCACTCTCGTTCAAGGACGCGGTGTCGAAGGCTATTCACGGCAGCTTCCAAGGCATTTTGATGGTACCGGTATTCCACGACGATACAATGCGCCTAATCAAGGCGATGAACCGGAATAATACCCCGGTCATTTTTTTTGACAGCAATATCAGCGGATTGGGCCAATTAGCGTTTATTGGGCAGCATTCGGTGGATAGCGGCTACACGGCTGCCGAAATCATGGCACGGTGCGTGCCGAAACAATCCGACCTCCTCATTGCCACCATTAAGAAAAAAGACGACAACCACCTCCATTTTTCGAACCGCGAAGCAGGTTTCCGATCGTATTTCAACGAAAAAGGCAATCGGCTGCTCGCCTACGAAAACCAAGTTTCTGACGAGCAAGCGGTAGCGGAAGAATTGCTTCGCGTGATCCAGGACCACCCGAACCTAGCAGGTATTTTCGTGACTAACGACATCCATAAGTTGGTCCGCTTGCTTCCTGCAAGCACTCTTGATAACCTTTGCCTTATCGGCTACGACTTGATCGGCGAGAATGTCGATTACTTGAAAAACGAGCAAATAAGCTTCTTAATTTCCCAAAAACCACAGCTGCAGGCATACAAGGGCGTCAAAGTGCTTTATGAGTACCTGATCTTAAAAAAGAAACCGAAGGAAGAAATTTATGTTCCCGTGGATATTATCACACCCACCAACATCAAATACTACAATTTGATTGATTTGCGGGATTCGGTGGTGCTATAAGCGGGCATTTGTTGCCGGCTGCCCCATGCTCGACGCGATAAGCCCGATCATCGCCATTTCGCGGCACAAATAACGCTGGGAAAAACAAAAAACCACGGGCGTCCCCGTGGTTGCGTTACAAGATTATTTCGGCTTTTTGCCCAGCCAGCGCTGCAGCGCCAAGGTAACCCCGAAGCTGACTGCCGCGCCCACTGCCGCCAACACCGCCGTGGCCAGCACGTCGCCCACGCCGAGCGAGCCGAGGATGCCCAGCACCGTGCCGCCCCCCGTGCCGATGCGGAGCTGGAGGTTAGCGTCCATGGCCTGGGACCTCCCCGTCCCTATCCCCTGTGCCCATGCCGGAGGGAGGCGGCAGGTTTTGCCCCTTTAGGGCGCTCCCGTCCTGGCCATTGCCCAATGCGTCCAGCAAGGCGGCGCCCAGAGAGACGTATTTGGCAATAGCGATAACTTTAGGCGGTAGCCGCACGGGCGCGGCTAGGATGAGCTGGCTGGCCGTGGCCAGCGTGCGGGTGATTCTTTTCATAACGTTTTTTCTCATGGTCTTTTCGTTTTATCCGTGGTTTATGGGGGTGTTGCTCGCAACGCCCCTAGCCTGCGCCGACCTCCAGCCAGACGGCCTCTCCCGCTTCCAGAACCGGCAGGACCACCGCCTCCAAGCGCTCCAGCGCAATCCGGCTGTGGATGCCCCGGCCGGGGCCGGTAAGCTTGGTGACGGGCGCGATGCAACCGCGCAGTTCCGTGGCGGCCGCGTTGGCCGGGTGGATGAGGATGCCGTTCCGCCCTGGCACGCCCTCGACCCGCATGCAGGGGCCGAAGCGCCGCGACCGGTACGCCCGCAGGCGGTAGCGGCCCTCCGGGATGCAGCTTTCGTTGCGTTGGTTGCCGCGCCAAGGGAGCTCGATGCTGTGGCATATGGGCTTGCCGTACAGCAGGAGGGTGCCGTTGGTGCCGTCGGGATGGTACGCGCGCCGAAGCTGGATAACCAGCATGCCGCGCCCGCCTCCATGGCGGGCCACGGCGCTGTCGATGGTGGTTTCCATAGACTGCTGGCTAGCCCTTACCGGGCGATCAACGATACCGTCTCGCTCCAGTCGCCCAACCCCTTGCTGTTCCGCGCGCGCACGCGGGCGTAGTAGGTCGTGCCGGGCTCGACCGGGTCGATGAAGTTGAGGTTGGACCGCGTGGTCAGCTGCGGCTCGGGCCACACGATGCCGCCCTGCTCGTCTACCGTGCCGCTCACCGTGTACAGGTACTCCCACGCGTCCTTGACCGCTTCAAAATCAAGGCGCATCTGCCCGCTGATGCGGCCGTCGCGCAACCGCAGCAGGCGCGGGATGTCCGGCACGAACACCTCGCTGGGCTGCGAGGCCAGGATCAGCCCCGAGCTGACCAGCACGGGCTGCGACCCGTCGGCAACCGTGTTGGCGTAAAAGGCCAGTTGCTTCAGCGCCTGCAGCAGCAAGCGGCGGCTCTCGTTCTTCTCGCTGATCTCCAAGGCGCTTCCCCGCCGGCTGGCGATCTCGTGCTTCGCGCGGTAATCGTTCACCAGCGGCTCGAAATCTGCCAAGGGCGGCACCGGGTCCGCGAAGTGGGGGTTGCCGGTTATCGCAACCAGCACCCGGCCCGCCAGGGTCGACAGCTCATAGTCGGTCAGGTGCGCGTAGCTCAATAGCAAACGTTCTTTTCTCATGTCATTTTGTGTTATGCTACTTCCGTAGCGGTTTGTCCATTTGTGTAATGCTCCTTCCGTGGGCAGGCCTGGCCCGCCCCAAGGCCCGCTAGGGTGGCCTAACGGGATAGGTTTCGCGATTCATGCCCACAAATTGGGAAGGAAGGGACGAGCGGGGGATTTTTCAGGCAATAACGGGCAATAGCTGGCAACAAATGCCCCAAAAGCTGGCAATAGCTGGCAAAGGGGGCCAAACTAGGGTTACTGCCGCGGTGCCCGCAATCACCGTTGCCACATCCGTAACCGTGGGCGTGCCGGCAACAATTACGGGAGCGCTGTCCGCAATTGCGCTCGCGCCGGCAACAACCATGGCCGTGCTGGTAACAATTACGGGGGTGCTGTCCGCAATTGCGCTCACGCTGGCAGTAACCGTTGCCGTGCCGGCAGGAATCACGGGCGCGCTGTCCGTAACTGCGCTCGCGCCGGCAACAACTGTGGCTGTGCCGGCAGTAATTACAGGCGCGCTGTCCGCAACTGTGCTCGGGCGGACAACAACCGTGGCCGTGCCGGCAGTAATTACGGGCGCGCTGTCCGCAACTGCGCTCGCGCTGGCAGTAACCGTGGCCGTGTCGGCAGTAATTACGGACGCGCTGTCCAGAACTGCGCTCGCGCGGACAACAACCGTGTCCGTGCCGGCAATAATTACGGGCGTACTGTCCGTAACTGCGCTCGCGCTGGCAGTAGCCGTTGCCGTGCCGGCCGTAATTGCGGGCGTGCTGTCCGCAACTGCACTCGCGCTGACAGTAACTATGGCCGTGCCGGCAAGAATTACGGGCGTGCCGTCCGTAACTGCGCTCGCGCTGACGGTAACTGTGGCCGTGCCGGCAGGAATTACGGGCGTGCTGTCCGTAACTGCGCTCGCGCTGGCAGTAACCGTGGCCGTGCCGGCAACAACCGCTGAACGGCTGGCAAGAATTACGCGCGCCACCAGCGTGATTGCGGACGCGCTAGGCGTGATTCTTGGCGAGCCAGTAAATAACACTGCTTGAACCCGGTGGTATCCCCCAAAAGGCACGGTACCGCCCGAATCCTACTTATCGGCAGGCGAATCGGTTTTGCACATTTCAACACAGGGAAAACCCCTCAAAAGGTTTTCCCGTGCCGTGTTGGAATGTGTGAAACCAGTGCTGGCTAACACAACTCGAAAACGGGATTGGCTTCGCTTTGAGCATGCAGGCGAGGGAGAGGTAATTCTATTGCCGTGCCAGGACGGTTTCTTCTGCAAGCAACTAAACCAACAGATACTGAATCTCCCGGCCGCTGGCCGGCAGTCCAGTATGACGTGGTGGTAGGGGCGGCCTGTGCTTGCTACGCACAACAAAGCCACACCTACTATGCAGAAAGCCGTGGCTAGCACAAGCCCTCAAACGGCATGGCCGGCGTCGTGTCGCGGCCGGCAGGCAGCCAGGCCGTGTAGCTACTTCGTGGCGTTAGCCCAGGAAGATCCGGCCATCCGACGGAAACGAAGGGCGGGGAAAGCGCGGAGGGGTGGCTTCGGATTGCCGCTGGCCTGCGGCAACGAGCCGCAACGACTCCGGCAAGCTTGCCTCCCGAAGGGATGGCCTTGACTTTTGCGCTACTTTGTGTCAAGTAGAGCTTGCCTCCCGACGGGAGGTAGCAAGGCCCCGCGCCGAATGAGCGGTAGGAAACAGAATTAAAACGTACGGCTACAGTGCCATTACGGCTGTTTCTGCTGTAACCAAGAGATTGCTTCGGCTCGCACAACCCCACCCAGCCTCGCAAAGACGTGCCGGTAAGAAAGGCCGGTGCTTTCTATTTTAAATTCCGAACGCTTTGAGAAACAAGCCGGCGCGCGCCAGTATTGGCCGTAAGCCATGCCTAACCCAGCCCAAGGCAACGCGCCTTGGGCTGATCATCGTATGCAACGCAGGCAGGCCGGCCTGCCTCCCGCAGGGAGAAGCGGAAAAAATAAAAGAAAAACACGGCTGCATTAAAACCAAAAAACATCACGCCCATAAAAAGCCACGGAAGCGCCTTCTAACAATCAAACCTTCCCCTTCAACACGCTATACCATTTCCGAGCATCCAGCACCTCATGCCGCTTGAGCCGCACCCGCCCATTGCTGCGGATAGACGTCAGCTGCCCGCGCTTGCGCATGGCATCCACGGTATAGCGGCTCACATTGAGCACGGCAGCCGCTTCCTTGATAGTTATTAGTTCTTGCACGACAGGGCTGTCCGCCTCGGGATCGCCGCCAGGCATGGGCTCGCCCGCCGACACCACGCGGCACCGGCCGCGGTGCGCGCATTGCTGGCGCACCAGCGTTTCCAGCAGTTGCGCCATGTGTTGTACCGTTTTACGGATCAGGTAGATGTTTTCCATAATTAGGCAGTTAGGTTAGAAATTCGGAGATCCCGCTGCTTGGCAGGCATCCCCTCGCGAAAACTAGAAACCATAGAAAAAAAAAACACCGAACGGGTTCGGCGACGAAACCGTTTCAGTCCTTTTCAGGCAAGTTTTGCCGTTCTAAGTAATCATAAAATTCAGGGTAGTTCTTGCGCAAGCCAGTCGGCAACCTAATCACTTTCATGTCTTTCAACTCCACTTCACGGGCGGCAAAACCCCGGAAGTAATCCATATTGAATAGGTAGCTTTTGTGGATTTGCATGAAAGAGGTGCCTTCCACGACCTGGAGGATATCCTGTAGCGTCTCCAGGCAAGCCACGCCCCCATACTTCCCGATGTCACGCACCGTTGCGTCTATATGCTTCCCGTCCGCGCTTTGCTGTTGCAAGCCAAGCAACCGCCTGTCTTCTTCCCTCAGTTCGTTGGCGAGGTAAAAATAAGTATGGCCTTGCCGTGCTTCGATATAGACCAGCTCAGCAAAACCAACCCGGGTGCGTTGGTATCTCACGGGGCCTTTGAGCATAAAGTAATAGTAGTCGCCAGGCACTTTGCCGGGCGAGGGCGCATGCATTTTGAGCGCGGCCTTCATGAATGATAGCGACCGGGCAAATCGGGGCGCAGCAATCGGCTTCATCAGGTAATCCACCGCCCGGTACTCAAAAGCGTCCACGGCGTATTCGCGGTATCCCGTACAGAGGATCACCCTAACTTCGGGGGGCATCTGCATCATGAATGATATGCCGTCCACGCGGGGCATGTCCACATCGAGGAGCACGAAA
Source organism: uncultured Sphingobacteriaceae bacterium (assembly GCA_964444885.1). Taxonomy (GTDB): domain Bacteria; phylum Bacteroidota; class Bacteroidia; order Sphingobacteriales; family Sphingobacteriaceae; genus CAYRGQ01. Next base: position 7,842 of record CAYUIZ010000032.1, on the reverse strand, counting down.
TCCACATGGCTCGCCTTTAAGAAGGTCAGCGCCTCTACGGGGTCGGTAAATGTTGCTTTTACAACGAGGTCTATGAATGGCGCTAGGACAGACAGCGCGTGGTCAATCGCGCTTTGCTGGTCGTCTACGATAATCAGGGTAAGCTTTCGTTTCATATTTCATGGGTTTTAATTCTCGGTGGCTATTGGCCGGCCTAGGCATCAATAGGCGATGGAAAGCTCCAGCATAAAGAAGCCGTCCTTTTCCGTTGTGGCTAACTGGCAACCCTCCCCATACTGAAGGCTAAGGCGCCGCTTGGCATTAGCGAGGCCGATCCCATGGGAGTCTCGCGCCTTTGCCTTTTTCACCCGGTTGCGGCAACTGAATGTCATCGCGAAATCTTGGATCGACAGCCTGATCTGGACCGGGTGGCCGGCGTCTGTATCCCCGTGCTTGCGGGCGTTTTCCGCAAACTCAAGCAACGTCGTTGGCGGAATCGTATAGCCGGACATGTCGCCATCAAGGTCGAATTCGGCGCAAAAGCCGGCATGGGCGCTTTTAACGAGGGCTAGATACGCCTCCATCTGCGTAACCTCCTCGCTCAGCGGCACCACCTCGCGCCCAGCTTCCCGCGCCCTAGCTTGGTACAGCAACAACCCGTATAGCCGTTGCATGGACGAGGCCACCTGACGCTCGTGCTTGGCGACCCTCGCCTCCCAAAACAGCAGCATATTGAGGATAAAATGCGGGGATACCTGATCCGCCAGCGCCAAGTATTCGTAGCGCCTCTTTTCGGCCTCGGCCTCGGCCTGCCGTTGCAAGGCCGCCAGCTTCTCCTCGGCCTCCACGCGCATCGCGTTCGCGTGCGACACCACGCGGTACACCAGGAAGAATACAAAGCCAAGCACCGAAAAATTAACAATGGCCGTGATCGTCGAATTGAGGAAATAACGGTTGGTAACCGGTATCCGCTCCCCGTCGAGGAAGGGCTGGGGCAAAAGAGGGTTGATGAGGTTGACCATCAGATGGGCGACGAGAAAGACCGTTGCATACCATGTGGCCAGCCCCATCAGGCCGGGCGCAAATTTGCCCTTGGCAAAGTAACGGTTCAGGAAAAAGAAGGTACCATGGGCGGCCAAGGCGAAGACCGGCAACGAACCGAGCAGTTCGAGTATGTCCAATGGGGGCATCTCGAATTGGTTCTTTGCATAGTAGTAGGCGCTGAACAATACCCAGCACGCCACAATTAAGGCAAATTGGTGTCGACGTCGCCAATTCGGGAAGTTGGCTACATTCATAACGGTAGATTTGGTAAGAAGCTAGCGCAAGCTAAGGTAGAAAAACTTTGTCCGCCAGCCAAGCATGCAGCTTTTCAGGCAACGGGTAAGCGGTGTACGTCTCCTTATCGAGGAGGAATCCCTGCCCGTTTGCCTTAAAAGGCAAGAAGAGGCGAAACAAGCCCATGCGCGCCGCTTCCTCTTCGATGACGATATCGCCGTGGACGTATAGCCAGCCTTCCCACTGCCCCGGGTTTTCCCTCAACACCGACGCCAGGCAGGCATACACGCGGCGCGTTGCGTCGGCCGACCACGTTTCGCGCTGGGCGCCGGCCGGCACGATCGGGGGAAATGACCGAAAGGATGGCAAGCCCCCTTTGCCATACAAGGATGCCACGGGGTAAATGAGCACCTTGGCTAAGTGGGCGACATACGCAGTTCCTGGCCGAATTCGGATGCGATGCGCCAGGAAATCAATGGCCGATTCGCTGCGGGCCTCCCCGCTCCCGGTGTTTCCGTCCACATATACCAGCAGGAAGTGGCCCTTAGCGAGGGCGCGTGCCATCTTGCGGACGACCAACGGGTCTTCGGCTTCCAGTATGGCGAACCCCTCTTCGCTTGCGCCTTTGCCGATATCGCTATACCAGGCGTGATAACCCGTTCCCTCGCTTGCCTCGACGTCAGCCGATACCAGCAGCGTGAGCGGCACCCCCTGCTTGGCCAGCCACATCGGCAACAAGCGGTAAGGGCCGGTGTGGTAGGTGGCGATAATGCCGGGCGTCGCGGCAAGCAACGCCTGCAACCCGTCAAATTTTTGCGTATCGAGCCAAACCTGGTGCAACGCATCGTTGCAGGCGCGTTGCAGGCAACCTACGGTTTCTTCAAATAGTTTTTCGTGTTGTGCATAGGGTAATTCTGGCAACAATTTTTGCAGGTTGGCACTGTAAAACGCAAAGTGGCGCGCGTGCATGCCTGCCGGCATTGTTGGCCGATTCCCGGGTTGTTCATGTGTGTTCATGGGTTAGGGTGTTTCGGCCCGTTCGTGCAAGTAGGAAAGCAAAGAAAAGGAAGCGGCGGGCAATCGCCGCCTCCAGTGCCGCCTTAAATCGAGCGGCTGCACTTTTGCTCTTTCGGGAAGATGGCGTACTCAGCGGATAGTTGCTCCAGTGTCAGGGGAGCGGTCGAGAGTACGTCGATCAGTTCCAAAAACATGAGATGTTCCATTTTCAAATGTGTTTGAACGGGTTAAACCATAGCGCCCGGACGCGGACCGGGCAGTTCCGACTTCAAAATAGGCCTGCGAAGTTTTTCGGTAACCGAAGAGCTAAACTGCAAGAAAAATGGAGGCAGCAAGAAAACACCCGGCGTAATGCCGTTTAATTGCCACAAAGTGTGCCTTGCCCCGGGATTTGCCCCCAAATCAAGGTTCACCCCTAGCAAATAAGCGTTCAACCTGAGGTAGTTGCCTTATAGCCGGACACCGCGGAAGTAACCTGTTGAATTTGCATATTCGATCCCCGAAACTGGGCGATTTTCACAACCTCCCGTTTTCCACTTCAACTAACCGCCTCCCCGAGGAGGCACATACGGCTACGCGATGGAACGATTTTTTGCCTACTACCGCCGCCATATACTCCTGCCCGACCAGGCCGTAGCCTACCTAGCCGAGCATGGAGAGGTACGGCGCTACGCCAAGGGCGACTTCTTCATGCGCCCCGACGAGCGCATGCCTTACTGGTGCATGGTGCTGGAGGGGCTCGCCTGCGGTTACGCGCTCGACCAAACTGCGCGCCGCCGCATCCATTGGTTTGCCCTGCCCATGCAGGGGTTTGCCGGGGTACGGCATTTGTACACACCGAGAAAATCCGGGCATTACATCCAGTTTTTGCGGGAAAGCATCATCCTGCGCATCCCCGCCCTGCGCATGCGCGAGGCCAAGGAACGATTTGCCGAGGTCAGCGAACTGCTGCATATCCTCAAGCAACACCATATCGACCGCAGTGAGCGGTTGCGAGAAGTACTGCAACACGCCACGGCCTATGGCCGGTACGCCGCATTTATGGCATCCTTCCCCCAGCTCGGCCCGCTGACTGACCCGGAGCAACAAGCGGATTTTATCAACGTGGGCCGGACCCGGCTTTTCCATGTCCGCAAAGAATGGTTAAAAAAAGGAGGGCGCTGAGGCGCCCAACCGCTAAATCGTTGCGGCAAACTGCGTCTGCTTAGCGGGCGGCAATAATTGGTTTTTCCCAACAGTTCGAAGCGAGAGCAACAGGCAGGCGCTGCCGCTGCGCGCAATAATGCACGCACGCGGCAGCGATAGGGAGGAGCCTGCCCCACCTCAGGCGAATCGCTTTTCCTTGCGTCTTTTTTGGTAGTTTTGCTTCCCAATGATACGAATATGGAAGAAACCATCACCCACCAAGACAAACAGTTTTCAGCGATTGATTACGCCGGAAAACAACTGCGGAACCGTGAGTTTATCCACTGTGAATTTGCCAAATGCGACTTCGGCAAGAGCGACTTAAAGGGGATCGATTTTGAACACTGCACCTTTGTCGAATGTAATTTTTCGATGGCGGATATTGAAGGCGCTGGGTTTAGGGACGCGGTATTCGTGGGGTGCAAAATGCTGGGCATGGCGTTCACGCAATGCAACCCGTTTGCTTTCTCCGCAACTTTTGCCAATTGCCATTTGGACTATAGCAATTTCCATGGGGCCAAGCTCAGGAAAACAGCCTTCAAACATTGTACATTGAAAGAGGTGGAATTTGCCGAAGCAGACCTGACCGGCGCACAATTCCTGGAGTGCGACTTGTCTGCTGCCAACTTTGAAAACACCATCCTCGATAAAGCGGATTTGAGGACGGCGATAAATTATAGCATAGACCCCGAGCGGAACAAAATGAAAAAAACCCGGTTTTCAGCCCTCAACCTCCGCGGGCTCCTCCATAAGCATGACCTGGATATCGACTAGGCCGCGCAACTGACAGGGGCGCAGGTCTCCAAATGCCCCAGTCGCTCAAAACATCTCCCTGCTAAGGCTCGGGCAAATCAATGCGTGCCGGACAAGCCTAACTCCCCCGCACAATCGGACTGGACTGCCTCACTATTTACAAACAGTTCAATAGTGAACTGTAGGCGGGTTGTTTTTTCCCGTTTTTTGCTTTTATGGATTTTGAGACATAAAAACAAAGCACGATGAACAACGCCCGAACCATACGATTAATCGCCTACGCATTCACCGCCCTTTGGGGATATGCAGGGAGCATAAAACTCATCAACTGGAACACTAGCCGGGCGGAGATGCACAAGCAACCGTTCCCCGACGGAATGGGCGACATCCTGTTTTGGCTGGTCCCGTTGCTCGAGCTTGGCATCGTCGCTTTGTTACTGATTCCTCGGCTGCGACTATGGGGGTTGCGGGCTTCCCTCGCTTTGATTTCACTTCTTACGGCGTACTTGGCACTGGTGCTAAGCCGTGCCTTTGGCGCCATCCCCTGTGCCTGCGGGGGCATACTCAGCGGCATGGGGCATGCGGAACACTTACTATTCAATAGCTTTTTTGTCATCCTTGGATGCATCGCGATGGTACTGGCCCATAGAAGCCGGCACGGGGATTTCGCGAACCCCGATGCCCGCAGGAAGGAGGTGAGCATGGGTAAGAGATGAAAACGAACTAGCGGGGTGCCCGCTTCCCCCGCACACCTACATTTTTGGAGTAGCCTGGCGACCACAAGCAATAAGGGGCGGTTCGCCAGCAGGCCATGTACACGGGCCTGGGTAAATCGTGCGCACGCTAACCTTTAAATACGTTTCAATTATGAAAACATTATTTAAAAAACTCGATGTCACCGGCGTAGCCGTGTTACTGCTGGCGTTTTTTGTGGCGGTAGGATTCACCGCAACGACCGAAATGCGACAAGCTGAATGGTATGAGGTGACTATTATCGATGACGAAGAAGAACATGATAACCCAGAAAACCAAGGGATCGAAGGCGCACTGGATGAGGAACCTGTTTTTCCTTGCGATGAAGAGGACGGAACAATCTGTGCAATCCAAATTGATATGAAATCACACAATGAGGTGCCAACAACTGTTGCTGAGGCGGATTCGTTGGACAACCTGGGTTTGATTGAGATATTGGAGAGTCGTTTTTTTGACTAGAATACAATCCTAATCAAGGTGTAATTTAATTAGGCAACGTGCCATCATATGGGCCATGGCGGAAGAAACTTATCCGCCATGGCTTTTTGGTTTCATCTCGGGTTCTGTCGTAATCCGTTTAATATAACCTCATTGTCAGGTATAGGCCATACCCACCGGTCGTCCCCAGGGGGCAATTCGTACCGCGAGTCATTAATATCCCGTACCAAGGTCGTGGCAAAGTCCGGGTACTGATTTAGGCGTCGAAGGTCCATCCATCGCGTACCCCGCATATAAAGCTCTTTACGTCTTTCCGTTAATACCATGTTCAGCAGTCGACGTGGGTTACTTTCGATTATTTGCTTAAAGGTTCCCGTTTCGTATCTGTGAATAAGCAATTTATTGATATCCGCCAACGCATCGCTATAACTACCTAGACGAACTAGGCATTCAGCCCGATTGAGAAGTATCTCGTCTACCGCTAAGCCAGTGAACAGATTACTCCCACCACTATATCTACCAGTATACTGGTATGCGTCATCGAAATACACCCTTTTTCTTAAGTCCGTATCATCATACATCGCATAAAGTGCTGTGTCCACTAACAAACGTGTTATTCCCAGCGCGGTGCCAGAAGCCGTGTGGTTATAGAATATAACTTCAGGATTACCTTCGCCATTGAGATAGTTTGAGAATGCCAAATATTGCGTCAAGTCTAACGTATTGTAATCCAACAAGCCATCTACATCCCCCAGGACATTAGTTGCATGCTGTAGGCAAAGGCCATAATCGCCCGTTTCTAGGTAAACACGACTTAACAATGCGTTTGCCGCTGCTTTCGATGGCTTGAAATTCGTTAGGACAACTTGGGGCAACAGGGATAATGCCTCATGCAAGTCGGTCAAGATTCGATCGTAGGTTTCACGAAGTGTTGCCCTCCTTACGTTAACCGACACGTCATACTCCAGCTTGATAGGTATACCTAAGTCGGTATCGGCAGTATTTTCATTATATGGTTTGCAAAAGCTTTGCGCTAACTGGTAAAATGCCCAGGCGCGATGAAAAAGCGCCTGTCCTTTCACAGTATTCCATGCCTCCTGCTCTTCTGCGGAGGGTGTGATTTTCTCCACATCTAAGGCCATGTTTGCATATAGTATGCGCTGATAGGCATTATTCCAATCGGGGGCTTCTGAACTTTCGTACACATCTTCTGCCCATATATATCCGTTTTTCTGATAAATATTGGCGCCCGATATAGAATTCCATACCGCGTCCGTGATATAATACTCATCCGTACCGAGGCATGCTAATGTGAAAGAAGCTGTTCGGTTCATAACCGCATTCCAATCCAATATTGCTTGGTAGTCCGCTATGGTCTGTGGTACTACTTGATTGGCATTTCTTTTAATGTCGAGGAATTCCTTTCCGCAGGAAGAGAACGCATACAGCGCGACGACGAAGATAAAATAGAGTAATGTTTTCATTTTTGAATAGTTTTAGTGGCGAGCAATCAACCCTTAGTTTATCATCCCTGGCCTTAAAAATCCAGTTTTAATCCTAGCGCTAATGTCTTGGGCGCAGTGAAGCTCTCACCGGGGTAGTCCGGGTCGATCTTATTACGATTGGCCCGCCATAGGATACCTAGGTTGCGGGCGTAGGCATATATCCGGATGTTTTGGATAGGCCCCCTTCCCAACTGCTTTCCCGATATTAAGTAGTTGAAATTCATATCTTGTAACCGGATATGGTCGCCCCGCGTGATAAGTGCTTCGGAACTATTGTAAACCGGCCCAGATAATGGTATAGAATGCCCTATCTCTCTGTACGCAGGAACATTAGTATGCTGCTCGTCTCCGGGCCGTTGCCATCGCTTGAAATAGTCCAAGTGGTAAATAGCATTAAACTCATTCCGAGAGTTCATCGACGCCCTACGGAATACGTGTCCTGTCCGCCAAGCTATGAGGAAGTCGAGTGAGAAACCCTTCCACTCCAGCGTATTCCGTAATGAGCCATGGAAAGGTGGTATCCTTACCCCAGCTATGACCAAATCCTCCACAGTACGACTATTGTAGTAGGTTTGATAGTCCATGCTCGCCTCACCGTCCAGATAAACCACTGGATAGCCTGTTTCATGGTCTAGTCCATACCACGGCAGGGCATATACGACATCCCTGCTTACCCCAATCACCGGTGGTGGCGTTCCCGCAAACCATGCGCTGAAGGTCGTCTGTTCCCCGGTGTTGAAATGCGTAATCTCATTGCGGACGTAATTGATCAGCAAGCTGCTCCGCCAACGTATTCTACCTTGCAAGTTCCGAGAGGTGATTTGAGCATCAATCCCATGAGTATGCAGGTTGGCGTAATTGATTAGATTCGTATTAGTAACCTGAGTTCGATTATTCAGAAAAGCTCCATTTGACTGCAGTTCAAGGTTTTCCC